>JAZNZB010000086.1:0-59114 GCA_045594705.1 Eubacteriales bacterium
AGGGACACGTTCATCGCCCGTAGATCCCACCTTCCGAAAAGCGGTCAAACCGCTTTTCGAAAGGTGCTGCTGCGCAGTTCGACTTCGCTTCATTTCACTGCTCCGCAGTGAAATATTCGCTCCGCTCAGGATGACACGGGCAGGGTTGCGCATCATAAAAGCTGAAAGCAGAAGCCTTCATCAAAATGACTTCTGCTTTCGTTTTTTTCGCTAATTCAGCAGCCCGATATGGCTGTCCTTAATGCTCAAAACCTCCCGCACAGGCGGTCGGTGCAATTCTTGCATTTGAGCGTTTGATTGTATGCGTCCGTAAAGCGTTCGGAGTGAGTGTAGACCTGGATTTCCCAAATGACGTAAATGACGGTCGCAAGCCCGGCTAAGCTCCAGGTATAGATGCCCGGCACGAACAAAAACGGCGTAAACATCATAAAGTGATCCCAGTTGAAGATGCGGCAGGTGGTGCAGCAGCGGTTTTTCATCATCCACACGCGAAAAGGACACCAGAACAGCACGCAGATCAGATCACACACGTAAAACACGCCCGCAAACAAAAGCGGAAACCAATAAGCACCCATGGGCTTGAGCCACAAGAACCACACAAGCGCAAACGCCAGCGTCAAGGGTCCCCAGAAGCACCAGACCTTCAAGCCCTCCTTGGTATATCTTTTGCGCAAGGCCTTACGGTCCACGTCAGGACAAGATTGACAGGGGCTGTAGTTGCGGCCAAAGACCTTTTGCGAGCCCATGGCAAACAGCCGCTTGCCGGGCACGATCTGAAAGATCATATCAAACATCCAAACGCCCCACAAAGCATACAGGAACAGGTGCGCCGGGTGAAATTCGGCTAACACTGCAGTTCCCTCTATGATATCTGCGGTTTCCGGTCTGCAGATGCACAGCACGATCAGTGCGACAAGCACAAGGCAACGAAAGCCAAATCGCACGAGATACGTTTTTCTCATTTTTGAAATTCTGACAGCTGCCATACGCTTTCCTCCCCTTCGCATCACCGCTTTCATGATACGCGAAATATTTCGGTTTGCAAGCCTTTTATAACAAAAATGCCGAAGCTTATCGGGGTTCGGCATTTTTTGGAGATTAATCTGCTTTTTTCTTGGATTGGCGCTTTTTGAGCGACTTGAGCTCGGACATAAAGGTGTCAATGTCATTAAACTCGCGGTAAACCGAGGCAAAGCGCACGTAGGCTACCTCGTCCTTTTCACGTAGGACGTCCATGACCATCTCGCCAAGCTCCTGCGAGGGAATTTCATGGCGAAGCGTATTCTGCAGCTCCTGCTCGATCTGATTGACAATTTCCTCAGCATTGACAGGACGCTTTTGTGTTGCCTTGAGCACGCCGACAAGCAGCTTGGATTTATCAAAGAGCTGCTTTTCACCGTTCTTTTTAATGACAAATATCTGCACCGACTCCATCACCTCAAACGTGGTAAAGCGCTTCTGGCATTGCAAACACTCACGTCTGCGGCGAATGCTTGCGCCGTCATTCACAGGTCTGGAATCAACCACCTTGCTCTCAGCAAATCCGCATGCGGGACAATTCATATCGCAATTATTCCTCCGAAAAAAACAGAATTTTTATCTGTGACAAGTATAACACACTTTATCGGATTTGTAAAGAGGATTGACACAAGATATTGTGTTTTTTCTTGTTTTTTTACGATATTTTTCCATATTTTGCGCTTTTTTTCCGATGTTCCCCTGTAAATCCGCAAGAATCCTGTAGAAACATCGGTATAATGATGGTATAATCGTAGCAGAAACGATCAAAAAGAGGTGAAATATGAGAAGATCGATCCATGCGCGACGCACGTTTTCGCTTTGTCCTCCCGCCTTTTACACGGCAATCTTGGGTCTTTCGCTGCTTGCACTGGCTGCATGCGACACGGCCGTTCGGGTGGATATGGCGATCACGCAAAACCCAAATCTGATCGGCAGTGTTTACATACCCGCCATTGAGCATATCCTTGCAGGGCTTGTGGTGCTGACGGGCGGCGTGCTGCTGATCGATTACGTGCAAAAAATGGGAACCGAATCAGGTTGATTCGGCTCCCGTCATTCAATATTCGCAGAAAATATCGTGCACGCGCTTTTCAACCAAGGGCGCGGTCAGTCTGTCCGTGGCATAAGCCTGGCGCAAAAGCTCCCCCGGTACGTAGTCGTCGTATTTTTCAAACACGGGCAGCTCTCCCGCCTCCACAAGGCTCTGACAATCAATGCCCTGCTCTGCAATGCGGCAGAGCTCGCGGATCAGTGCAAAATCGCCGCCGCTCTCCATTTTGAAGGTGATATAATAGCAGCCCTCAAATTCAATGCCCGAGATACCAAGCTGCTTTGCGTGCTTTTTGAGCAGGCGGCGCAGCGTGCGGAAGGCGCGCGTACCAAGCCAGGGGAACAAGCACCAGCTGTAACCGCCCAGATGGATGAGCGAATGCTCGTGCATGCCTGTATTGTGTGCCACGTGGCGCGCCATATCCAGACGCGCGCGGGCGTTCTCCTTGAGGTACGGATACACCGTATCCTCCATGAGCACCTGCTTCATTCTCTCCAAAATTTTTGTGTGAATTTCGCCGAAATCACCCGGCCAGGAGATCTCCATCTTGCCCTCCACCGCCTTGACGTAGATCAGCTTGCGCGAGATATCCAGCTCCTCAACCTCCCAAACGCGTCCCGCCAACGCGAAACGGTCACCCACGGGGGGCGGCGTGGTGATGGTTCCGATCTCGTCCGATCCGCAACGCACGGTATAATCCTCACTGTCCTTGAACACAGCGTAAAAGCGGAAGCTTTTGAGTAGTCTTTCACCCGCAAGCCCCACGATCAAGCCCTTTTCCTCGGTCATTTCCAAGAAATCGTTGTTGAGCATGGAGATCATGAGCACCTTATAGTCCTCTTTGCGCACGCCTGCAAAGGGCGGCAGAGAAAGCACCTTGGCGGCAAGCGCGGCGGGCGTCAGCTCACCCTCGGCTGCAAGAATGCTCAGCGTTTGGTGGAACAAGAGCGAATACGGCAGCTTTTTCCGCATAGGCGGCTCAATAAAGCGTTCCTCGATATATAACTGCACAATGGCAATGCCGCGCAAAAGCTCCCACGGGATCAGCTGCGGCAGCGGCGTGTTGGGCAGAGGGTCCTCCTCGCGGAACACCATCATCATCTCGGGCGGCTGTCCGCGTCTGCCCGAACGGCCAAGACGCTGCAAAAAGCCTGTGACTGTATTGGGAGCTTGATTTTGCAGCACGCGCTCAAGTCTGCCGATATCAATGCCCAGCTCCATGGTCACGGTGGCGCAGGTGACGGCAAACTCCTCTTCGTTTTTCATCTTGAGCTCGGCCTCCTCACGCAGTGATGCGGAAAGGTTGCCGTGGTGGATCAGGAATACGTCGCGGTCACCTCTTGCACGCGCGATCTGACGAAAGGTCGCACACAAATACTCGGTCTCCTCCCTGGAATTGGAAAATACCAGGGATTTTTTGGTGCTGACGCAGTCATACATATATTCAAATCCCGCATCCAGCATGGCGGACTGCTCGGCAAGCTCCTCGCCCTCCTTCTCGGATTCGTCCTTGCTCTGCGTGGCCTTGGGATTTTGCACGTAAAAGTGCTCCATGCCAAGTCTCCAGCGGATCTTTCCCTCGTCAAAGTGCGGCACGTCAGTCTCCTTGCCCGTGCCCTCACCCAGCCATGCGGCCGCCCCCTCGGGGTCACCGATGGTGGCCGAAAGACCCACGCGGCGCACGTCGTGCCCGATCAGATGGGTGATCCTTTCCAGCTGGCAGCGGATCTGGTTGCCTCGATCTGTGCCCGTGAGCGTATGGATCTCGTCGATAACCACGTATCTCAGATCCCCAAACAGGCGCGGAATGTCGTTGGAGCGTCCTATCAGCATAGCCTCCAGCGATTCGGGTGTGATCTGCAAAACTCCCTTGGGATTTTCCAGCAGCTTGCGCTTATGCGAGGCTGCAACGTCGCCGTGCCAATGCGTAACGGGTATGCCACTTTGATCCAACAGCTGCTCAATGCGGAAAAACTGGTCGTTGATCAGGCTCTTGAGCGGCGCGACGTAAATCACCCCGATGCTGCTGCTCGGATGATCCCAAAGCTCGGTCAGAATGGGAAAGAACACAGCCTCGGTCTTGCCGCTGGCCGTGGATGAGGTCAGCAGCAGGTTGTGATCGGTCTCAAACAGGGTGTGCGCGGCCGCCATCTGCACGGGGCGCAGCGACTCCCAGGTGTTATTATAGATGAATTCCCTGATAAAATCGGGAAATCTTTCAAAAATCTCGTCTGCTCTGGTCATACGCTACCCTCAAAAATCCAGATCGTCGGGGGTGAATTTGCGTGCGGGATCGCCGGACGGACCGTCGGGATCGCCGGACGGACCGTCGGGGACGCCGGTCCCTACAGTGCGGGGCGACGCGGCGACGCTCGTAGTCTTGACAATGTCCTCAAAGCTTGCCTCGGAATTTTGCATCAGCACGTTGAGCACAGTCATATAGTCGCGCAGCATTTCACGCGGGGTGATCATGCTGTCCGCCCCTGCACGTGCAAGGCAGGTCTGCAAAAACACCACCTGCTGCTCCTTGGTAATGCGGGGCTCGATGTTATAATACTGTGCGTACAGCTGTGTGATACGCGAGATCAGCGCAAACAGCTCGTCGTCCGACAGGCGGCGCAGTCTGATCACGGGGCCGATCAGATTCTTAAATCCGTCGGGCGTAAAGCGGCTGTCGCACAGACGGGAGCGCAGCGCCTCGTAAGAGAACAGACCTCTGCGGCTATCCTCCAAGAATTGCGGCGTGCCGCCGAACACGATCTCCAGACCCGGTGCTCTGCCCTGCAACGTATCGTTGAACATGGACAGGATCTTTTCGTAGTTATTTTCGCGGCTGACGCGGTGCACGATCTTATAGAGATTGACGCACTCATCGATAAAGACAACCAGGCCGCGATAGCCCATCAGACGCACCAAGGACGCCCACAGCTTGAGAAAATCGTACCAGTTATCATCGTCAATAATGACCGATACCGAAAAGCCCAGTGCCCCCTTAGCCTCGGTCTTGGTGGAAAATTCACCGCGCATCCAGCGCAGGCAGGCACTCATGATCTCACGGTCATTCTCACCGCCGCTCATATACGCGCGGTAATATGCCGTGATGACGCGGGCGAAATCAAAGCCACCCACTAAAAATTCCACCTCGGACAGTCTTTGCATGACGCGCGCGTTCAGTGCATTCTCAAACGCGGCAGAATCGGGCGAATAGCCCTCGGATACAAGCTCTGCTTGCAAGGAAGAGATCCAGCGCGCAATGATCTTGGGCAAAGCACCGCCGTCGGGAGACGCCTTGCTGGCAAGATTTTTCATCAGCTCTCGGTATGTCGCCACCCCGCTGCCTCCCGTGCCGTACAGACGGCGCTCGGGTGAAAGATCGCAGTCAGCCGTGATAAAATCGCGCTCCAGCGCATATCCGCGGATCAGCTGCAACAAAAAGCTTTTGCCGCTGCCGTATCGACCCACCAAAAAGCGCATGCCTGCCCCGCCCTCGTTGACCTGCTCAAGGTCGGAGAGCAGTGCGGCAATCTCGTCCTTACGGCCGATTGCAATATAAGGTGCGCCCGAGCGCGGTACAACACCCGCTGAAACAGATGCAAGCAGTGCGCCCAGCACGCGTCTTGGTACTTGTTGAGTTTTATTGTCCATTCGTTATCTCCTCCAAAGGAACGATATTTGTTCCCTATAATCCTCGATGATGACGTAGCCGTCCTCACCCTCCTCTATGATCACGTCTCCGAATATTTCCGCCGCGATCTCGTTGATCTCATCCGCCACCGCGTCGATCATCCTGCCCATCTCTCGCGCAGCTACCTTTTGCGCAGCAGCATTCCCCTCTGCTGCTGCCGCAATAAAGGGCAGATAAGTGGCAAGGGCGTCCGCCAATGCGTTGTCTCCTTGCGGGCCGTCGGGGACGTCGGCCCCTACGGTGGCAGACCATATGGGAGTGGTATCCTTCGGGCCGTCGACCTCTACGGAAGTGGGTTGTACTGTCAATTCCGCGTCCTCGAATGCTTCGATCAGCTTCCGGGTCGTCTCCCAGGACTGCTGCTCGATCTCTGCACTGTGCGAAAGATCCAAGGGCGCAGCGGGCAGATCGTAAAGCCTTTCGTATTGCTCGGTCTGCTCCTGCTCGCGGCTTTTCATTTTTGGTACGTATTGATCCAGATATGCGTCCATTTCACGCTTGATCGCATCCGAGAGCGTTGTCACGCTCAGGCGCGACTTGACGCCCATATGGGCGCGGATACGGTTTTCGGTATATTTGACCATGTCGGTCACGGCAAAGCGCAGCTCGTGCGAGCGCGAGATCGAGCAATAATGCACCTCGATCCTCTTTTTGATGCGATGCGAGCACAAAGCCGCCACGTAGCTGTCACGCGTGATCACGCTTTGCTGCACGCCGCCCTTGCCGCGCAAAATCTCAGCCCCCGCGCCTCCCTGCTCCAACAGATAGGTCAGCACGCCCGGGATGATCTGATCGTAAAGTGCCTTGCTCTCGCCCTGTGCAAATTTACTCTTGCGATAATCATACTGACAGCAAAAGCTCAAAAGCGCCTTGGCATAGGCCTGCGCCCCCCCCTCGCCGCAATCCAGATAAAACTCCTTGAGCGTGGCTACGGCAAGCACGTCGTCTCGAATGGGAGCAAGCTGCTCAACCGGTGCGGGAAGTCCGTGCAACAGGCAAAAATCGCAGATCCACTCGGCAAAATAGCGGTCAAGCCTGGGCACATCCTTATGATACGCCACCCAAAGGCGGCAGAGTGCGTCGCGCACCTTGATCGGATTGTCGTCGGGCAGGTTGATCAGCTCGTACATATTAAGCAGAATATAGCTGTAATCCGCGGGCAGGTAGATGCTGTTCTGTATGATATTCTCGCGCCACCAAAGATAATAGGCCAGCTGTGCCTTGGTCATCTGACCGTACTGCGGCATATACGAGAAAAATCCCACGTGCGGTGCTTCCTTGCCCTTGATGCGGCGCAGATACTCTCCGTCACGGCAGAATTTTTCATAATAGGTATAACCCGATTTCCAGGGGTAAACCACCACGCGATGCACAAGCCCGCTCTGCATGTCAAAGACTGCTTCGGGCTCAATGGGGGCATCGGGCGCAGGGGTTCTTTTGGCGGGTACGGTGCGGCTGAGCTTGGCGTCGGACGTATCCTTTTGCGGCTTGGCACTTGGCACCTCGATCTCCACGGCATCCGTCGCCCCCGGGCGACGCTGTATTGCAGGTCGCTTGGCAGGCATCAACCCATCAATATCCCAAAAGGCATCCAGCTCGTCCTTGCGGTTTTTTGCGCTCATGAAATCCCCTCCCCTTCGCTTTCTTGGTAATTATTTATTATATCATACTTTTATACCTATGTCAATGCATTCAAAACTTTTTGCGCATATTTCGGAGTTTAAAAAATCGGAGAGGCGTAAACCATTGACACCTCTTTTGGCGTATGGTATAATCAAATCATCCTATCAAGTAAAGGAGTCTGGCGTGAAAGTTCAGCTCTTCAGGACCGGAAGTTCACTGTTTCACGCACAAATCAATCCTAAAAATGGGGCCCAACCCATTTTTGTTGCAGAGCAACCCGGGTTGATTTCAAAAATATTTGTGCCGCCGCAGAGCGGCGGAATGGAGTCTGTTATGTCACGCTATCTTGTCAAGGACAAATATACCTACGAAAAGATCCGCCAAACCGATTATTCCTTCAAGCAAGACTGGACGCTCTCGCAAAACCACGTGCAGGGGCGCTTTATCTATGAGACGGCCGAGCCCATCGGTACGTGGACGCTGCGTGCCGACGCTGAGCCGACCGAGGTACTGCTGACACCCGAGCGGGGCGCGCGCTTCGCATCGGTTTCGGGCTTTATGATCTCGCAAGCCACGGGCGAGGGCATGCTTTGCAAGCTAACGCTGTGGGGCGCGGACGGACAGTCCTTCTGCTCTGTCTGTTACATGACCGAGGCACCGCGTCTGTTCTCCACGCTTAATATGGACTTTGTGCCCGTGCGCATGACGCTTGAAGTGCGCGCGTACGATCCCGTATGGCAGCGCGACGAGGTGGAGATTGCCCTGACCTTTGGCTACGCGCTTGACAACCTTGGCCAAGTGGGCGGACAATCGCACTTTTATTCGGTCACGGGCGGTACACTTGCGGATCGCGGCGGCGCGATGGTGTTGACGCTGGACGGACAGGCCGAGCTGACCTCTCCCCTTTTTCCAAACCGCGCGGGCACGCCTTATAATATGCTCATGCCCCGCCGCAACACGGTATTTGCCGTCATCACCAATCACTCGGATGCCAAAGAGGCGTGGCTGTACTACACCACCTCCAAGCACGCAGAGAAATGCGGCAAGCGCGTGAAGCTGATTTGTGACGGTCAGCCGCATGCCTACTATTTCAATCTCTCGGATACCCCTTCCTGCGAAGGTCGTCTTTTACAGTTTACCCTGTCCGTGCAAGGCAAGGGGGAGCTGATTTTGCACCGCTATTCCTTTGAGCAGGAAAAGCCGCTGATCGATTATGCAGGGCAAATCACCTCTTGCACGGCAGATCCCAAATCTCAAACGATCAGGGTTTGCGGCAAGACCGATTCCGCGAAGCTTTCGGCTTATGCGGGTGGCAGCATCCGCATCTACGCCACCACCATGGCAAACGCCCCCTCGGCTGCGGGCCTGGAGCGTACCTCCGGCAAGCGCTTGATCGGTCAATGCGACCTGACAGAGAGCTTTTGTATAGACGGGATCCCTCTGCACGACGGCGTGACCACCCTGCTTTCCTATCAGCTCATTGCCTTTGTCGAGGCAAAGGGACAAGAGCCTCTTTGCCTGTGCGAGCGCTTTTACATTGAAAACTACGAGGTTTTCGATCGGAATCCTTATCCCTTTGACCTGCCGGATTACACGCTCTCGGTCACCGATTGCGGTGCTTACGGCGACGCGGTACACGACGACACGCGTGCCATTCAAGAGGCGATTGACCGCGTATCTGCCGCAGGTGGCGGACGCGTGCTGCTACCCGGATCGGTCGGTCTTTACGGCCGCCGCTATATCGTGACTTCGCTGCTCATGCGCTCCATGGTGGAGCTGCATTTTGAGGACGGCGCGGTGCTGTGGCAATCCCAGCTACCAAGCGATTACGATTACGAGGTGACCTATGGACACGACGGCGTCATCCCCGGTATCAACTGGACGCATTGCCTGCACGTTTGCAATCTGCCCTTGATCCAAGGCGCGAATCTGCACCACGTTAAGATCACGGGCAAAGGCTCAATCCGTATGATGGACACGGGCAGCGAGGAGGGCGTGGATATGCCGGGCTATGCCTCGGGCTGTCCCGACCGCATTCACGTCATTCCCATCGGGTTTTTCCGCGTAGAAAACTGCGAGTGCCGTGATTTTGAGATCATCCGCTCCAACAACTATCACACAGAATTCAACCATTCACGCAACGTCTATCTTGCCAATCTCCGCTTGCACGAGGTCAAGTGCGTCAGCGGTGACGGCTTTGGCGTGGCGGGTGCGCAGCACGTATTCGTCAATCGCTGCTTCTTCCAATCCAACGACGACGGCGTGGTCATGTCCTGCCATTACTTTGATCCCCGCGGCATTTTGTGGTGGACCAACATGAAGGACGAGGACAACTCCTGCCGCCATATCACGGCTGCGCACTCCTATATCAATTCGGGCGGCGGTAAGGCCCTGGCATTCATTACCTGGGGCACCAACGATCCCATTCAGGAGCGCGAGGAGATCAGCGACGTTACGGCCTACGACAATTATCTGGTTTGCGTCAATCCCGTGGGCACCTGGCCTGACAATCCCTACAACGGGAAAGTGCCCTTTGACAACACCGAGACCGACGATTATTCTCCCGTCAAAAACGTGCGCGTGCTTGGCAACCGCTACGAGGGCAACTGCACGCTGGGTCCCATTGCCTGCACCAACGTGCTGACCGACTGCGGCGTGCACTCGACAAGCAACTTCAGAAACGGCGATTTTTCGCTTGGTGGGCTTGCCAACTGGACGCTGCAGAGAAACGCCGATCCCGCAAGCATTGACACCGTCATCTACGCCGATAAGGAAAAGGGGCGCATTTCGCACTACGACGCGGGCACGGTTCGCGCCGTGCAGGGGCTGTACCTTGCCATGGGCAAGCATACCTTCTCTGCCGAGGTCATGACAGGGGGCGCAGGTGCGCGCATGATCGTGACCGAGATCGAGAGTGGCAAGGTGCTTGCATCCTGCGAGGTATGCAGCACGCGGCCTGCGGTCTTTACACTTCCCTTTGAGATTACCGACGAGGCGGCTGACGTGTTCGTTGGCTTTGAAAGCCTTGGCGACTCCCACGATGCTTACGCGGTATTTGACCGCTGCGAGATTTTCAGCCAAGTGGATCACAAGGCCATTCGCCTGGCGCGCGAAAATTCTTTTATGAGCAAGATCGGCGAGCATTTTGACGCGGGCGACGGCTTTGCGCCGCTGTCCGAAAACGGCAAGGTCTATTTGCAGGCACGCGCTACGGGGGATTTGCTGCTTGGAACAAAGCACGCGTACAAAACGCTCAAGCTTGGCTGCGGCATTCGCCTTGAGCACACAGAGGATACCGACGCACGCGGCTACGGCATTCGCTTTGCCATCACCGAGCACGGCCACCGCGAGCTGCGCGTTTGCCACAAGCAATGCTTGTTGCGTCTGATCGACGTGCAAAACGGTGTGGAAACCGAGCTTTACTGTCGCCCCAACTTCTTTTTCACCTCCAACGATTTCCATCTTTTCTCGCTGGAGGTCACGCAAAACACGGTCAATATCTGGATCGACGGCTCGCTTTACGGCAGCGTCAAGGCTGATGCGACCGAAGGCAAGGCGGGTATCTTCCTTTGCGACGCGGGCTTTTCGCTGTGCGATATTTCAATTTCTTAACACGTCCATGCGGAAGGCTGACAGCCTTCCGCATTCTTTTGAAAACTTTTCACAACAAAGGTGCAAAAGCCCTTGCATTTCTCGTCGAAATTCGGTATAATATTCTTAAGTATATTTTTCTCTAAGGAGCTACGATATGAACGCAAAGGAAATTCTGACAAAAGTATACAACTCGCTCAAAGAGGGCGGCTACAACCCCGTCGCACAGATCAGCGGTTATCTGCTCTCGGGCGACCCCACCTATATTACCGACGTGGACGGGGCACGCGCACTGATCTGCAGCGCAGAGCGTGAGCAGCTGCTTGCCGAGCTGGTTGGCAGCTACATGAACGACTGATATGCCCGCTACGCTGATCGGCAAGGATTTTCGTCCTTTACCGTCCCCCGTGCCATGCGTGCTGTGCCTTGGCAATTTCGACGGCGTGCACATGGCACATGCCATGCTTGCAAAAAAAGCAAGCGAGCTTGCTCGGGAGCTTGGCGTTGTCCCCGGGGTATTTTGCTTTACGCGCCCCTCGGGAGATTATCTGTTCCGGGGCTCTGCCGCACATCTGAGCAGCACGCACGAGCGTCTTATGCTGCTCTTTGACGCAGGTGCACAGTTTGCACTGCTTGCGTCCTTCCCCGCCGTTAAGGATCTCTCGGCTGAGGAGTTTATTGCATTTTTGAAGCGACACGGATGCGTGGGCGTCGTATGCGGCTACGATTTCCGCTTTGGAAAGGGTGCTGCGGGCAACGCACAGGTGTTGCTTGCGCACTTCGGTGCGGATAACACGATCATTCTGCCGCCGCAGACCACATCCGATGGGCGACGCATTGCATCGACCGAGATCCGCGACATGATCACGCGCGGCGATGTGGATAAGGCCGCCTTGATGCTGGGGCGTCCGTGGGCCTTGCGTGCCAAGGTCTATCACGGTAAGCATCTGGGGTCATCCTGGGGATTTCCCACCGCAAACCAGTATTTTCCCACGCAGTCGGTCATTCCCGCGCGCGGCGTTTATGCCGTGCGCTGCACAGTGGACGGAAAAAGCTATGACGGCGTGGCCAACGTGGGATTGCGTCCGACGGTGGACGGCAGTGACGCACGCGTCAACTGTGAGACCTATTTATTTGACTTTTCGGGCGATCTGTACGGCAAGGTGCTGCACACCGCCTTTTACGCGTATCTGCGCCCTGAACAGAAATTTGAGGATGCCGACGCGCTTCGCGCCGCCATTGCACATGATGCAGAGGCCGCACGCACCTATTTTGAAAATTTTCACTAAAAACGGAAGGGAGATGATTTTTTGAAAAAAGCCGTCTCCCTCTTTTTTTGCCTGCTCTTGCTGATACGCAGCGTCCTGCCGGCTTACGCGGATCTTTCGGACGTGATTGCGCTTGTGCCGCCTCCCGACGTTTCCAAGGCCGAATCAGTCTACATGTACCACATAAACAGCGACACGGTCATGCTGGATAAGAACACAAGCACGGTTCGCCCCCCCGCATCTACCGTCAAGATCATGTCGGGGCTTGTAGCCTGTCAGCTTGCCCAGGGACAGCTTGATCGGCAGATCACCGTGACAAAGCAAATGCTGGACGGTGCGGACGGCCGCGTCATGGGACTGGAGGCAGGAGAGACCGTCACAATCAAGGACATGTTATACGCAAGCTTTTGCAGCGGCTATAACGATGCGGTCTGCGTGCTCTCTCAAACACTTTGCGGCAGTGTGGAGGCCTTTGTGGCAGAAATGAATGCGCAGGCATCTGAACTGGGTGCTTTGCAGACCGTTTACACCAATCCGACAGGCCTGCACGACGACGCCATGGTCACCACCGCAGCAGACACAGCCAAAATTGCACTGGCCGCAAGTGAAAACACGCTGTTCATGGAGGTCACCTCGGCGGTCAAATACAGAATGCCCCCGACCAACCGCGCGAATGAGCGCACGCTGCACAACAGAAACAGTCTGGTTTCGACCTACTACGGCATTGGCTATTTCAACGATCTTTGCCGTGGTATGAACGCAGGCAGCACCGACGAGGGCGGATGGTGTTGCGTCACAATTGCCGAGCGCGAGGGAGATCGCTATCTTTGCGTGGTCATGGGCGCGGATGAGGACGAAAACTACATTTACTCCTACAAAATCACCAACGATCTGGTCAACTGGGCATGCAGATCCTTTGCAACCAGGCAGGTGCTGGAGGCGGGACAGGCTACCGTCACCGTTCCGGTGGAAAACACGGGACTTTTCGGGCTTGAGCTGGAGGTTTGCACCAAAGAGGCCCTGACCGTGTATCTTCCCCGCTCGGCAAGCGACGACGATCTGGTCGTGCGCGCTCACTTGAATCAGACCTCGCTGGACGCTCCGGTCAGTGCAGGACAGGTGGTGGGAGTGATCACGGTCTATTACAAGGACGTGCCGCTTGGCAGCGTGGACGGTGTGATCATGGAGGATCACGCGCGAAATCCCATCCTGCACGGCATTAATCTGCTGTCTGATTACATAACCAGCCGCGCCTTTGCGGCAAGCGTGGTGTGTGCGATCTTGCTGCTCGGCGGCTATTTCCTTTACGTATATTCGGGCATTTCCATGCGACCGAGAAAAGGAAAATACAAGCGCAGACGCTGATCTCTATTGACTTGACCACCCCCGTATGCTATAATAAGAGTATGAATTTGTGAATTTGAAAGGAACATAGATATGCTGAAGACTGAAAGAAGTGCGGTGATGAACCTGGAGGGCGCAATCCGCGGCGCACGCAACCCCATGAACTCCTGGAGCAGAATGGACAGCTACTACGACGAGAACGGCAGCTTTGTGCTTGGCCCTAATGACCTTGACCTTGCAAAGCGTCTTGCACACGCAGGCAGCGACCACCGCAAATTCCTGCGTCAGATCTTTGTGACCGTGGACATTACCGCTCCGCTTTACTGGTGGAAGGAATTCGATACCTACAAGGTGGGCACCACCGCAAACTCCACCTCCACCATGCACAAGATCCATGCCAAGGAATTTTCGCGCGAGGACTTCTCCTGCGATCGCATGGACGAGGGCGGCCTTGCTATGCTGGATGCGGTCATTGCATACCTGGAGGGCGAACGACAGAAGTTTCTTGCAGATAAGAACGACAAGCAATCCTGGCACAACATGATCCAGACCCTGCCCTCCTCCTACAATCAGATGCGTACGGTCACGCTCAACTACGAAAATCTGATCAATATGTACTACGCACGTCGCAATCACAAGCTGGCTGAATGGCACGTGCTCTGCGACTGGATCCTCTCGCTGCCCTATGCCGCGGAGCTGATTTGCGTCAAGGATGAAAAATGACGGAATTTTTCGTCGCAACTTGCAATATTTTGAAAAATCTCTCCGAAAAATCGGAGAGATTTTAATTTTTTTGCAATTTTCTATTGACAGAACTTTCATTCAGTGCTAAAATGACAGTATCTTGTTATTTACCCGGAGGTACTTACTATGAACAGAGTGTATAATTTTTCCGCAGGCCCTTCCATGCTGCCCCTTCCCGTGCTTGAACGCGCGCAGGCTGAGCTGCTCTGTTACGGTGAGAGCGGTATGTCGGTCATGGAAATGAGCCACCGCTCTGCCGACTACATGCAGATCATCGAGAAGGCTGAGGCTGATCTGCGCAAGCTGATGCAGATTCCCGACAACTACAAGGTCCTGTTTTTGCAGGGCGGCGCATCTACCCAGTTTGCATCCGTTCCGCTCAACCTGATGGGCAAGTCCAAAAAGGCGGATTACGTCGTGTCCGGTCAGTTCTCCGAAAAAGCATATAAGGAAGCTCTGCGCATGGGCTTTGACGCTAAGTGCATCGCCTCCTCCAAGCCCGACACCTTCTCTTACATCCCTTCCTTCTCCAAGGAAGACGTGCGTCCCGATGCGGCTTACGTACACGTTTGCTATAACAACACCATTTTCGGCACCAAGTTCCCCGAGGTGCCCGATACGGGTGACGTGCCGCTGGTTGCCGATATGTCCTCCTGCATTCTCTCCGAGCCCGTGGACGTTTCCAAGTTCGGTGTGATCTACGCAGGTGCGCAGAAGAACATGGCTCCCGCAGGATTGACTGTGGTCATCGTGCGTGAGGATCTGCTCGAGCAGGCTCTGCCCGGCATTCCCACCATGCTTGAATGGAAGGTCATGGCTGAAAACGATTCCATGTACAATACCCCTCCCTGCTATGCCATCTACATGGCAGGTTTGGTTTACGATTATCTGCTGCAGATCGGCGGTCTTGAAGCCATTGCCAAGATCAACTATGAAAAGGCAGGCATGCTGTACGACTATCTCGATTCTACCGATTACTACATCACCCACGCACAGCCCGCTTACCGCTCGATCATGAACGTCACCTTCAAGACGGGCGACGAGGCACTGGATAAGAAGTTTGCATCCGAGGCTGCAAAGGCAGGCTTTAAGAACCTCAAGGGTCACCGCTCTGTGGGCGGTATGCGTGCGTCCATCTACAATGCAATGCCCACACAGGGTATCGTGGATCTGATCGCGTTCATGAAGAAGTTCGAAGCCGAAAATCCCAAGAACTGATAGGAGATTCCCATGAAGAACATTCAACTGCTCAATAAAATTGCCAAGGTAGGTCTTGCGAAATTGCCTGCCGACTATCACGTTGCCGACACCGTGGACGCCCCCGACGGCATCATGGTGCGCTCTGCCGTCATGCACGACATGCCCCTGCCCGACTCTCTGCTTGCCATTGCACGTGCAGGCGCAGGTGTCAACAACATTCCTCTTGACAAGTGTGCCGATGCGGGCATCGTGGTGTTCAACACCCCCGGTGCGAATGCCAACGGCGTCAAGGAGCTGACCGTTTGTGCGCTTTTGCTGGCTGCAAGAAACATTGTTGGAGGCATCAACTGGGCACAGGCGCTTGATCCTGCAACCGACGTGGCAAAGGCCGTGGAAAAGGGCAAGTCCGCTTTCGCAGGCACCGAGCTGCGCGGCAAGACGCTGGGCGTTGTCGGCCTTGGTGCAATCGGCGGCATGGTTGCAAACACCGCGCTCTCTCTTGGCATGAACGTTATTGGCTGCGACCCCTTCCTGTCTGTCGACGCTGCATGGCATCTTGATCCCAGAATCGTCAAGGCTGCTACCTTTGACGAGCTGTTTGCAAAGGCTGATTACCTGTCCTTGCACGTGCCCGCCACCAAGGACACCAAGGGCATGGTCAACGCTGCTTCGATCGCAACCATGAAGGACGGTGCCAAGATCATCAACCTTGCGCGTGCAGACCTTGTCGTGGCTGCAGACGTCATCGCTGCGCTGGAATCCGGCAAGCTTTCGGCTTACGTGACCGACTTCCCCACCCCCGAGCTGATCGGCGTCAAGGGTGCTGTCACCATTCCTCACCTGGGTGCTTCGACCGAGGAGAGCGAGGACAACTGCGCGGTCATGGCTGCAGAGCAGCTGGCTGATTACCTGGAGAACGGTAACATTGTCAACAGCGTCAACTTCCCCGCACTCTCCATGCCCCGCACGGGCGAGAGCCGCGTTTGCGTGCTGCACAAGAACATTCCCAACGTCATCGCTACCCTGTCGGCTGCTATTTCGGCCAAGGGTCACAACATCGAAAACATGGCCAGCAAGTCCAAGGGCGACTACGCCTACACCATGTTTGACATCTCGGGCACCATGTGTCCTTGCGAGATGGATGCGCTGGACGGCGTTCTGCGCGTCAGATGCATTTAAGATCATAAAGCCAAGAGGCCGCCAATGGCGGCCTCTTTTTCATGAAAGTTTTTCCGTCGCTTTTTTCAAAAAGAGACCGCCCATCCAAGGGCGCGCAGCCCTTGGTCGCGCCCGCAGGCGCGAAACTCTACTGACGGCGTTTTAATTTGCGAAGCAAATATGTTCTTCTTTTGCGCCTACTTGCACAAAAAAGAACGGAGTCGGTTTTCTCACATAATATCCCAACAGTTGTTTCGGACGAATACAGCACCCCTACGTATTGCATGAAAATTCTTTACATTCGTCAAATTCTGTGCTATAATACCCCCAAGAACGTTTTCCCGGAGGATTTATGAAAAGACCCATTCCCTTTTTGGCCGTATGCATGGCTCTGATGCTTTTGCTCTGCGCCTGCAATACGCCCGATATGCCAAACCCGGCCGAAACAACGGCTACGGAGGCGGAGACGACCGCGCCGTCCGAAACGACTGATATTTTGCCAAGTGAGACGACCGCACCCGAATCGGAATCCGTGCCTAAAAGCGAAACGGAGTCCGAGACCGAGACCGATTGCGTGCACGCCGACGCAGACGACGACGGCACCTGCGACCTCTGTACGGTCTCGGTGCTTGTCAGCGTGGACTTTTTTGCCGTCAACGACCTGCACGGCAAGCTCAACGACTCCGCAGATCAGCCCGGACTTGACGAGCTGAGCACTTACCTGGAAATGGCCAAGCAGAATAATCCCAACACAATCCTGCTCTCCTCGGGTGACATGTGGCAGGGTAGCTCGGAATCGGGGCTGACCAAGGGTCTGATTGTCACCGACTGGATGAGCGAGATGGGCTTTGCGTCCATGACGCTTGGCAACCACGAATTTGACTGGGGCGAGCAGGCCATCTACGACAATCTCGCGATTGCCGACTTCCCTTTCCTGGCCATCAACATCTATGAGCGCGACACCAATACGCTCGCCGACTATTGCACCCCCTCGGTGCTTGTAGACAAGGGCGATGTGCAGATCGGCATCATCGGTGCGATCGGCAACTGCTATTCTTCGATCTCGGCCGACAAGGTCGAGGACGTCTACTTTGTGCTGGACGACGCGCTGACCGAGCTTGTCAAGGCTGAATCCGAGGCATTGCGCGACCGGGGCGCGGATATCATCGTGTACTCCATGCACGACGGCGGCGGTGAATACGACTACGCGCTCTCAGATGGCTACGTGGACCTGGTTTTTGAGGGGCACAGCCACAAAAATTACGTCAAAAAGGACTCCGAGGGCATCTACCACCTGCAGGGCGGCGGTGACAACGACGGCATTACGCATGCAACCGCCAAGGTCAACTCGGTCACGGGCAGCGTAATCGTAGCCACGGCAGAATACCTGCCCACCGCACGCTACCAAAGCTTTGAGGATCACCCCATTGTGGAGCAGCTCAATGAAAAATACGCCGAGCATCTGGCGCAAGGAAACGCGATACTCGGGCACAATGCCAAGACCCGCTATTCTGATCAGATCAAGCAAAAGGTGGCCGACCTCTACCTTGCATACGGCCTGGAGCGTTGGGGCGAGCAATACGACTTGGTGCTTGGCGGTGGCTTTATCTCCACCCGCTCGCCTTACGACCTTGCCGCAGGCGAGGTGCAGTATGCCGATCTCCAAATGCTTCTTCCCTTTGACAATCAGATCGTGCTCTGCTCGATCAAGGGCTCGGATCTGCTGAGCAAATTCATCAATACCAATAACTCCAATTATTACATCACGCTGGGCGAATACGGCAAGGAGATGCAAGGCTCGATTGACCGAAATGCGACCTATTATATCGTCACCGATTCCTATTGCTCCTCCTACGCGCCCAACCGCCTGACCGTGATCGACACCTACGACCAGACCACCTTCGCCCGCGACTTGATTGCGGAGTATATTAAAGATGGAAATTGGAGTAAATAAAATACAATATTTTGAAAAAAGCCGCTCAAAGAGCGGCTTTTTCATGCCTGTTTTCACATACGACGCGCAAACCGTCGTCTGTAGGGACCGGCGTCCCCGACGGTCCGCCATAAACGTAGGGGCTGACGTCCCCGACAGCCCGTCTGCACAAACTGCTTTTTTCTGTGTAATGAGTTCCTTGTGCCTACCCGGGACGTCGGGGACGTCGCCCCCTACAGACGGACGGTTTACTTTTACTGACATTTGTCGCCTATCCATACATTTGCTTTACATAACCAAAAGGGGCCTTTCAGCCCCTTTCTTGTTTTTTATGCTTCACTTTTCTTATACCATTGCTCCTCGGGGGCTTCGATCGGGCCTGCCTCCCAGCACGCTCTGTCCTGATTGCCCAGCGCGTTGCGGAAAATGACCATTTCGCCGTTTTCCTCGTCAAAGGTGTACTCTACAGATGCATGCACGCCGTTGCCCGAGAATTTGGACTCGTAGCGGCGGAACATGCCATCCTCTGCGGGGAAAAATCCTTCGCCCGTACCGCGATACTCGGTCAGCTCCCAAACGTCTTGCAGGGTGTCGCCTTTGTAAAGCGCGGTCATTTTGACAATGCCCACACCGGGCGCAAACCAGTATTCCTTCTTGCCGCCTCGATAGCCCAAGCCCGTTGTCTCCAGGCCGCGCAGATCAATCGCGATGTGTCGACATCCCTCAAACGTGCCAGCCTCAACCGTCACCATGCAATCGTCAAGCACGTCCAGCGTCAGGTCTACCTTTCTTCTACCGCCACCGTCATAATCAACCTGCTTGGATTCCAAGTGATAACCGGGCACCCAGGCATCACACCACAAATACCCCGTTGCGTCTGACAAAATGCTGTAAAGGTGATTGTGCAGCACACAGAATTCATAGTCCGCGCACTTTGCCATGTCCTTGCCTTCAAACGAATAACGCCAGTTTTCGTCCCAGGTATAGCCCTTCTTATCACGAACCAACGTATAAGGGGTGAAGAAATTCCATCTGCCAAATTCGGTGAAGTTGGGGTTTGCATCGGGATCGGTATCCCAGATGCGCTGCATGACATCAGCCGCAATGGCGGTATGCACCTTCTGACGCTTGGTCTCTGCCAGCTCAGCCGCGCGCTTCATCAGGCCGCTGACATCACGAAGCAGCCATTTGCCGTCCTTGGGATAGATATAATTGTGACGCGCATTGAGAATGTGACCCTGCCAGGTATCGGTATATCCCGTGACCTGTGCAAAATAGCCGTTGCTGACCACCGCTCTGCCGTTTTTGTAGGATGTAACCTCAAAATAGTTCTCCGCAGTGTACACGAAGGGAGAATCCTTATCCGTGCAAACGTATTCCCAGCGATTTCCGGGCGCAAAAGGCACGATTCCTTCCCCACCGCAGATCTTGTAATTGCTCAGCTCCCAGCTGTTGGTTTGGCTATAACGCGTGGTCATCTGCGCAATCAAGCCCACACCGGGAGCAAACACGGTTTTGGTATAGGTAGTATCATAACGGTTGCCAACCATCTCATACACCGTGCAATGCGCAAACGTACCTGCCGCTACCGTGACAGTCACGTCGTTTTCAAGGCAGGTCAGCGTCATCCTGCCATCCGATGCCTTGACGCTCTGCCCCGGGAGCAGATCGGGATCATACAAAAGTCCGTCGCAAAGAGAGGTGTTCCAGAACAAAGATTCGTTGAGCTCTGCCGTGCCGCCGCGGCTGTATCCGGGCTGCTCCCAAAAGTACAGCTTTTTGCCAACGTACTGGTAGACCTCACCGCGCGTACCGTACCCTATCCCGTCTCGGTCAAATGCTTCGTTTTTGGGAGCATTTGCCTTTTTCTGCTCCACCCAAAGTGCGGATTGGGCGTTTGCATAGTACACGTCCTCGGGTGTCAGAAGCTCCAACACCTTTCTATACGCATCCATACCCTGCTCTGTGTGGTTTTCATCTATGCTGTAGCAGCCGTACCAGAACCACGTATAGCCCACGGCCTTGACAAAGCCATGCCGCTCAAGCTCGGGGATCTGCGTGTCGCGCATGAAGGCAAGGCGTTCCTCGCCCTTATATTTCGCGTATTCCTTGGGAATCACGCACTGCATCACCGACTCGTTATGCCCTGCGATGGCCGAGGCCTTGATTTTTGCCAATACCTCGTCGTTTGCCTGCCCGGGCAGCCACCAATAGCCAAGGATGAGCACGTCGGCAAGCATGTGCTGCTTTTCGCCCGACTCCTCAAGACTCTCTACCGAAGAGAGCACCGCGCGGTACTCGGGCTCAAAGCCTGTTTTGTCATTCTTGATACGCCACAGCTTGAGATGCTCCACCTGCTCGCGCACGCGCTGTACCAAGGTCTTGTTTTCGTCGTATTCCTTTTCGATCATACCGTATTCCTTTCTCAGTTGCTTACGCCCCTCGCAAAGACGCCACTTGACAGTTCCCACCGGTACGGAAAGCTTTGCGGCAATCTCGGCAACAGACAGCCCCTTGAAGTAATGCATTTCAATCGCCTCGCGGATCTTATCGCTCAAGGCGTCCACGTACAGGTGCAGCTGCTCGTCACGCATGGCCTCCGCCACGCCCACAACGCCTGTCAGCGCATCAAGACCGCTTTCATCCTCGCCGTCAAGATCCAGATTCTCCAAAAGGTGCAGGCTGATATCCGCCGTGACGCTTCTGTAATGCATGACCAGACTCTTGGCGCGATTTTTTGCAATCGAGCAAACCCAGGAGCCAAACAGCGAGGGATCCTTGAGCGAGGCGAGATTGACCCAGGCGGAAACAAAGGCATCCTGCGACGCGTCCTCTGCGGAGAACGAGTTGCCCGTAACCTTGTACGCCGTGCCCTTGACCGCATTCTGATGCCGCAGCACCAGCGCGTCAAACGCCTCGGAGTCGCCAAGCAGCGTCATCTCAACCAATACGTTGTCTTTCTTATCTTGGTACCTGTTCATGTGCATTTCCTTTCTCGGTGTCTTTTTTGGGACTTCACCTATAAGACTCCGGATTTTGGCAAAAGGTTGGGTGGATCGAAAAAATTTTTATGAAATCATTATAGCACATTCGATTTAGGAAAGCAAGCCCTCTTGGAGAACGGTTGGGAGCACCACCCCGAGTGTCATCCTGAGCGAGTGTCGCGAAGCGACCGAGTCGAAGTTTTTCGGAGCGAAATTCGCAGCGAGCTGCAGAATGTAGCGAAGAAAAACCGCGAGCGCGACATATGGAAGCGCGAAGCGGGATCTGCGATGGGTTTTCTCAATGCTTGCTTAGCCTTTGAAACATTCTTGATGCGTATCAATCTCCGCTTGCCTACCCCTATCCGATCACGTTTCAAATGTAACTTCTGTAGGCGACGTGTCAGTAACCTACGCAGATCCCGCCTGCGGCGGTTTTGCTCCGCTCCGCGCCATTTCGCAACTTATTGCGAAATACCGCTGCACTCTGCAAAACTTCGACTTCGCGGTGCAATCCCAATCAAGATTTTTCGCTGCGCTCGAAAATGACAGATTGGGATTGCACGCTCCGCTCAGGATGACACTCGGGGCAATGCGTGACGAGGACGTCGAGGACGTCTGCCCCTACCGCCGGACAGCTTTTTCGACAAAATCCCCGCTCCCTTTTTGTGGGTTTCTACAAGAATGCGTTTTCCATCAATTTCTTTTGTAAAAACGTTTGCTTTTTGCGCTTTTTTATTGTATAATATTATGTTAGGCACACTCAAATTTTGACATAGATTTAAGAGGTAACATATGCCCAAATACGAAACTCTCTCCCCTGCCGTGACCGCAAGCATTGTTCAGGACAGGCTTGAAGGCACGTCGCATAGGGTTGGATATGAAAACAGCAGCGTCATTCGCCGCAAAAGCATTGCGTCGGACAGCGCAAGTGTGTGGCGTCCGCCATTCGTGCACGACATTGACAAGATTCTGCACTGCCCCTTTTACAACCGATATACCGATAAAACTCAGGTGTTTTCGCTGATCAAGAACGACGATATCACCCGCCGCAGCCTGCACGTACAGCTGGTCTCGCGCATCTCGCGCACCATCGGCGCAGCACTTGGTCTCAACCTTGACTTGATCGAGGCGATCGCTCTGGGGCACGACATCGGTCACCCTCCCTTTGCGCATTCGGGGGAATCCTACCTTTGTGAGCTTTACCATGCGCACACGGGTCGCTATTTCTTCCACAACGTGCACTCTGTGCGCGTGCTGGACGTCATGTTCCCCTACAACATCAGCCTGCAGACGCTGCACGGCATTGCCACGCACAACGGCGAGGTGGAAATGATGGAATACGAGCCGCAGCCCATCGACTCCTTTGCGGAATTTGACCGCATGATCGAACGCTGCTACACCGAGCCGGGCTATGCCAACACCATTCTCCCGGGCTCCTTGGAAGCCATTGTGGTGCGCATTTCGGACATCATTGCCTACCTTGGCAAGGACAGACAGGATGCCGACCGCGCGGGCGTTGCCCCGGAATCCATGTTTTTCAACGAGGATATCGGCTCGATCAACGCAGAGATCATCAACAATTTGGTGGTCAATATCATCGAAAACAGCTACGGCAAGAACCGAATTTGCCTCGACAAGCGTCACTTCAAGGCACTGGCGGACTCCAAGGCGGCCAATTATCGCATGATCTACAACCATGCTGCTCCAAAGGCCAATCTGCAAAACACGGCCAAGCCTATGATGGCCGAGATTTACGGACAGATGCTGGACGATTTGCGCGCAGGCAACAAGTATTCACCCATTTTTACACATCATATCAACTACCTGGAAAAGATCCATTACAAGCGTTCTGCACCCTATGAGAGCTCGGAATACAATCAGATCGTGGTCGACTTTATTGCAAGCATGACCGAGACCTACTTCGTTGAGCTGCATCATTACCTGTTCCCCGAGAGCAAGCTTCGCGTGGAATACACCGGTTATTTTGATTAAACAACAAAGGAGATAGATATGTTCGAAAAAATTCTGGAGCAGATCCGCTGCCACGATACCATCATCATTCACCGCCACACCAATCCCGACGGCGACGCGATGGGCAGCCAGATTGGCCTTAAGCACCTGATCAAACAAAACTTTCCCGAAAAGCGCGTGCTGGTGGTGGGTGATCCCGCCAAGCGGTTTGCCTTTATGCAGGACAGCGTCATGGACGAGGTTGCGGACGAGGATTACAAGGACGCATTTGCCATTGTGCTGGACACCTCGGCAAAGTCGCTGATCAGCGACAGCCGCTACCAGACGGCGCACGTCTCGGCGCGCATTGACCACCATCTGTTCTGCGAGACCATTGCGGATATTGAGGTGACCGACAGCTCCTACGAAAGCTGCTGCGGTCTGATCACCGAATTCGCCATGGAAAGCGGCCTTACCCTCTCCCCTTTGGCGGCAAAGTCGCTCTACACCGGCATGGTGACCGATTCGGGTCGCTTCCGCTACGATTCCACCAGCGCAAACACCTTCCGTCTGGCATCTTTTCTGAAGTCTCACCCCTTTGATACCAACGACATTTACCGCAATCTGTACGCCGACGATTTTTCCTTTATCCGTCTGCGCGCCTCGTTTGTGCTCAAAATCCAGTTCACCGAGCACAACGTAGGTTACATATACACCACCCGCGAGGAGCTTGACGCCACCGGTGCGGATTCCTTCACCGTCTCGCGCGGCATGGTCAACACCATGGGTGAGATCCGCGGGGTGGATATCTGGGTCAACTTTACCAAAGCGGACGAGGGCGTGCTTTGCGAGCTACGCTCAAGCAAGTATAACATCAATACCATCGCGGTCAAGTACGGTGGCGGCGGCCACGTCAAGGCCAGCGGCGCAACCGTCAAGGATCGCGAGGAGGCCATGCGCATGCTTGCCGATCTTGACGCGATTGCCGAGAAAGGACAATAATCATGGAAGTTTTACAGCAGATTCTCAATAAAATCAAAGAATACGACACCATCATGCTGTTCCGCCACGCACGCATCGACGGCGACTGCGTGGGTGCTACCAAGGGTCTGAAAGCCATTCTCACGCTCTCATTCCCCGAAAAGCATGTATACATCATCGATGGCGAGCATGCCGATTACCTTGCATTCCTTGGAGAGGACGACGCGCCCGTGGCCGATGAGGTCTACCAAAACGCGCTTGGCATCGTGCTGGACTCGGGCAATGAAGCGCGCATCTCCAATCAAAAATATACGCTTTGCCGCGAGCTGATCAAGATCGACCACCACATCAACGTATGCCCCTACGGTGACATCGCCTGGGTGGAGGAGCATGCCTCCTCGGTTTGCGAGATGGTAACCAAGTTCTATTTCACCTTCAAGGACGAGCTCAAGATCGACTCCGAGGCCGCGACCTATCTCTACACCGGCCTTGTGACCGACTCGGGGCGCTTCCGTTTCAACAGCACCTCGGGCGACACCATGCGTATGGCGGGCGTGCTTTTGGACGTTGGCGTCAATACCGACGTGCTCTACGCACAGCTTTACCTGCAGGACGTGGAGGATTTCAAGTTCAAATCCTTCGTGTACAAGAACATGAAGATCACCCCTGCGGGTGTCGCGTACCTGTACGTCAGCCGCGCAACCATGGAAAAGTACGGCCTCTCGCATGAGCAGGCGGCGGCTGCCGTTTCGCTGATGGATTCGATCAAGGGCTCGCTGATCTGGATCATCTTTATCGAGCACGAAACCGAGATTCGCGTCAGACTGCGCTCTCGCTTTGTCTCGGTCAATCAGATCGCCGAGAGATACAGCGGCGGCGGACACGCTTGCGCAAGCGGTGCAACCGTGCACACAAGAAGAGAGGCTATGCGCCTGGTCAAGGAGGCCGACGAGACCTTGGCAAAATACAAGCAAGAAAACGAGGGCTGGTTATGAGAATTCTGATTACAAACGACGACGGCATCAAGGCCGAGGGCTTACTCCCTTTGGTCAAATGGGCATCCAAATACGGTGAGGTGACCACGGTTGCCCCTTTGTATGAGCAGAGCGGTAAAAGCCATGGCATTGATATTTTCCATCCCATTGCGGTCACCAAATACGATCTCTGCCCCGAGACTGTTGCCTACGCAGTGGACTCCACGCCCGCTGATTGCGTGCGCTTTGGCATCATCGGACTTGGTCAGACCTACGATCTGGTCATCTCGGGCATCAATCGCGGCTACAACATCGGTCAGGATATCGTGTATTCGGGCACGGTGGGCGCGATCTACGAGGCTGCCACACAAGGACACAGGGGCTTGGCACTTTCCACCGATCCCGCCACGCTCGCGGGTGCTCTCGAGCAGCTGGATTACGTGTTCAAATTCTTTGAGCGCAACAATCTCTTTGCGATCAACAATCTTTACAACGTCAATATCCCCGAAAATCCGCAAGGAATCCACATCACCCGCCAAGGACTGGCCAAATACTCCGACGAGTGGGTGGATATGGGCAACGGCACCTATCAGCAGGTCGGCCAGTTCATTTTTGAGAACACCAAGAACCTTGAACTGGATACCGATTGCGTCATGAACGGCTACATTTCCATCACTCCCCTGCAATCCGACCGCACCAACATGCCCGTATTCAAAAAGCTCGCGGGATATATCAATCAATAAGCCGATCAATAAGCATAAAAAAGCGTTGCACCGAGGTGCAACGCTTTTTTTATTTTGTTTTACTCAGCCAGAATCAGCTCCATGGGGAACTGTTCAACGCCGGTGTTGCCAGCGTTGATATAGCTGGTGTTGGATGCGGACATGGTATCAAAGTTGTTGTAAGAACCGATGTACTTATCCTGACCGTCCAGATTGGTCATCCAGATGTTGGTCTCGGGAACGTAGGTGTAGGTGCTGGTAGCAGCATCCTCGTACAGGATGGCAACCTTGCCCTTCTCATTGGTGGTAACGTTGATGTACTTCTTTGCACCGTCAATGGTGGTGAAGAAGTTGTAGCCTTCCTCGGTCTTCTCTACGAATACCTGCAGAGCAGCTGCCTTATCCTCGGAGGTGATGAGGTATCTGTCCTGATCAATGCCGCCGCAAACGTATACGATGTGGCCGTTCTTGACCTGGTTCATGGACATCAGATATGCAACGCCTTCCTTGATCTCAACGCCTGCGTTGGTGATCACGTTGCCGTCAGCGGACATGTTCGCGTCGCCAAGTACGACAAGCTGCAGGGGGAACTGGGATTTGCCGGTGTTCTCTGCGTTGATGTAGCTGGTCTTGGATGCGCTGATGGTATCAAAGTTGCTGTAGGTGCCCAGGTAGTACTGGTCAGCCTCGCCCTCAACGTTGGTTACCCAAGCGTTGATGCCCTCGGTGTAAACGTAAACGCTGGTCGCGGTATCCTGATACAGAACTGCGATCTTGCCTGCCTCGTTGTGAGTAACGTTGATGTACTTCTTTGCACCGTCGATCATGGTGTAGAAGGAGAAGCCATCGCCGTTTGCCTCAGCGTAAATATCAAGAGCCTCGGAAGCAGCCTTGGAGGTGATCAGGTATCTGTCCTGGTTGATGCCACCGCATACGAATACGCCGTAGCCGTTGGTACCCTGGTTCAGATACATCTTGTAAGCAACCTCAGCCTCGGGAGTGGTTACGGGAACGATGGTGAAGTTGGAAGCCACCAGAGTGATCTCAAACTCAGCGGTCTCGGTAGCGTCACCCAGAGTCAGGGTAGCGGTCAGCTTAACGGTAGTGGTCTCGTTGGGAATGGTAACGGTCAGCTTGCCGCCGTCGATGACTGCGTACTCGCTGTCGGATGCCCAGGAGATGGTAACGTCGGGATAGGTGGTGCCTGCTACGGGCAGTTCTGCTTCACCGTTTGCGGTAAAGGTGTTGTTCTCGATTGCGAGGTTGTCCTTTTCCAGGGTAACCTTTTCAGCATCGCTTCTCTCGGGAAGTGCGTAGTTGTAGAAGCAATCTACGGAGGTAGGAATGAGGTAAGGAGTGCCGGAGTAGGTGATCATGATACCGGTCACGTCAGCGGTGTAGCCCAGCTTTTCAGCGTGTGCTGCATCGATGGTGCCCTTGTCCTCTGCCTTCAGAGTGGTGGGGAAATCGGTTACGTAGGTTCTGACGTAGGACTGTACGCCGTTCAGCTCAAAGTACAGATACTGGCTGGTGGGGTTATCCAGAACCTGGCCGCCGATGGTAACGCCCTTGATGACTACGGGCATACCAACCAGCTCGTTGAAGTTGGTCTCGGGAACAAACTTATCGGTAATATCAACAGGCTCAAAGGTCTTGATCTCGGTGCTGACAACGGTGGGAATACCGCCCTTGATCTCCATCATGCCGCTGTAAGGAGCAGCAGGACCTGCAACGCGAACGGTCATACCGATCTCGATGCCAAGATCAGCAACGGGGTCAACATCCATCTGGTAGGAGTAGTAGCCGCCGTAGCCGCTTTCATCCAGCAGGAACAGGTGGTTTCTGGTGTTGCCTGCTGCCTTGGAGTTGATGGCAACGACAATACCCTGAATTACCAGGTTGTCGCCTTCCTCGGCTGCCTGGTACTCTTCCCAAGTGGTAACCTTGAACTTAGGAACGGTGCGGTTGAATTCCTTGACAACAGTGTTGCCTTCAGCATCTTCAACGGTTGCAGTCAGAACGTATGCGATCTCTTCGTAAGCCTCGTCGGGAACGTCAACCGAAACGGTGCCGTCCTCGCCAACGGTAACGGTGATCTTGTCGGTGTTTACAGTCCAGGTGACTGCATAGGTGGTGCTACCGATCTTAACGCTGGAAACCAGAGTGTAGTCAGCAGCGGTAACGGTGGTGTCCTTGTACAGCTGACGAACGTACTCGGCAGCGTTCTCAAGGTCGGAGGGCTCATCAGAGCCGGTATCTTCTTCGGTGGTGATTTCTTCTTCGGGAGTCGTAACCTCTTCCTTGGTGGTGATCTCTTGTTCGGAGGTGGAGGTCTCTTCCTCGCCGGGCTCAACGGTGTTATCGCAAGCAACCAGAGCAACAGCTACACTCAAGACCAGAACGACTGCCATCAAAAGCATGAGAATTCTTTTCATGATAGCTCCTTTTCTTTATCACAAATAAAACTTTCGTATTGGTTTGCCGCCGCGCGGCATGGGTGGATCAGTTAAAAGTCACGTCGTTGATCGAGAAAACTCTTACCTGATATACACCGTTATAGGAATCAATAATTCCCTTCACGGTCATGTTGGCGCCTACGGGGAACGCTGCATCCGTGACCAGATTGCCGTTTCCGTCGTTGAGCACCTCGGTTCTGACAACGATGGTGGTGCCGTCCTGTGCCTTACAGGTGATGGACATCGCGCCCTTATCATCGCTTGTGTCAGCGGTGGTGGTATAAACGCTCTCTACGGTCAGATTCTTGACCGTAACAGTGCTGTAGTGAGCAAGCTCACCGTAATCAAACTCGGTGGGAGTCGAGATCTCGTTCCCTTCCTCGTCAAAGGTGATCACGTCCAGCGTCAGCTTACCGCTTACGATATCGCTTGCGCTGACCTCACTGTAGCTGGGGCTGAAGCCCTCGCTGATCTTGTGGATACCGTCCTTGGAGAGTGCCCCCTCGGGATCCATCATATCCACACTGTACTTGATGTTGGAGATCTGCCATGTACCGCCCAGCTCGTAATACTGCAGCGAGCCCACCATCATCACACGGTTGCCGATGCTCAGCGCCTGCATGACGTTACCGGGGGTATTGTAGCCGCAGAATACCTGCATGCCGTAGTACATATCGGTCTCTGCATCGTATTCCTCAAGATATACGGTCGCACCGCTTCTCTTGACCACGACTGCTTCAAAGCGAACCAGCTGATCCTTATAGGGCTCATAGTTGAGCTTGAGCTCCTTGAGGGTCACGTTCTGCGCGCCGCCATAGTAGAAATCGGGGTCCTTATCCTTGGAGAACACGTACAGCTTGAACTGCTTTGCCTGATTGAGCGCACCCATGGTATAATCGGAGTACGCATTATCGGCTGCGTTAGAACCAAACGCAAGTCCCTGCTGCAGAATTTCCAGGTTGAGGTTGCGGTACTCGGTCATTTCATCGGTCTTGTACCAAACCCAGACCAGGTATCTGCCGCCGGTGGAGTCTGCGTTCCAACTTGCGTTATCAGATTCGATGTAAATGGAGGTCGCCTTGGAGAGCGTCTCCTTGGTATAATTGGAAGCCTTTTTACCCCAAGGCTCGATAATACCCGTGGATTCGGGGGTGTTGATACCGAGGTATCTTGCCTTGAGAATACCTGTGGGGACAACGCTTGTGGGGACGTTGAAGTGCGTGGTGTCACCGTCGATGAACGCGTGCACGGTCACCTCGACGTTGAGTCGACCGGAGTTTTCGTTGAACTTGAGCTGCGAAGCAAAGTCAACAAACTCGGGCTCGGGAGTAACGGTAGTCGTCTCGGAGGGGTCGGTAGTTTCGAGGTTCTCTTCCGTGCTTTCGGCAGTGCTGTCTGCATTTTCCTCGGCAGCGGTCGAGTCCTCGGTCGTGCCGCCCTCGGTATTGCAGGCTGCAAAGCAACCTGCAATCATGCCAAGAGCGAGCAGAACGATCAATAATTTAGTAAAATTCTTCATCGTTTTCTCTGCTTTAATTAAGTATCAATGTCATTCAGGTATGATTACTGAGCGTTCTTGCACTCGGTAACGGCATCAGCAAACGCCTTGTCGATCATAGCGTCAACGTCATCGGTCTGTGCGGTGAAGCAGTACTGCATCAGAACGCCAACCTTGTCACGAGCTACGGAAGAGCCGTTGAATGCAGGAGATACGAAATACATATCGGACATTTCTCTACCAACCTTAACAGCCAGAGCCTGGATGTGGTCGCCACCGTCTGCATTGTCAAGGAAGTTCTTGTATGCGGGAACCTGGTCAACGCTCTGGATAACAGGCATATAACCGGAGGTCATGGAGAATGCTGCCTGGAACTCGGGGTTGGTGGTCAGGAACTTGACAAACAGCCAGGAAGCAATCACTTCCTGCTTGTTGTCGCTCTCAAAGATGCACAGAGAGGGACCCTGGGAGATTGCCTTGGAGTTCTCGGGATTGATCTGAGGAATGGGAGCAATGCCGACCTCGAATGCATAACCGTCATCGGTTGCTTCGGGACGCTGGTGGATGGAGCCACCGGTAGAACCGATGGACATGTAGCTGTTCTTATCAACCAGCTCGGTGAACAGGCCGGAGGTATAACCGCCGTACAGCTCCTGAGTGGTCAGGTAGCCCTTTTCGTACCAGCCTCTGAACATCTTGACGAATACCTTGTTCTGGGGATGGTCAAACAGATAGTTGTTACCTCTCTCGGTGGAGGTGTAGGGAGAGCCGTACTGCTCGGTCATGGTGATGAACCAGTTTGCCTCGGAGTCATAGCCCAGAGGGATGCAGTCGGGATCGATCTCAAGGATCTTCTTGCAAAGAGCCTCCATTTCCTTCCAGGTGGTAGGAACGGTCAGGCCGTTTGCATCAAAGAAGGTTTTGTTGTAGTACAGAACCTCGGTGGACTTGGACATGGGCAGGGTGTACATGGTACCTGCGTTGTCAAATACTGCGCCCTCAGCGTAAAAGCCGGGAACGAAGTCAGCGATCTGATCAGCGGTCAGACCCAGAACGGTCTTGTTGCCCAGAGCGTCGGTGATCTCAATGGTGCTGTTAATGAAGCTGTTGAGCGGAACAACTGCCTTTGCTACGTTGTACAGAGCAACGTGGTCGGGATAGCAGTAAGCGATGTTGGGCTGGTTGCCTGCGGTCAGCTCGGTCTTGATCTGGTCACGAACCTCGTCGTAGCCGCCAACCTGTGCATGCTCAACGTGAATGTTGGGGTACATTTCATTGAACTTTGCAATGTACTGATCCAGAACGCCCTGGTAGGTTGCGTTCATGGTGTGGGAGAAGGTGATGGTCACTTCGCTACCGTCATAAGCGATAACGTCGTACTCCAGAGGCTTGGGCTGCTCAACGGTGTTGTCACCGGTGGTCTCTTCGCCGCCAACTTCACCCTCGGGCTTGGTCTCGTCACCGGACTGTGCGGGAGGATTGGTGGTGGTTTCATGACCGCCTTGATCGCAAGCAGCGAGTGCAAGAGTGCTCAGACACAAAATAAGCATCAGAGCAAGTGCAAGAATTCTTTTCATGGTTTGTTTCCTTTCGTTTTATATCTTTTTATTTATAGACTTTTTGGTCAATAAATCTTGGATTAACCCTTGATACCGCTCTTGGAAACGCCCTTCATAATATATTTACGAAGGAAGATGAATACCAAGAACAAGGGAATGGATACGACCGTGACTGCAGCCATCTGCACGGGGATATCTGCCTCACCCGAGCCTGCATCCGTAAACGCGGAGCGCAAGCCGTTGGTGATCAGCCAGAAATCCTTGTGGGCAACCAGTCTGGGCCATACATAGGAGTTCCATGCACCCATCATTTTCAGAATGGTGATGGAGATCAGCGTGGGCATGGAGAGCGGGATCATGACCTTGCACAGGTACTTGAAGTCGCTCGTGCCGTCTACCTTAGCTGCCAGGTAAAGCTCGTTGGGGATCTGCATGAAGTTCTGCTTGAGCAGATAGATATAGAAAACACTGACAAGGAACGGAACGATCAGTACCGAGTAGCCTGCAAACCAGTGATCATTGTTTACCCAACCGAACTTATCAACCGTGATATAGTTGGTAATGGTGAAAAGCTCACCGGGGATCATCATGGTGCCAAGCAGTGCTGCAAACAACGCATTCTTGCCCTTGAACTCAAGGCGTGCAAACGCAAACGCCGTGATGATGGTGATGATCAGCGACAGGATGGTGGATACGACACCGACAATTACGGTATTCTTGAACAGCTTGAGCAGCTCTGCCTTGGTAAACGCCTGCAGATAGTTGCTCCAGATGATCTCCTTGGGGAACAAGGTCGGCACCGAGAGCTTGTACTCAGCCAGCGACTTGAGCGAGGAAATGATCATCCAATAGAACGGGAAGATGACGATGATCGCCATGATGATCAGGAACGTATACAGCGCGATCTGAGAGATGACCTTGACGATCTTCTGCTTTGTTGTTACCTGTTGGAGGTCCTTTTCGGACAATACTTTCATTTGTTCTGCCATGTTGGTACCTCCCTTCTTAATAGTGCGTCTTCTTCTTGCTGACTCCAAGGTTAACAAGCGTCACCGCGAAGATCAGTAAGAACAAGAGCAGCGCAGCTGCGGATGCAATACCTTCAGCATTACCGAGGTTATCGTAAATAAAGCCGACCATGGTCTGAAGTCTCGGTGTACCCACGGCCGCTCCGGGAGGCTGCATGTTTTCACCGAAGATACCGACGATGCTGGTATACTCCTTGAATCCGCCGATAAAGCCGGTGATCACGACGTACGCGATCATGGGAGAAAGCAGCGGCACGGTAATACGGGTAAAGACTCTCCACTTAGGCGTCGAGTCGATCTTGGCTGCATCGTAATACTGCTTATTGACGCTCTGCAGACCGCCAAGCAGAATCAGGATCTTGAAGGGCAGCGCGTTCCAGACGATATAAATAATCATGACGATCATGTTCGCCCAGTACGTCGAGCCCTGGTTGATCCAGTTGATCGGATCCATGCCAAACCAGCCTATAACGGTATTGATAATACCGACCGAGGTGCTGGCTGCGATATCAGCGGTGTTGACACCGACGATGTTAAACATTGCTGCAAATACCATACCGATTGCGATCGAGTTGGTCACGTACGGCAAGAAGAATATGGTTTGCAGGAGGCGGCGCAGAGGCTTGATTGCGTTCAGACATACGGCGATCAGCAGCGCCAGGAAGGTGGAGAGCGGTACGGTCAGCACACAAAGCAGCACCGTGTTTTGCATGATCAGCCAGAAGCCATCATAATTGATGACTGCCTTGAAGTTTGCAAGGCCGAATTCATAATCGTAATCTCCGCTGATGCTCTCGGAGATCTTATAGGTGGTATAGCCACCCCATCTGACCGGCACTTCCTTCCTATTCACGACCTCTACCTGGTCACCGTTTTCATCCCAAATGGTGACGATCTCTTCGACGATTTCATACTCTACGGGCAGCTCGGGATCCCAACGGACCGTGAATGCCATACGCAGCGTATTAATGATCGGCCATACGGTAAAGATCAGCAACAGAATGATCGCGGGAAGCAGATAGAGCCACGCTTTCCATTGTTGTTTACTGTCAACCATGATACCCTCCTCAGAAACGAATTCTGTCTTCGGTCTCAGCGTCAAACAGGAAGACCTTGTGAGGCTTGAGAGAATAGGAAATGGTTGCCTTGGAGAAATCCACCTTGTAGTCGGAGTTGATGATGGCACGTACCAAGGGATTTGCGGAGGACTCATGCTCGCAAACCACGCTCATATCGCGACCCATCACCTCAACGTTCTTGAGCTCGCAAACAAACATACCGTTATCATCGGGAATAAAGCCCTCGGGACGAATGCCGACAAATACCTCGCGGTCGTCAACACCGGGAACATCCAGCACGGCATTATCACCAAGCAGCAGCTGACCGTCCGCTACCCTGCCCTTGAATACGTTGATGGGAGGAGTGCCCAGGAACTTGGCAACGAACAGGTTTGCAGGATCGTCATAAACCTCCTGCGGTGCACCGATCTGCTGCACAACACCCAGCTTCATGACCACGATCATATCGGAAATGGACATTGCCTCTTCCTGGTCGTGCGTGACAAATACGGTAGTGATACCGGTCTCCTTCTGGATACGGCGGATCTCTTCTCTGGTCTGCAGACGCAGTCTTGCATCCAGGTTGGAAAGCGGCTCGTCCAAAAGCAGCACGCGGGGCATCTTGACCAGTGCTCTTGCGATCGCAACTCTCTGCTGCTGACCGCCCGACATTTCACTGGGCTTACGGTCCATTAGATCCTCGATCTGCACAAGCTTTGCAGCCTGATAAGCACGCTCCAGCATTGCTTCCTTGCTCATCTTGTCCTTGCCCTTGAGGTTCTGCAAGGGGAACATGATGTTCTGCTTGACAGTCATGTGGGGGTACAGCGCATAGTTCTGGAAAACCAGACCAACGCCGCGGTTTTCGGGAGAAAGTGTAGTTACATCCTCGTCTCCAAAGAAGATCTGTCCCGCGGAGGGCTTCTGCAGGCCGCTGATCATGTAAAGAGTGGTACTCTTACCGCAACCGGAAGGGCCGAGAAGTCCAACGAGCTTCCCATCGGGAATGGCAAAGGTAAAGTCGTTGACGGCGACCACCTCGCCCCCTGCCTTTTTATTGCGGCTGGGGAAGATCTTCGTTAGATTTCGTAATTCAACTTTCATTTCATCTAACCTCCATTTGTGTTTATTTACTTTTTTTGATAGACAAATTATTGTAAAACCAAATCAATAGGGAGAATTTGCAACTTCCTGCTCGTGAATTTTCTTTTTGTAATCAATGAGTGCCTGCTCGCTCTCAAAGATCATCTGTGTAGACATATCGACCACCACGGTATCCGAGATCAGGTCGTGGATGGCAGAATTGGTACGAGTCGCGCACACACAAATGATCTCAAGCACCAAAAGACCGAGGATCACGATAGGTCCCACGATGCCGATGATACCAAAGAACATCATCACTACAAGGAAGAGCGGCAGCAGCGTCTCGATGGTGCATTTTCCAAACAATACGCGAATGAAGAGTGCCAAGGGGGTCGCTCTGACCGAATTGGTACGCATGACACCGATGCCGAACATCTTCTTTCCAAGCGTCTGACCGTTTTTGAAGAACATGGGCACGGCAAATTCCAGAATCGCATACGACACGATAACCGAGACCACCAGCATGATCAACGTAAAGTTGAGAAGCAGCACGTAGGTAATGGCCAGATCGTCATCCTCAGCAAGCGCCTTGTCCACCATGTCGTAGATTTCTTTTTGCTCCTCGGACATCTCCTCGTAAGCAACGCTCAGATCCAGTTCGCAACGCTTACCGTGCAATTGCTCATATGCATCCTCGCACGCTGTGACGTGCGCATTTTTTCTTTCTTCGATAAAGTCCATATGACGGTCGTAATCCAGCACAGCAGACATCAAGGCAGCGATACCGACAGCCAATATGACAAAAATAATCACATCAAAAAGGAATGCGGAAATTCTTTTCCACAAGCTTGCCTTTTGCAGATCGTAAATCATATTCCGACACCGTCCTTTCCCTGATTTCTTGTGTCCATAGAGCGCAAATGGCCACACAGACCCATACTACATTATCATACCACATCAAGCGACAAAAGTCTACACTTTTTTCAATAATATATTCCCGATTTTTCACTTTTGGTGAAAACAACGAAAATATACGACATTACAAAGCGTAATTTTTCGTGAGAATGATAGGCATTTTGCAAAGCAAAAACGGCAGCTGTTTCAGGACTGCCGTCTTTGCCAAGGTTGTCAGGTATTTTCTATCATTTTGATCAATTCTTCGGGTGTGTGTGCGACCTTCTCTGCACCGATGTCGTACAACACCGACTCGGGACGATAGCCCCAGCAGACGTCAATGGCATGCATGCCCGCGTTGATGGCGGTTCTGACGTCCACGTCACTGTCTCCGATATAGGCGCATTCCTCGGGAGTTACACCCATCAGCGCAGCCAGCTGCAGCGGCACTGCCGGGTCGGGCTTGGGAGCGCGATGTGTGCAAAATCCCTCGGCAGCGACAAACGTGCCATCCGGAAACAGCTGCGCCACAAGTGCCTTGACGAACTCATCCTGCTTGTTGGAGTTGACCGCCATGGGGTACTTCCCTTTCAGGTATGCGATCATTTGGGGGATGCCGTCGTAGGTGGTATCGGTATGCATATACACCCTCGCATAATTGCGGTTGTAGGCGGCGTACAGCGCATCAATGCGCGCATCGTCCTCGCGGTACTCCGGCGGGAGAGCCATTTTGGCGTAATCCCGCGCACCGAGATTGATGAATTCGTACACCCGAGCCTGGTCGATCTGCGGATATCCCAGCTCGGCAAGCGCAAGATTCATGCCCTCGGCAATGGCGGGCAGCGTGTGCGCCAGCGTGCCGTCCAGATCAAATATCAATGCTTTTAACATAGCTTAATCACTCTTTCTTTTTGTTTTCAGAATAACCAATCGGATCTCTGATCAAATTCTTCGGGGCGTCTGAGCGGCAGCTCGCAGATCATGGCCATGACCGCGCCGTTCAGCTCGGACAGATCCCTGCTCTGCTGCAATCTTCTGACGTATTTTTTATCGGTCTCAAACATACTGCTCATCAAAAGCCAGATCTCCTTCATGCGACCTGCCACAGCGTGATCGCTGCCGAGTACGACGCGGTAACGCCCCAGCAGCTGCTCGTGAAAATCGCGCATCAGCGCGCGCGTGACCTTCTTGTCCGAGAGCAGCGCGGGATTCTGCAAAAGCCCTCTGCCGATCATGATGGCCTCTGTTTTGGGAAAGCGTTCGGCAATATACGCAGCATCCGCGCGTGTGCTCACGTTTCCGTTATAGCACAAGGGAATTTGCATGTTGGCGCAAACGGAATCGTAGGCATCGAGATGCGGCACGCCACGGTACATTTCCTTGCCCGTGCGCGGGTGCACGATCAGCTCACAGATGGGATATCGGCCAAAAATCTCCAGCAGCTCGGGCAACTCCCCCACGTCCTGATATCCAATGCGCGTTTTGATTGAGATATCGATGGGGCAAGCGGCAAACACGCGCTCCAAAAACGCGTCCAGTGCGTCGGTGTCGGCAAGCATGCCCGCTCCCTTCTTCTTTGCGGTCACAGTGCCCGAGGGGCAACCGAGATTGAGATTGACCTCAGTATATCCAAAGGCAGCGATCTGCTCCGCCATCCAAAGAAAATCGTCCGCATTTTTGCAAAGCAGCTGCGGCACGGTGGGTGCGGGGTTGTTTGCCGGATCCAGCTCACGCAGCTCGCGCGGCGTCAGTCTGTGCACCTCGGTAGGAGAGAAAAACGGCGTATAGTAGCGATCGATCCCTCCAAAATACTCATGGTGCAGCGTGCGATAGACGCTGTCCGTCAGGCCCTCCATGGGGGCAAGATAATATTTCATGTGTCACCCTTAGTTCCTGAATTATGTATACTTCATTGTATCATAAAAAGGGGGGATAATCAAGGAAAATGCGTTCATTTCCCGCCAAAAATGTGAGTTTTTTTCACCAAGAATAAACAATTTGTGAATTTGCAGAAAAACCCATTGCACAAATGAAATTTTTGTGGTATATTAAATGTGTATCACCATTTTCCGTGACTTGTGCACGGAACGAAAGGAGCAAACCATGGATAACAACAACAACAATAACACCGGTGCAATCGTTCTCACTGCCATCATCAGTGCCGTTTCTGCTGCTGCTCTGACCGCAGGTATCATCTTTGCGATCCAGAACAGACATAAGATCAAGGCAACCGCTATCCGCATTAAGGACAAGAGCGTTGCAGTAGCCAAGAACATGAAGGCTAAGCTGCAGAGAAAGAAGAACGTTGAGATCGAGGTTGACGACAGCTACGAAATTCCCGAGGAGCTGAGCTTCGAGGAAAACGGTGCTGATCTCGAGATCCTGACTACTGAGGAATAATTTCAAAACAATAAAAAAGCACGTGCTGCACACGTGCTTTTTTATTATTTAATTTCGTTTTCCGATCAGCTCCTGCACCGCCTCCAGGATCTTGAATCTGATGCGGTATTTGACGTTATCGGTCTGTGTGATCACCTTGTACTGCTCCCCGGTCAGGCCTACCGAGATAAAGGCATCCTCATTGTCATCCTCATCCTCGGCACTCGCGGCAGACAGGCAAAGCGGCGGGAACAGCACACACCACCAATTCTGCCCCTCGGCCTCTCCGATGCATACGCGCAACGACACGTATCTGCCGCTCGGGAAGCAACAATTTTCATAGCTGCGCGTAGGATAATCCTCTTCCCCGAGCAGGATCGTGACGGGATAATCGTACCCTTTCTCGTACACAACCGCCTGCGCCGCTGCCTGCAGCTCATCCGTGTGCTCTTGCAGGATCTCAATGGCACGCCCGCGGTCGGTGCAATCCTTGAGCAAGGGCTCCGTGACGCGCAAAATCTCATCGCGCACCTGCAGCTTGAGTGCCTGATCCTCGTCGCTGTCCGAATTGGCCAGCACGTGCAACCTGACCACACTGTCGTAAATTTCCTGCTCTCCGTGCACGGGCAGTACACTGATCAAGGCCAGTATGCAAAGCAAAATCACGCCACCCGTAAGTATTCTTTTGTTCATAAAAACATCCTTCCCTTCGATTCATTTCTTGTCCTTGTCTGACAAGCCTATGATTTCCCCGGGAAGGATATTTTATTCAGATTTTTGCCAAGATCATTCTTCCGAATTTTCGTCCAGAACCTCGTCGTGGAATTCGATATTCTCAAGGATCTTTGCAATGCGCGCGCCATGCTCAACCGAGGCGTCCTCGATAAAGGTCAGCTCAGGCGTCATGCGCAGATTGAGCGTTCTGGCCAGCTGTGTGCGCATATAGCCGCTTGCTTGGCGTAACCCCTTTGCTACGTCCTTTTTATTGCCCGAAAGGCAGGAATAATATACCTTTGCATACTTGAGATCGGGCGTGGTATCCACAGCCGTGACGCTGACGAACGCATCACTGACACGAGGATCCTTGACCGAGCGCAAAATCACCATCAGCTCCTTTTGCATCTCGTCATTGATTCTGCCTCTTCTGTAATTTGCCATAAATTCTCCTTATATTTTCTGCTCTGCAGTCATTTTCTCCTGTATTGTATCACAAAGTCACACGCTTGTCAATGACTTTCGGATCAATCCACGCGCATGGAGAATGCAAATGCAGGCAGATTGTTGCCGTTTCGCAGATCGGCAAACTCGGTCGATACGCGGATATTGTACGCATACGACACAACGCTTGCGTCCGCGCCCTCGGGCACGTCGACCGTGACAAGTCCGCGCGTTTCGATGACCGCACGCACGGGAATCTGATTGCCCTTCTCACCCAGCGTAAAGCCCTTGATCTCCTGCCCGATGCTGTCCTTGGGCGACTGTCCAAGCACGCAAAGTCCGTCACCGATATCGGTAAAGGCGACCGTGATCTGCTTACCGTTCGCGCTTCTCTGCGCCATGGTGGGCTTGGGCGCACGCGCGTCATATTCGCTGCCGATGCGGTACTCGCGTGCCAGCGCCAGCTTGGCAAGACGCATAGCAAGCTCATACTTGCGGGGCGAGTGCGCAAAATCGGGATAAGAATCGGGAGAGCCTAAGTCCATTGCGGGCGTCAGCGTGCTGTTTTTGATGATTGCCAGCGCATCCAACTGCTTGACACGCACGGTATCAAGCCAGGCAAAATAGGTATAGCACTCGTCTCGGTAGTCCGAGAGCTGTACGTTATAGAACGGAAAATCCTGTCCAAAGCGTTCTCTTTGATCCGCAACAAACCGTGCAAGCTCCTTGTCGTAAATGGGTGCGCGATCCGGGAAGCAACCCTCGCTCTCACCCTGGAAGAAGATCTGTCCCTTGAACTGCAGCGGCACAAAGGGATGAATGAGCGAATTGTAAAAGCCACCGAGCGGCACAGCCACCGTGGTGGTATATCCAAGCTCGACTGCCAGCTCGGTGGGCATCAGCTCACGGATACAAGCACCGCCCGCGGCCATCATGATCAGTCCCACGGGTGCATCGATATAGCGCAACAGCTCCTTGCCAAAGAACCAACCGATTGCCGAGAAGGTGTGCGCGGCATTCTCAAGCGGCAGCTGCCAGCCCCAATCGGGGCAAATGATATCGGGCTGCGGGGATGCGCACAGATCCTGATGCTCAAAGGCATACTGGCGCGTTTGTGCAAACAATCTCAGCGGCTCGTCCTTGTCATACCATTGCTCGGGGGCCCAATCAAGGCAGCTGCTCTGATTATGCTCGGCATTGGATTGACCTCCGATCATCCACACGTCGCCCACCAGCACGTCCTCAAGAACGGTGCTGTGTCCGCGATCGTCATAGATAACCATTTGCTTGCCTTCCCATACAGCACAATGCGGCACGAATTGCAGTGTCCAGCGACAGTCGTCACCTACCGTCGCACTCACTCTCTCGCCCATAAATTCACCCGTGATCAAGGAGCCCGGCGTATCCGAAAAGCCCCAGATACGGATAGGTCTTTCTCTTTGCAGCACCATGTGCGAGCCAAATACGCCCGACACCTTGAAAGCAGGTGCTTTCCAATCCGCCGCCCCGGTAGCGACAATTTCCTTTTCCTCTTGTCCCGGTAATGCCATTTTATTTTCCATAATTATCCTCGATTCTCTGCTGCTTGATCGTAGCAAGCGTAGATTTCCTTGGCAAGCGCGGCCATGGCGGCAGCGTCTGCCTTTTCAAACTTTCTGTCATAGGTCACAAGACCGTTGGTTTCGTCCTCCACGTCCGAGATCTGGGTCAGCACGGCTGCGCAAAGGCCGCTCTTCTCAATAGCGGGCAAAATCTGCTCGCGATAGAGTGCCTCGGTAGCAGTCTGCCACGCCTCGGGAGTGGGATAGGTGCTGTATCCGTAGTTGTTGTCGGGATTGAAGATATGCCCTTGTACGCGGCAGGCGTAGCCGCCAAACTCGGACAGCACCACGGGGCGATCGCCCCACGGCTTGATATTGATTTTTTTGAAATAGATGTGCTCGCTCTGCACATCGCTCTTTTTGCCCCAAAACCATCCCGAGGTGGTGTCCCACACGCGAGAGGGGTCAAGTGCCTTGAGCACGACGTAAGTTCCATCCGCTTCAAACTGTCCCCATCCCTCGTTGAAAATGGTGTAATAGCACACACTGGGGTGGTTATGAAGCAGCCGCACTGTGTTCGCGCTCTCTGTAAAAAAGGCTTTCTTGCGGCGTTTGGTAGCCTTATGGGTAATGCCGCGCTTAAAGCCAATCGTAGGCAGCGCGGTGTCCACAAGGAAGCTGTAATCGCCGCTGTTGACCATGTCCTGAAACACGATCATGCCCAGCTTGTCACACAGGTAATAGAACACCTGCGGCTCGATCTTGATATGCTTGCGCAGCATGTTAAAGCCCATTTTCTTGGCAGTCAGAATGTCGTTTTCGTAGCCGTCCGGGCTGCCGGGCAGGTAGATGCCATCCGGGAAATAGCCCTGATCGAGAAGTCCGTGGAAGAAATACGGCTTGCCGTTCAGACACAGGCGGGGCGTACCGCTCACACTCTCCACCGAAACCGTGCGCAGCGCAAAATAAGATTGCACCGAATCCGTGCCCGAGGTCAGGGTAAACTCGTAAAGATACGGATCTTCTGGCGTCCAGAGCTTTGCCGTCTTAGGCGCATAGGTGTAAGAATTGCCCGTAAAGGTCACAGTGTCCTCACCGTCGGGCGTTTGTACGGTCATGGTATACTCACCCATGCCGCCCTCGATCTCAATGCTGACCGAGTCAAGCGAGGGTGCAAGACGAATATTTTCAATACAGTTCCCGGGCACTTGCTCCAGCCATACGGGCTGCCAGATGCCGCTGATGGGGGTATACCACATGCCGCCGCGATCCACTCGCTGCTTGCCCCAGCCGAGATCGTGATCAAGTATGTCGGTAACAAGCACGGAAATACGGTTTACACCGTTTTGTGCTTGCTCCGTGATATCAAGGGTAAAGGGCAAATAACCTCCCTCATCTTCGCCTACCGTAACACCGTTGACGCTGACCGAGCAAACCTGGTCCACCGCGCCAAAGTGCAAAAGCACGCTCTCGCCCTCACGCTTTTCCAGCTCAAACGTGCGCTCGTAAAGCCATTTCTCGCCCTTACCAAGCGCGCGCTCGATGCCCGAAAGTCTGCTCTCGGGTGGGAAGGGCACGCGGATCTTTCCGACAGGCGCTATTCCCTTTTTGCCAATCACCGAAAGCTCCCATTCGCCGCACAGGCTCTGCCAGCACTCGCGACGCATCGAAGGTCTGGGGTAGTGCTTTTCCCACGCTTGCTCGTCGTCCTCAAAGGGCGTGTGCAGCGCTTGCAGATTTGGCTTCTTTTTGTCCTTGATCAGTACGATCAGAAGCAGGACAATCACGGCCACGACCAGCGCGGCAAGGAAGATATTTGCATTCGGCACGAAGGATTCGGTGCCGTCACCGTTGACGATTGTTTCCGCGTTTGAGAGCACCAGCTCACCGATCCAAGGACCAATGACACCGGGCAGCAGTACCTGCGCGAAGATACGCACGCCCTGCAATCTGCCCGCCTTGCCCTCGGGGGTCAGGTCACGGATCTTTGCTCCGAATACGGCCGCACCGCAAAGGTAGCCGCACATCATAAGCAGCGAGCCGATAAAGACAAGCAGCTTGGTTCTGAATAAGAACAGCAGGACAAAGCCCGCGCACATCCAAAGCATGGCCAAAATGCCCGTCAGCTTAAATCCCTTTTTGTCGTATACCCTGCCCCACAGCGCGGTGGCAACCGATGCAAGAATGATGGCGGGTGCCATGACCAGCACGTAATCCGCCATGCCCAGCGAGACCTCATAATAGATAATGAGATAGGGCATGAAGATCTGAATGGCGATATTGAACAGCACGAACACGATCAAATGTACGTAAAGTCCTGCATGCTGCTTGATGGTGGACGGGCGGAATCCGTAGAACACGGTGGAAAAATAGCCGTCCGATGAGGGCTTGATGTCGGGATCCTTGATCAGGAAAAAGCCCAGCACGCCTGCCAACAGCACGATGCCGCCGATGATACAGAACATGACCGTCCAGTAAAGCGGCATATCCTGCGAAACGGACGCGGGCATGAGCATCATGCCGCCAAACACAAACAGAATCGCAACCAGCGGCATCATGGCGTTGAGCCCCTCGGCCGCACCGCGATTCTTCTCGGTGGTGCTGTCGGTCAGCCAGGCGTTGAAGGCTGCGTCGTTGGCAGTTGAGCCAAAGAAGGTCATGATGCAGTCCATCACCACGGTCAGCGAAACGCCCACAGCGGCCGCCGAGACAGTCATGGGCACGATCGCGCTGATCACGTCCAGACGGATCACGGCAAATGCCAGGATTGAAATGCCCCACAGCACGTAGCCGCCCGCGATAAACAGGCGACGCTTGCCGATCTTATCCGAAAGCGCACCCATGAACACGGTGGTCAGCGTGGCCGCGATGGCCGATGCGCTCACCATCAGGCGGATATCCCCCGCCGAGGCTGCGAACATTTTATAGATAAATACGTTGAGGTACATATTCTCGACCACCCATGCGATCTGACCAAGCAGGCCAAACAACACAAGCGCTGCGTAGAATTTTCCCTTAGTTTGAGATTTCATATGCTACTCCTTACAAAGCAAGGGGTGACAGCCAAGCTGTCACCCTGTTATTGCGGTAATAACGGAAAGCAGGTACAGAATACCCGTAGCACCGGTCACCAGCGTCATAGCCAGCTGCGCCAACACGGCTGCAGCCGAAATCAATGCAATCCAGATCTTCTTCATTTTTTACCTCCATAAAACACAGATCATTCACAGAGTGCTTCGAGCACAGCGATGCGCGCGGCATCGATATCTGCTTCGTTGTGTGTAAAGTCCTCAAAGGTGCGCGCAACCGACCGTGCAATGGCAAGTGCCGCTGCACCGTCCTTTTGCCCAAGCATGTGCAAAAGCTCCCAGTCGTAAAGTCCCTCGCGGGTGGCAACGCCTCGGTTGGAGTGCAGCACGCCGAAATTCTCAATATCGGGATACACGATATAGCCGTCGCCCTTGTATCTCGCGCTCGGCTGAATACCGTAAATAGTCTTCTCGCCCCAATAATTGAAGCCCCAGTGCAAGAATCCCGTAATGCCCTGCGCGTAGCATGCCCACTTGATCATGCGGCTGTAGGAATGCGGCAGGTCGATAAACTTATTCAGCCACCAGTTCTCCTCGGGGAAGCAGCAGCTGTAGCACCAGACGGTATCCCCTGCCTTCTGCCGTTCGCGATAGAAATAGGGATCGGAGGCGTACACCTCAAGTCTTGGCACGTATTGATCACACTTTCCTGCCAGCTGCAGCGCGATCTCGTGCGTATCCAGCGGCTCGCCGCAAGGAATTCCGGGGCAAACCTCCCGTGCAATCTCTCTTGCCCAATACCAATATTCGGTGGTGTGGGGCTCATCCTGCAGTCGCAGATTGAGCATGGAAAGCCAGCCCTTCTCTTCGAAATGCTTGTACATACCGCCCCAGTACGCGCGTGCCCAATGCTCAGCCTCAGGCTTTCCGATCTCGTACCAAACAATGTCACCGTGATCTCCGCAGCCGAGAATGGTCTTCCCCCATACCGAGCTGACGGGGGCAGAAAGCGTCAGATATTTAAAGCTTCCCTCACGTAAGAACAGCTCAATGAACTGATCCAGCAGCGTATAGTCAAAGTGCCACTCGGACTCGGAGATGCGCTTTGATCCCGCGTCGATCAGAAAATCGATGGGGGTGATATTCAGGCTGTTGACGCGCAGCACCTTCATGGCGCGCGCGTAATTCGCCAGCAGCTCCCACCACTTGTCGGTATAGCGGCAGGTATCGTAGAAGGGCGTGATGGGCGGTGTCCAGGGCTTTCCCTCGGGGGGGAAAAAGCCTGTAGTGCAGAAGAAATACTCATGCCCGAACGCAGATTCTGCAGGCTCGGGAATGATCACGGGATAGACGCGCAGCGAAAGATTTGCGCAAAAATCGCCGCGCGAGGTCTTGACCGTGCAAGTAACCGGAGTGATCCCCTCTGCTGCCTGCTCGGACACCCACAGGTGCAGCCACAGACCTTGCGTGGTATTGGAAGGCACGTGCACGCTCTTGCCCGGCTTCAAAAGATCCGGATAAGGCAGACCATCGTTGAAAACGGCGTAATCCTGCACGCAAATCTCAGCCTCCACGCCCTCGGGAACACCCGCAAGCGTAACGTCGGTCACATCAAAAGCGCACTCCACCTCGCGCAAAAGAAGCTGCGCGCTGACGTACATATTCTTGCCCGTATGCAGATTGATCCTTGCACAGTCGGCCTTTTGCTTTCTTGTGTGCTTATACACACGCTCGGCTGACGATTTGCACCAAAAATCCATTCGTTTGCTCCTTTACAGTAATTCTGAAATGTCATACGGACGCGAAAAGGCGCGTCCACCATTTGCATCAGCCACCTGCACGCGCACGAATCTGACGTGCTCGGGCACTGCAAACCGATGCTCGGTCAAAGAATCCCCGTGTGCGCGAACCGTAGAGGTCTCGCGGCCGCTGGTCAAAAACGAAATGGCACAGCAAGGAGAGGTCACGACGTGCATAACGCCGTCCTCCACCCAAAGCTCGCGGATCTCGGGGCCTGTGGAGGCATACATCTCTCCCCTTTTCATGGCCTCGAAAATATCAGCATAAGTCAAAGACGCCGCTTTGATCATGCTCCAGCCGCCAAAGGAATCGTTATAGGGGGACGACTCGTCCATGGCAACGTTGTGATTATCGTCGGTTGCCGTGGGCACCACGCTCATGCCCGCGCGGCAGCAAAGCTCAAACTCATAGTCTGCCCAGCCGTTTTGCATTTCGATCTCGCAGCCGGTGTTATACACCTCAAAGCCCCAAAGACCCTTGAGCGGCAAAAAATCCGCTGCATGCTGGAAAGACCATCTGGGATGGTTGTACTGCACCAAAAATCCCTCTTTTGCCGCGCGCAGGTTGAGATCGCTGACTGCGTCAACGTCGTACACACGCTCAAACGGCACAAAGGTTTCCCTGTCGGGATCGGGAGAAAAATAATTCAAATGATATACACTTGCGTGACTCCACGGCTCTGTGGGAGCATTGAAGTCAATTTCTATCGCGGTAAGCGGCAAAAAATCATCGCTGCGCAGCTCGGGATGAGGCAAAATGCGGTTGTGATCCGAAAACGCCACAACCGCATAACCCTCTGCCAAGTATTTTTGCTTGATCTGCTCGGGCGTATATCTTCCGTCCGAGCAGGTCGTGTGGCAATGCAGATTTGCCTTATAGAACGTACCGCTTTCGGGAAGCAGATACTTTTTCATCGTTTCTTATCCTATCACTCTTTTATCATTCAAATTTGGAGATCAGCTTTTTGAGTGCCTTCTCGGTTCTGTTTGCAGCCTTGGAGTAAGCAGACGCAAAGGAGTTGGTTCCCTTGGTGACAGCTCCCTGGAAGGTGCCTGCAAGGCTCAGCTCGGTATAGTAATTGACAAGGTCATAGGTACGGTTGGAGAAGATGATATCCAGCATACCCGCGGACTCCTCGTCACGTACCGTCTTTCTCTTGAGCACAAGCTCGTAGTAGGTGGGAATGACGTGCTTACCGGACAGAATGGCCATACTCTCCATGACCTTGCTGACCTGCTCGGAATCCTGCGGCCCCTGGGGAACGACCATAGTGGAGGAAATACCGTGTACCCAGGTCTGGTAGTTTTCCTGGTTCTTATCGTACTTCGGAACGGGCAGCACACCAAAATCGTCAGACATATCCTTGAGGTTTACGATATAGCTTGCAACCTCGCTGTAGAACAGACCCTGGTTGGCAGCAAACATGCCCTTTGCAACGGGCTCGTCACCTGCCTTTACGATATAGGTGGAATTGCCGGCATAGAAGATCTCCAGCACCTTATCCAAAAGGTCGGTTGCCTTGAGCAGATCGGAATCGGTCATGCACAGATAAGGATCGTCGTCCGCAGAGCACTGAACGTACTTCAGACCCGATGCATAAAACATAGTCGAGCCCATGGAGGAGGTACCGATCAGACCGTAAATATCGTTGCTGTCGTACTTGCCGTCACCGTTCGCATCTTGGGTGACCTTTTCGACGTAGGAGCTGAACACGTCCAGCGTCCATTCCTGATTTTCAACCGTTTCATACAGGTTGTCAAGGCCCTCCTTCTCGGCAAGCACCTTGGAGAACAGGATCAAGAAGGTCACGTCGTGCGCCAAGAAGTTGACGTCGCTGTTCATCCAGAACAGCTTGCCGCCGATATTCATCTCAGCCGTACCCTGATCCCACCATTCCGCATCCAGATCAACGTAAGGCAGATCATGGAAATCACGCAGATGTCCGCGCGATGCCATCGTGCCTGCACCAACCATATCGGGCATTGCCAGGCTGTATTCGCCCGTGCCACCCTTGATATCGTTGGCTATGGTGGTAATGACGTCGGGGGTGGCTACGGGAGAGACGATGTAATTGATCTTGCACTTTTCCTGCAAGGCCAGGTTTCTGGTATAAACCGCCTGCTCCAGGGGATCGGAGCTGGTGTCCTCGCGCATCATTTCATTCTGCGCATTACCCGCATCGTTACGGCAAACGACTGCGAAATCCTCGCCGCCAAGGTCGATCTCAATCGCATCCAGCGCGACCTGATATTCGTCCGCCTCGACCTCGGTAGAGCCGGACTCGACCTCGCTCGGATCATCCTCCACATCGGCACAGCCTGCAAAGCATGCAAGCAGCATCAAGGCAGCCAGAAAAACGCTCAAAAGTTTGATTTTCATAAAATCCTCCAAAAATGTATTTGATTTCCGTTTTGCTTTTTATTCCATATCCTCGATCTTGCCTACGATATGTCTGATCTCCTTCTCTGCCTTTTTCAGTCTGGACTGATAATTGGACGAGAAATTGTTGGTTTTTGCGTTCACAGCCTCCTGGAAGGTATGCATCAGACCGATCCTTTCATAGAAGCAGGCCAGGTCGTAGATGCGATTGGAGAAAATGATATCCAGCATCTGTGCCGATTCCTCGTCACGGACGGTCTTTCTCTTGAGCACCAGATCGTAGTAGGTGGGAATGACCGATTCGGACGACAGGATCGCCATGGTCTCGATGACCTTGCCAAGATCGTCGTAATTCTTAGGGCCTACCGGTATGACCATGGTAGAGGAAACAGGATTGACGTAGGTCGCGTACTTTTCTTGATTCTTGTCGTATTTGGGCAGCGGCAGCACACCGAAATCGTCCGACATATTGCGAAGTCCGCCAATATAGCTTGCACATTCAAAGTAGAAAAGTCCCTGATTGTTGATGAACATATTCATCGCGTCCTTTTCTTTCCCCGGTGCTACGATATAGGAGCTGTGACCGGTATAAAGAAGATCCAGCACCTTGTCAAGCAGATCCGATGCCTTGAGCAGATCGGTCTCGGTCATGGCAAGATAGGGATCACCCTCTTGGTCGCAAGCCACGTATCTCATCTCAGAGCCGTAAAACATAGCATATCCCAGTGTGGAGGTGCCGATCAGACCGTATGCGTCCCCCTCATCGTACTTGCCGTTTCCGTCCAGATCCGAGGACACCTTTTTGGCATACGAGGAAAGCAGGTCGATCGTCCAATCGCCGTTATCGACCGTTTGGTAAAGATCCTCAAGTCCCTGCTTCTCGGCCATGACCTTGGAAAACAGCGTTAAGAAGGTTACGTCGTGTGCCATGTAGTTGATATCACTGTTCATCCAAAGGGTTCTGCCCACCACGCTCATGGATGCAGTACCATCATCCCACCACGCAGCGTCCAGATCAATGTAGGCCAGATCGTTGAAATCCTTGAGCATACTCTTGGTAGCCATGCTCCCCGCCACACGCATATCCGGGAAAGCAATGGCGTATTCGCACGCGCCTGCCTTGATATCGTTGGAGATCAGGTCGGAAAGCCCATCGGAGGGCGAAAGCTTGGCGATATAGTTGAGATTACAGATCTCCGAGAGATTGCGGTTACGGTTATAGACCGCATTTTCCAGCGGCTCGGAGCTGGCCTCCTCCCGGAAGATCTCGGAAACAGAGCTGCCCGCGTCGCCGCGGCCAAGCACCACGAAATCCTCCCTGTTCATATCCACGGGGATTTTGGCCAAAGCCTCCTTGTATTCATTCTCGTATTCCACAGCCGAAGTCTGCTCTTCCTGCCCCGACGGGTCGGTCGCGCAGGACGCAAGCAATCCGACCAGCATAATGGATGCAAGCATCGCACAAAGCACTCTCCATTTCAGCTTCATGGCAAATCCCTCCGAAATTTTGATGGGGGTACACTTATATGTATAACATTATATCATATCGGAGTTGCAATTGCGAGTCTTTTTTTCGGGTTTTGTCGTTGTGTCAAACTTTTCTGCGTTTTCCACAAATGCTGATTTTCAAAATCGGGCAGTTTGCCGAAAAAAGACTGCCGTGCGCATCGAATGCGCACGGCAGTGCTCAATATACGGATGAAAGTGCAAGCTGCACCAGTCTTTCGCAGAGCGAATCGTAATCAAGGCCAATCTCGGCAGCCATTTGCGGAAGCAGGCTTGTGGGTGTCATCCCCGGCAAGGTATTGGCCTCCAGGCACCAAAGTCCGCCCTCCTCGTCCAGCATCCAGTCAAAGCGCGCGTACCCACTCAGGCGAAGCGCATCAAAGGCACGGAGCGTCAGCTCACCTACCTGCACGCGCGTGCGCTCCTCAATAGGTGCAGGACAGATCTCCTCGGTCTTGCCACCCTGGTATTTATTGGCGTAATCATAAAATCCCTCGCGAGGAATTATCTCAATCGCGGGCAACACCTCGCCTGCAAGAATCCCCACGGTCAGCTCTCTGCCCGCAATTCTCTTCTCCACCAGCACGTATCTTTCATATTTGGCAGCCGCCTGCATGGCATCGGCAAATTGCCCGGCATTATCTACCATGGACACGCCCACGCTCGAGCCTCCCGAGCAGGGCTTGACCACGCACGGATATCCGATATGTGCGGGAGCCTCTTCGGGTACGCCGCGCGTCAGATCCACCAGCTCCCATGCGGGGGTAGGCACACCCGCACCCACCAGCATTTTCTTGGCGAGGTCCTTATCCATAGCCAAAAGGCTACCCACGTAGCCCGAGCCCGTATAACGGATGCCGAACGAATCCAGCGTTGCCTGCAGCTGGCCGTTCTCTCCCATATCTCCGTGCAACGCCATAAACACCACGTCTGCATATTTGCAAAGCGGGATCACGTTGGCACCGATCTTGGCCTCACCGTTTCCGCTTGCTGCCTTGAGTGCCGCCAGATCGGGCACCTGCTCACTGACGCTGTGCGCAGGATAAGGCTCGGTCATAAAGCATTCATCCATGCCCTTTTGGCTCAGATGCATGCCAAGATATACGTCCAGAAGGCAAACTCTGTGCCCGCGTCGGATCAGCGCATTGGCGATCAGCGAGCCGGAGGTCAGCGAAACGTCTCTTTCGGGGGAAAGTCCGCCCATCAAAACCACGATGTTCAAAATATATTTCTCCTTTAGTCAATGATATTTCCGAATGATTGCCACACGGGGATTGCCGCCAAGATCGCGCTCCACCGTACAGGCAAAGCCAAGCTCTGCCGCCAAGGAACAGATCGCCTGCTCCTGGTCGTAGCCAATCTCGAAGATCCAAAGCCCGTCGGGCTTTAGTACGTGCTCACTCTGTGACAAAAAATGCTTGTAAAAGCGCATGCCATCCTCTCCACCGTCCAAAGCAGCCTGCGGCTCGTGCGCAAGCTCGGGTGCAAGGCCCTTGACCACCTCGGTGGGTATGTAGGGGGGATTTGACAGAATACAGTCGAATTTTTGCGCAAATGCGCCGTCAAGCGGCTGCAAAAGATCCAGAAGCACAAGCTCTGCGCGCGCTTCGACACCGTTTGCGGTGCAGTTTTTTCGCGCCATTTCCAGCGTATTTTCAAACGCATCCACCGCGACAGCAGTCGTGTCGGGGCGACTTACAAGCACGGCCGTGACGATGCAGCCGCTACCAGTGCAAAAATCGGCAAAACGTGCGTCGGGGGGCAAAAGAGCGATAGCCTTCTCGACCAGCAGCTCAGTATCCGGCCGCGGGATCAGACAATCGGGACTGACCGAAAATGGTAATCCGAAAAACTCCCACTCACCCAGCAAATACTGTAAGGGCTCATGCTGCAATCTTTTTTCTACAGCTTTTTTCAAGGCTTCGCTCGAAAAATCCTGATGCTTGCAAAACGGCAGCTCGGATGCCTTAACACCGCAAAAATGCATAAGCAGTAGCCCTGCTTCAAACGGTGCGTTATCAATGCCTGCGCCTTCGAGCAGTTCACAGATCTCACGGTATTTCAAGCCTTGTCCCTCCTTATTGCAGCACTTACGCATATTATATCATATCTCTGCCGTTCTGTCACACTTTTTTTGGAGATTCTCAAAAAAAATTGTTCGAACTCAAAACATAACCAAATAAATGTGAAATAATTGAAAATTTTTTTGCCAAATGATAAATTTTCAACAATATTCGAGAAAAAAGCACTTGATTTTCACGCGGAAATACTGTATACTGTATGTGGAAAACTTTTTTGGAGGTAACATACATGGAACAAAAGAACAAAAATAACGTTTGGAAGATCGTCCTGATCTCTTTAGCCGTTGCGGCAGTTGTTGCAGTCGGCATCGTAATCCTGGTTAAGGTCATCAAGAAGAAGAAGGCAGCGAAGCAGCTGGTACTGGAATGGGATGACGAAGATGCTTTTGAAAAGTGTATGAACGGACACGATGATTGCGAGATCGTTGTCATTTCTGATCAGGAATAAGACTTTCTAAAATTGATATTATCAAGCCCTGCATTGTCATGCAGGGCTCTTTTCTACTCTGCCCGAAAATTCTCTTAACAAATTTTCTCTCACCCATTGACAGCGTAACATTGTTATGCTATAATGATCTCGTAACATTGTTACGCTGCTAAAAAGGAGGCGTTATGGAACAGGAACTCATTTCAAAAAAGGAGCTTTTGGAGCGTTACGGCATCTCTTACGGCGCACTGTACCGTTGGAAGCGAAAAGGTCTGATCCCCGAAGATTGGTTTATCAAAAAATCCACGGTCACGGGTCAGGAAACCTTTTTTCCAAAGGCATTGATCTGCGAGCGCGTGGAGCTGATCCGGAATCAAAAGGATGAGCTATCGCTTGATGAGCTTGCGGGAGAATTCAACAGAGCATCAAAAAAAGCAGCGGTACTGACCGTCAAGACCGTATACGGGGACCGCACCTTTTCCCTTTCAGACGTACAAGGCATCACGCTTGACAAGGGCGACGGAACGGTGGTCGATCTGACACATCTGATTAAGTAAAGGAGAAATAACTATGGATATGAAAATTTCGGGCAGCGGAAGTATTCCCGCAGGCGAATATGACGTTATTAAAATCAGCGGCAGCGGTACCATGGAAGGCAACATCAAATGCAAAGCGCTGCACATTTCCGGCTCCGCCAACTCAAGCGGCCCGGTAGAGTGCAGCGGTGAGATCCACATCTCCGGCGCATGTGATTTTGACAAGGATATTCTTACCAACACTTTACACGTTTCGGGAGCGATCAATTGCGATGGGAGCATTCACGCAACGGATAACGTACATCTTTCCGGCGGTGTCAACGTAGACGGAGATCTGAAATGCGTTACGCTTGATGCACACGGTGGCTTGAACGTAGACGGCGATATTGAAGCTGAGACTGCATCTATTCACGGCAGTGCGTGCTGCGGTGGTCTTCTCAATGCCGAGAGTATTGAAATAGATACCCGCGATGCATGCGCAATCGGCAGCATCGGCGGCAGCAAAATAGTGATCAAATACAGAAAACGTAAATTTTTCAAGAATCTTATCACAATCAACTTCAACAATAAGCAGGTGCGTGGTGTTGAGGTGGAGCAATCCATCGAGGGTGACGAGATCGACATTGAGAACGTCACATGCCCTCGCGTTTCGGGCAGATGCGTGACTTTGGGCGAGGGCTGTGAGATCGAGCTTTTGCAGTATAGCGAAACGTATGAGATCCACGAAAAAGCCAAGGTGGGCAGGATCGAGAAGATTTGATTTTTCAGCGACTACACGTAGGGGCGTTCTGTGAACGCCCGCGGGCGACCACAGGTCGCCCCCTACGAATTCACGAACATATATCAAAATCACAAGGGACGACCAACGGTCGCCCCTTCATTTTTTCTTCAATTTTGTAATTTTTCGTTGTTTTTTTAATTACTATTTTACTTTATGCGCGGGTTTTACGCGCCACCAAGCAGCTCGCGCAGCCGCTCCATGATCTTCTTTTCCTCTCTGGACACCTTAACCTGAGAGAGGCCAAGCGTGTTGGCGACCTGCTGTTGTGTCATATTTCGCCAATAACGCAGCAGCACGATCTTGCGCCAAAGCGGATCAAGCTGACCGATTGCCTGCGAAAGTGCGAGCCTGTCCAGCATGCGATCGGTCTCGTCCGCGCTGTCCCGATCGGGCAGCGTTCCCTCCAAGGTCAGCCCTCCGTCGTCATACACCGTTTCGGAAAGTGACGAAACGGGTGCAACAGCATCCAGCGCAACCGCAGCATCCTCCGCGCTGACTCCGCAGCGTGCGGCAAGCTCACCGATACTTGGATCCCGTCCCGTCTCGGCCATGATCCGATTTCGCTCACCCAGCAGGATCGCACCCATACGCTTATATTCCCTGCCCACCTTGATCGGGCCGTCGTCACGCAAATGCTTGCGGATCTCACCCACAATCAAGGGCACTGCATAGGTGGAAAAAGCTGTGCCGCGCTCTATCTCAAAGCTGCGAATGGCCTTGAGCATGCCGATCGTGCCGATCTGTACCAGATCCTCATACTCCGTACCTCTGTCCTTGAATTTGACCGCTACACTGCGCACAAGTGCCATATTCTCCACGACCAGATGCTCCAAGGCTTGCTCGTCGCCCTCTTGTGCCAAAATCAACAGCTCCCGATTTTTTTCGATACGCTCCTGCGCTACCGTGTTTTCGATAATTATCCCCCCGATCAAGCATTATGTAATCTCGAGATCGGAAAGGATCTTCACCATCGTCACCGTCGTTCCCTTTCCGGGCTTGGATGACACGCGTACACCATCGGTAAAGCTTTCCATCACAGTAAAGCCCATGCCGCTACGCTCCCCCGCTGCATCGGTGGTGAACAGTGGCTGCCGTGCCTGCTTGACGTCAGCAATTCCGCAGCCCTTGTCCGCAATTTCAATGCGTACAATACGCCCCTCACACAGCTTGACCGTCATGCGGACAACACCCACCGCATCACGATATCCATGCACAATACAGTTTGTCACCGCCTCTGACACCGCACACTTGATATCCGCAAGCTCAGTCGCGGTAGGATCAAGCTGCGAGACAAAGGCAGCGGCTGCAGCACGCGCCATTCCTTCATTGACAGAAAGCGAGGGCAGCCGCAGCACCATTTTGTTGACAACCTTGGCGTTGAATTTGTTATTTTTCATTTGAGCACCTCCTCTCTTACCTTGTGCTTACGGGTCTTATCCTTTGTGCCTCTCCCCTTTTTACTGACTGCTTCAGCTTGTCCGCTTTGCTCCGGACGTGCAATGACCGACCGCTCAACACGGACATACCGTTCCAGCCCCGCCAGCTTGATCACACGCTCTACTCCACCGCAAGGGTTACACACAACCAGATCTCCGCCAAGCTCCTTCATGAGTGCACATCTGCCCATGATCAGGCCAAGCCCCGAGGAATCCATAAATTCAACGCCCGAAAGATCCAGATACAGTCGTCTGGGACGCACCTTATACAGCAGTGAATCCATCCCGCTGCGCACCGCAACTGCACTGTGGTGATCGATATCCCCTTTGAGTTTGACACGGAGGAAATACCCGCTTTCCTCGTAAGTAAACGTTGCTCTGCCCATTTTCATTTGTCCTTTCCTAATGATTATTTACATCATAGCATGTCCGACGCAAAAAAATCGTCGCACCCTGTCGGGCGCGACGAAAAAGTTTCACCATTTTGACAACCTTTCTTTCGAAAGTTTTTGCGTCGCTTTTTTCAGAAAAGCATGGTGGCGTGTGAATGTTGCCGGTATTTCGAGCGTTATTGACGCCACCCGATGATGAATTTCTGCGAAATTCATCATCCAAAAGGCAACCGGCAGCGCCCCGCAAGACGCTGTTTTAATTTGCGAAGCAAATAATTTGCGTAGCAAATATTTCTTCTTTTGCGGCAATTTTGCCAAAAAGAACGGAGAGAATTTTCTCAATGTCACATCTCCTAATTCATTCCGTACTTTTTCTTGGCTATGTAGCCGCAAGAAAAAGTACCAAAAAGAACGGCGATAAACGGGGCGTTGCCCCGAACCCCAGTCGCCTTTTGAAAAAAGCGACGCAAAAACTTTCGTGAAAAAGATGTGTAGACGCAAAAAGGGCTGTCGCAAAAGCGACAGCCCTTAATTTTTTCATCCGCGGGAATTTTTTCGAGTGCCAGGCGCACCGCAGATCGCCAGGCGAAGGCTTACTTGTCGTAAGTCGAGCCGCGAGCGAGGAGCAACGCAGCAATCGGGGAAATTCACCGGATGAGCATTACTCAGCTTTCTTGTTTTCTTCGATCACCTTCTGAGCAATGTTCGCGGGTACTACGTCGTAACCGGTCACTTCATACTCGAAGGATGCTCTACCTTGGCTCATTGCGCGCAGGTCGATGGGGTAAGTCACAAGCTCAGACTTGGGAGCAACAGCCTCAACGACCGTGTAACCGGGCTTGCCCTCTGCAGGGTTCATACCCATAACGTTACCGCGACGCTTGGGAATATCACTCATGATATCACCAACCATGCCGTCCGGAACCGTGATGAACAGGCTTCCCACAGGCTCAAGCAGTACGGGAGCGGACAGCTCAAGGCACTTCTTGTACGCCAGGTTAGCAGCGGTACGGAAGGAAAGCTCATCCGAGTCAACTGCGTGGTAAGAGCCGTCGTACAGCTCTGCCTTGAGGTTGACCATGGGATAACCTGCAATACCCTTTGCCATTGCATCCTGCAGACCCTTTTCAACTGCGGGAATGAAGTTCTTGGGAACCGAACCGCCAACGGTTGCATCGATAAAGGTCAGGCCGTCCTCTTCACCGGGAGCAAATCTTACCTTAACGTGGCCGTACTGACCGGAACCGCCGTTCTGCTTCTTGTGCTTACCTTCAACGTCGCACTTCTTGGTGATCTTTTCGCGGTAAGCGATCTTGGGAGTATCCAGCTTGATCTGTACGCCGAACTTGCCCTTCATCTTGGCAGCCAGCACGCTCAGGTGCATGTCGCCCAGACCGTAGATCAGCATCTGCTTGGTCTCTGGGTTGTTTTCATACTTCAGAGTCAGGTCTTCCTCGGTCATTCTTGCAATAGCCTGGGAGATCTTGCTCTCATCCTTAGCGGTTGCGGGCATCATAGCCTGGCACATGTAAGGATTGGGGTACTTGGTAGCAGCGTAAGCCTTGCCACCTGCAGTCAGGGTGTCGTTGGTGTTGGTGTCGGACAGCTTTGCAACCATACCGATATCACCGCAAGCCAGCTCGTCAACCTCGGTCTGCTTGTTACCCTTCATAATATAGATATGAGCCATCTTTTCCTGTGCGTCACTGGTCAGATTGGTCAGAACCATATCTCTCTTAACAGTACCGCTCATGACCTTGAACAGAGACATCTTGCCAAGGAACGGGTCAGCGATGGTCTTGAATACGAACAGAGAGGTCTCACCGTCAACCTTGATCTCAATATCGGAGCCGTCAGCCAGCTTCTCGACCTTCTTAGCGGTATGTCTGGGGAAGGACTCCACGATTGCATCCATGACTGCAACAACGCCCCAGAGTCTGGTAGCAGCACCGCAGAATACGGGAGTGATGGTACCGTCGATGATACCCTGGTGCATAGCCTCCATGGACTCTTCCTTGGTGAATTCCTCGCCGTCGAAGAACTTCATCATCAATTCGTCGGACGTACCTGCCAGAGCCTCCTTGAGGACCTCCTGGTATCTCTCTGCATTCGCTTCCAGCTCAGCAGTCATGGCAGTTTCGGTTCTCTTTCCGCTGTCGTCGTAAACGTAAGCCTTCATGTCGATCAGGTCGATCATGGTGATATCCTTACCGTTCTTACCGACGGGAATAAATACGGGGCAGAGGGAGTTGCCAAACTTTTCGTGCAGCTGTGCGAAGGTCTTGTTGAAGTGTGCGTCCATATCGTCGCACTTGTTGATAAAGAAAGCCTTCGGAATGCCCATAGCGCATGCCTTATCCCATGCGAGCTCGGTACCGACCTCAAGGCCTGCCTTACCGTCAACCATGATGATCGCGCTGTCAGCAACGCGGACTGCCTGGTTGACTTCGCCCTCGAAATCGAGGTAGCCGGGAGCGTCGATCACGTTGATCTTAATATCCTTCCAAAAAACGTGAGCAAGGGATGCGGACAGAGAAAAGCCTCTTGCCTTTTCCTCTGCGTCAAAGTCGCAAACGGTGTTTCCGTCGGTGGTCTTACCCATACGGTCGACGCCGCCGGAGACGTACAGCATAGACTCTGCAAGAGAGGTCTTGCCCGAGCCGCCGTGACCCATCAGAGCTACGTTTCTGATTTGCTTGGTGTTAAAAGTTGCCATGGTAGTGTTCCTTGTTCCCTTTTTCCCGACTCATGCCGGGACGAGGGATCCCTTTCATTTGAATTTATTGCAAAACGAAATTGTTTTTCATGTGCAAATACGCCAATATTTATACAGCATACTATTTTATTATACAGCACCCAAAACCATTTTTCAAGATATTCGATTGATTTTTTTGCAAAGAGGGCGTAAAAAATACGCCCCCTTTTTTGTTCGTTTTACACAAATTTACGAGATATTGAACAGTTTTTTCGCGTTATTTGCGGTCGTGGACGCGATCTGCTCAATTGCAACATTGTGCAGCTCGGCTTGCATTTCGGCTATGGAATGCATCAGCCCCGAGTGGTTGATCTTGCCGCGATACGGCTGCGGTGCAAGATAAGGACAATCGGTCTCAAGCAGCAGGCGGTCAAGCGGCACGACAGAGGCTGCGCGTCTGACCTTTTCGGCATTTTTATAGGTCACAGGGCCACCGAAAGAGAGATACCAGCCAAGCTTGAGTAGCTCCTTAGCCATCTCGTCGCTGCCGGAATAGCAATGGAACACGCCGCGCACGTTCGGGTACTGCTTGACCATATCAAAGCTGTCGCCGTGGGCCTCGCGATCGTGGATGATAACGGGCAGATCCAGCTCGCGCGCCATTTCCAGCTGGCGGGCGAAGTACTCGCGCTGCAGTGCCTTGTTGACGGGCTGCCAGTAGTAATCAAAGCCAATCTCGCCAATGGCCACGATCTTGTAGCGGCGGCGGGAGTCGGGGTCGCGGACAAGGTCGTAAAGGTCGGAGAGGACCTCATCGGGCGTTTGATCAAGATGCTGGCAATCCTCAGGGTGAATGCCGACGGCACACCACATAAAGTCGTAGCGTGCGGTCTGCTCGATGCAGCGGCGGTTGGTTTCGGGATTGGTGCCGACGTTGATAACGTGGCTGACGGCATCGGCAAATTCGGGAGAGGTCAGAATGGCATGTGCCCCGCCCTCGAGCGTGTCAAATTTATGATCGAAGTAATGAGCGTGGGAATCGAATAATTTCATGGGGCTCCTTTCAACATGGGTTGTCTCGATTGAAAGTTTTTGCGTCGACCTTCACCCAAACGGCCAAGCTCTCTCGGATGAAAGTTTTCGCCCGCCTTTTTCAAAAGGCGGCGGGGT
>JAZNZB010000087.1:0-9655 GCA_045594705.1 Eubacteriales bacterium
CCGCAAGGTCTGCGCTTTTTTTCTTTTGATTATTTGATAATTCCACCGCCGATGACTACGTCACCGTCATAGATGACCACCGATTGTCCGGGCGCGATGGCGCGCTGCGGCGTATCAAATTCTACGTGCAGGGAATCGGGCCCTGTTTGCGTCACGGTTGCGGGGGCGGGCTTGTGGGCGGAGCGGATCTTGACCTCGGCGCGCATGTGCGCATCTATATGCTCAACTGCGATCAGATTGATGCGGTCGGCATCCAGATGCGAAGTAAACAGCGCGTCGTTGCGGCAAAGCACCACCGTGTTGTCAGCCGCGTTCTTGCTCTTGACGTACATAGGCTCGCCAAGTGCGATGCCAAGCCCCTTGCGCTGCCCGACCGTATAGTGAATGATGCCCGCATGAAGACCGAGCACCCGTCCCTCCTCATCCACAAAATTGCCTCGGGGGGAATTCGCTCCCGTTTTTTTTGCGATAAACGCGGCGTAGTCTCCGTCCGGGACAAAGCAGATGTCCTGACTGTCGCTCTTGTGCGCGTTGACAAGTCCGTGCTGCTCGGCAATCGCGCGTGCCTCCGCCTTGGTCATGCTGCCAAGAGGGAACAGCGTATGCGAGAGCTGATGCTGCGTCAGCTGCCAGAGAAAATAGGTCTGATCCTTTATGGGATCGGCTGCTCTTTTTAGCAGGTATCTGCCGTTTGCGGCTTGCTCGACCTGTGCATAATGTCCGGTTGCGATCTTGTCGTAGCCCGCGTCCAGTGCTGCATCCAGCAATGCGCCGAATTTGAGGCAGCGATTGCACACCGTGCAGGGATTGGGCGTGCGGCAGCTTTGATATTCGTCGATAAAGTCGCGGATGACCGTGTCTTCAAAGCGTGCACCGAAATCCAGCACCGTGTGGGAAATGCCCAGGTGCTCACAGATAGCGCGCGCGTCGTCCACATCCTTGTCCGAGCCGCAGATCCTGCCCGCAGCATCGTCTGTAGGCGGCCTGTATAGCTTCATGGTGCAGCCGCCTGCGTTGTAGCCTGCCTCTATGCAGAGCAGGGCAGTCACCGCACTGTCCACGCCACCGCTCATGGCGACCATGACCTTTTGTTTTTGTTCGTTTTTATTCTCCATTTTTTACTTTCTGTGTGATATTTATTTTAATTCTTTCTTGATTTGATCGGATGCTTTGATATTACTCGCAGAAACCGATCATATTCGCGCTCTCCCCCCTGCGCTTGGCACAGGTCAGCGCCGAATAATCCCCCCTCCCGGAGGGGGGCTATGAGAGAGGCTCTGCGCTTTTTTATGATGGTCAACTTGACTGGTATCGGATGTTTTTTAGTTTGAGTGATAAAACTATTTCCCGGCACGGTTAAGGTTTAGCGGCAGGCATGCTTTTCTCCAAAGCCCCCCTCCGGGAGGGGGGAACATATTGCGCTGCCCTGTGCCAAGCGCAGGGGGGAGAACGCGAGGATAAACGGTTTATGACGATAAGGTGGGAACAAATTACTTGCTACTGCTATCTGTACATATCCTTATGTCTCAACAAAATTCCACCTTGCGCTGACCGTCGCGTGCGTCGGCGTGTGTCAGGTGCGTGTCGGAGGCGTGCAGCACACGAATGGGGGCAGGAAGGCCGATTTCAATTCTTGTGTGAATGGGTTGCACGGTATTTTTCCTTTCTCAGTCCCAACTGTACTGCGTCAACTCGCCCTCGGTCTGCAGCTGCTCGAAATTGTCCTGGCGCAGCACCTCGTAGACCGCAATGGCTACCGAATTGGAGAGGTTGAGCGAGCGGAGGGTGGGGCGCATGGGAATGCGCACGCATTCGTCGGGGTGGGCGGCAAGCAGCTCCTCGGGAAGTCCCTTTGTTTCCTTGCCAAACATCAGAAATACCTCGTCGGGGTAGGTCACCTCGGCGTAGTTGTATTTGGCCTTGGTGGAGAAATAGTAAATCTTGGCGTCGGGGTGCTTTTCGTAAAAATCCTCAAGCCCGTCGTAGTATGTAATATCCAGCTTGTCCCAGTAGTCAAGCCCCGCGCGCTTTAAGTGCTTGTCGGTCACGGTAAAGCCCATGGGGCGGATGAGGTGCAGGGAAGCACCGGTGGCCGCGCAGGTGCGCGCAATGTTGCCCGTGTTCTGCGGGATCTCCGGCTGGTGGAGAACGATGTTGATATGCTTCATCGGAAAAATCCTTTCGAGTTCTTGTCAATATTATAGCGTTTTGAGCGCATCTTTTCAAGTATTCTCCGAAAATTTACAAATATTTTATGTATTGCAGTATTTTATGGTATATAATATGGGATATATAATGCGATAATATGTGTTTTTGGAGGAATAGATACATGAGCTTGATCACCAAGATCTTCGGCACTTACAGCGAGCGACAGCTCAAGGCCATCAAAAAAACCGCAGATTACATTGAATCCTTAGCTCCCAAGTATGCGGCTATGTCCGATGAAGCGCTCAGGGAAACTACTGTGATCTTAAAGAACAGACTTGCGGGCGGAGAGACGCTGGATGACATTCTGCCCGATGCGTTTGCTGCGATCCGTGAAGCAGACGACCGTGTGCTTGGCAAACGCCCCTTCTACGTGCAGCTGCTGGGCGGTATCGTGCTGCACCAGGGTAGAATTGCCGAGATGAAAACGGGTGAAGGTAAGACCCTTGTGGCTACCATGCCCGCATACCTGAATGCGCTTGCAGGCAACGGCGTGCATATCGTTACGGTCAACGACTATCTGGCACGCTACGGCTGTGAGGAAATGAGCCGCGTGTACGGCTTTATGGGTCTTACCACGGGTCTTGTGGTGCACGGCATTTCCAACAGTGAAAAGAGAGCGGCTTACGCTGCCGATATTACCTACGGCACCAACAATGAGTACGGCTTTGACTACCTGCGTGATAACATGGTGGTCTACAAGGAGAATATGGTGCAGCGCGGTCACGCGTTTGCCATTGTGGACGAGGTAGACTCGATCCTGATCGACGAAGCGCGTACCCCTCTGATCATTTCGGGTGCAGGAGACAAGCCCACCGATATGTACGAAAGGGCCAATGCATTTGTCAAGACGCTGACCAAGCACGTGGTCAAGGAGCTTGACAGCAAGGAGCAGCACGACGATATCGAGGCTGACTATATCGTGGACGAAAAGGCAAACAACGCCATTCTGACGCCCAGAGGTGCCAAGAAGGCAGAACGCTTCTTTGGCCTTGAAAACTATTCCGACCAGGAAAATGCAACCGTAGCGCATCACGTCAATCAGGCCATCCGCGCACACGGCTGCATGCACCGTGACCAGGACTATATCGTCAACGAAAAGGGCGTTATCATTGTCGATACCTTTACCGGCCGACTGATGTACGGCAGACGTTATTCTGACGGCTTGCACCAGGCCATTGAGGCAAAAGAGGGCGTAGTCATTGAAAAGGAAAACAAGACGCTGGCAACCATCACCTTCCAGAACTATTTCCGTATGTACGGCAAGCTTTCCGGCATGACGGGAACGGCCTTGACCGAGGAAGAGGAGTTCCGTGAGATCTATTCTCTGGACGTCATCGAGATCCCTACCAATATGCCCATGATCAGAGTGGATCACAGTGACGTGGTCTACCGTAGTGTGGAGGGAAAATACAGAGCCATCGTCGATCAGATCAAGGAATGCCATGCAAAGGGTCAGCCTGTGCTTGTGGGTACCGTATCGGTAGAAAAATCCGAGCTGCTTTCTGCAAGACTGAAAAAGGAAAAGATCCCGCACCACGTGCTCAACGCCAAGTATCACGACAGGGAAGCAGAGATCGTGGCGCAGGCAGGTAAGTACGGTGCAGTTACCATTTCCACCAACATGGCAGGCCGCGGTACGGATATCATGCTTGGCGGTAACCCCGAGTTTATGGCTAAGTCCGAGCTTCGTGCGCAGGGCGTGGATGAGGCGCTGATCGCGCAGGCAAACGGCACGTCGGTCACCGACGATCCCGCAATTCTGGGCGTTCGTGCGCAATATAACGAGCTTTACGAGCAGTTCAAGCAAGAGATTGCACCCGAGGCACAAATGGTCAAGGACGCAGGCGGCTTGTTTATCGTTGGTACAGAGCGCCACGAGAGCCGCAGAATTGATAACCAGCTGCGTGGCCGCTCCGGCAGACAGGGTGACCCCGGCGAATCCCGCTTTTTCCTCTCTCTTGAGGACGATCTGATGCGCCTGTTCGGTGCGGAAAAGATCGTGGGAACCGTCGATCGACTCGGCATGAGCGAGGATACGCCCATCGACGCCAAGATCCTGTCGGGCAGCATCCGCAGCGCACAGGCAAGGATCGAGGATCAGAACTTCAAGCGCAGAAAGTACGTGCTGAGCTTTGACGACGTCATGAATCAGCAGAGAAATATCATTTACTCGCAAAGACAAGAGGTGCTCAACGGTCACGATATCTCCACCCGCATTTTGCATATGATCGGTGGTTCGATCAAGGACAACGTTGCACTCTATACGGGAGAGGAAGGCCCCGAGACCTGGAATCTGGACGGCTTGCGTGCCGCTTATATGGGCTATTTGTGCGACGAGAACGATTTCAGATTTGACCAAAAGGAGCTTTCCAAGCTGAAAAAGAAGGATCTGGAGGACTACCTGATAGAAAAGGCAGAGGCCAAGTACGACGAAAAGGAAGAGCTGTTTGGCGAGGAGACCTTCCGTGAGGTCGAGCGCGCGATCCTTTTGCGTAACGTAGATACTGCGTGGATGGATCATATCGACGCGATGGATGATCTCAAGGGCAGCATCGGCCTGCAGGCATACGCACAAAGAGATCCCATTACCGAGTACAGAATCGTGGGCGGTGACGCATTTGATGCCATGGTCAACGATATCCGAGAGAAAACGGTTCGCACATTGCTTTCTATTGTGCCCAAGCCCCGCGAGGAGGTACAGCGCGTACAGGTAGCCAACCCGTTGCAGGATGGCTTTGAGGGGCAGGGAAAGAAGGCGGTCAAGAAGGTCACCATCGTGCGCCGCGAAGCTCCCAAGATCGGCAGAAACGACCCTTGCCCCTGCGGCTCGGGTAAGAAATACAAGAATTGCTGCGGCGAAGGAAAATAAGGATCGGATATGGGATTCGGAATTCTGTTTTTAGCTTATTTTCTGGCATTTTTCGTGCCGCTTTCCTATCTGCATATCATTGGATATGCGGGGGTGGCATGGGCACTTTCAAAGCTCAAGGACTATTGCCCGGTCTTGATCAAGGCAGTCTGGTGGCTGATTCCGCTTAGTGTCTGTTGTCTTTATCACATCCTTGCAAGCGTGCTCTCGCTTTTGCCAAGTCTTGGCATGGCTGAGGTGCAGCTGCCCTTTGTCAACGATACGGTCACAGCTGTAGTCAGCATGATAGAGAGTGCTTTGATCCTGTGCTTCCATTTCGTATTTATGCGCCGGCTGCGCGGCTTTGCCGCCGAGCTGGAGCTGCCCGCCATTGCCAAAAGAGCTGATTGGGGACTTTGGCTGGTCAGCATTCAATGCAGCTGCTATATCCTTGCCATGATCTTGGAGCTGATTGGTGCTGCATTGCCGCTGTTTTCGGTCATCTCGCTGCTTTTGCAGTTTGTTTGGGCCATTTTCAATTTGTATAATCTGTTTACCTGCTACATGTATATTTGTCCCGAGGGGGATGAGAGCATGGAGCGTGCCCCCTCTCGCTTTGGCTTTGTCAACGAGTTTCGCGAGAGGATGGACGAGCGTGACCGCCGCGCAAGAGAGAAGGAAGCGGCGTACATGGAGCAAAAAAAGAATAAGAAAAAACGCAAATAACCAAGAAAATCGAGAAAGGAGTGTGCGTGCATGCAAATCAAGCCCAGAGCGCATATGGGGATCGGTCTGATCGCCCTGTCCATGCTGTTTTTCTTCAACGCCGAGTTTGCGGTATTTGATCTGCTTCCCGACGTATTCGGATATATTCTGCTCTCGCTTGGACTGTCCTCGCTGTCCTATCTCAATCATCATTTTGAAGAGAGTGCCAAGCATTTTCAGCGCATGATCGCACTGAGTGCAGGCAGGCTGGTATTCGTGCTGGTGCTGTTTGGTCTTGTGAACAGCACCGACCGCCCCACTACCATGCTGCTTGGCAATTTTGTGTTTGGCGTGCTGGAGCTGATGACACTGCTGCCTGCCTACAAGCAGCTGTTTGAGGGCCTGATCTATGCAGGCTCGCGCGGCGGTATCGGAGAGAGCGTGTTCCGCCCGACGCTTGCACACAGGCTGATGTCGCGCCTGATCCGCCGTAAGTCTGAGTTTGACGAGCGTAATACGGCGGTCACAGTGACTGAAAGTGTCTCTCTTCTGACCTCGCTTTTCGTGATCTGTAAGGTTGCGCTCAGCGTATTGCCCGAGTTTACGGTGCTTTCCGACCATGCCGAGGCCAAGGTCAACCTCTACGAGTACGTATGGTTGTTCCGTATGGGGGCTATGCTGATCTGGAGCGTGCTGGGTATTGCTTGGCTTGTGCTGATGCTGCGTTATTTTATCGGCATCTATCGCGATGGGGCATACGTGGGATATCTGCGCAGCCGTTACATGCAGGATATTTATCCGAATAAGGATCTGTTTGTTGCAAAAAGATATAAGCTTGGCTCGTTCTTTTTGACGTTGGGCGTCATCCTTTCGCTGGATCTTCCGATGGACGGTGTCAACGTGTTGCCGGACGTGCTGTGTGCGGTATGTTTTTTGACCGGTGTGTTGGCTCTGCGGCATTATCTGAGCAAAAGCAGCTGGAAATCCTGCACCTGTGTCATTTGTGCGTATGCCATCGTTTCGGTGTTTGAGACCTATTGGCAGTACCGCTATTTCAAAGTTGAGGAGTATTCGGCTACGGCTGCGCTCAAGGGTGCAGAGGCGACCGATTCCTATACCGTGCTGATCGTGATCAGCGCAATCAGTGCCATCATGTTCGTGATGGTTATGGCAAGCGTGCTTGGCTGCATGAAGGATATGATCCGCAACCATGCGGGCTTTGTGCTCATGCACACCGATATGCAGACCTACGGTAAGCTGAACACCCTGCACAAGCAGCTGATCCGCGGCCTTTCTTACGTTATGGCGGCAGTCATTCTCTGTGCGATCGGCGGTGTGGCTTATACCGTTTTGCTGCCGTACAGTGGTATGGGAGGCGACTGGTACACCGTGCTTGCCTCTGTGATGTGGCTGGTCAATCTTGCGCTGGGCGTCGTGCTGATCGTACTGTTTGCAGAGAAGAACAGCGATATTACCGAGCAGATCAACAACCGCTATCTGCTTACCACCCCCACAACACAACAACAGGACGCTGAATAAAACGCGTGCCGTGTGTGCATACTGTAACCGAGCCCCCAAAAAAGGGTGAATTTGTAAATACAGGAGAAAAACAGTATGCAGAAGGAACAGAATCAGAACAAGAACCAGAATCAGAACCAGAGTCAGAACCAGAGTCAGAATCAGAATCAGTATCCTCAGAACAATCCGCTTCCCATGGAAGAGAAGAACAACCAGAGCCAGAACAAAAAGAAGAACTGACATTTCGCTGCCGCATGAATGCGGCAGCCCCTACATAAAGAAAGGACATCATGCAAGACCTTTATAACAGATATCAAAAAGCCAAGCGCGCATTGTTTGATAAGTACTACCAAAGCCTTAACGACATGCAGCGCAAGGCGATCTACAGCGTCAACGGACCGCTGCTCATCTTAGCGGGCGCGGGAAGTGGCAAGACTACCGTACTGGTCAAGAGAATTGCGCACATTATCCGCTTTGGTGATGCATATATGACCGAGCGCGTGCCCGGTGGCGTGGACAGTGCATACGTAGAGAATTTGGAAAGAGCGATCAGCCTGCCTGCGCAAGAGATCGGTGAGATTCTTTACGAGCTTGCCGAGCAGCCCTGTCCGCCTTACCGTATTCTGACCTTTACCTTTACCAATAAGGCCGCCAACGAGATGAAGGAGCGACTTTCCCGCACCTTTGACGACCCCGATGTAGCAAAGGATATCTGGGCGGGCACCTTCCACTCGATCTGCCTGCGCATTCTGCGTATTTACGGCGAGAGATTGGGATATCAGAAGGAATTTACCATTTACGATGCGGACGATACCAAAAAGGCAGTGGGCTCTGCCATGAAGGCCTGCAACGTGGACGAAAAGCAGTTTCCCATCAAGAGCGTCATCGCAGCCATCAGCTCGGCCAAGGAAAAGCTGCAAACGCCCGAAATGTACGCGGTAGTGTCGGGTAACGACTTCAGACAGTCGCGTATCGCAAAGATTTATAAGAAATATCAGGATCAGCTGCGCGCCTCCAACGCCATGGATTTTGACGATATCATCATGAATACCGTCACGCTGCTGCGCGAGCACGAGGACGTACGCCTTTCCTATCAGCGCAGATTTTTATACGTCTGCGTGGACGAGTATCAGGATACTAACACCGCGCAGTTTGCGCTGTGCGCGCTGCTCTCGGGTGGCTACCGTAACCTCATGGTGGTGGGTGACGACGACCAGAGTATTTACCGCTTCCGCGGTGCGACCATTGAGAATATTCTCAATTTTGACCGCGTGTATGCAGATGCAAGCGTGATTCGCCTTGAGCAGAATTACCGCAGCACGCAAACCATTCTGGACGCTGCCAATGAGGTCATAGCACATAACTCGGGCAGAAAGGGAAAGACGCTTTGGACTGCGGGCGATAAGGGTGACAAGATCTACTTAAAGCAGCTGGAAACACAGGATGCAGAAGCAAGAGAGATCATTTCCACGGTTAACCGCGGCGTTGCCTCGGGGGAATATCATTATCGCGATTTTGCCGTGCTGTACCGCACCAACGCGCAGGCAAGCAGCATTGAGCGCGCCTTTGCCAAGAGCGCAATGCCTTACCGCATCCTTGGCGGCGTGCGCTTCTCGGACCGCAAGGAAATCCGTGACATCGTCGCATACCTGCAGCTCTTAGTCAACCATAACGACCGCGAGAGACTCTTGCGCATCATCAACGAGCCAAGGAGAAAAATCGGTGACCGCACGCTGGAGGCGGTCGAGGCCATTGCCGAGGAGCAGGGATGCTCCATGTTTGATGTGATGCAGCAGGCCAACCGCTATGCCGCGCTTTCGCGCTCGGCGATCGCGCTGATGAACTTTACTGCAGTCATCAACGAGCTGACCGCGCTTGTCGGCCACATGCCGCTTGGTGAACTGTTTGACCAGGTAGCAGACCGTACGGGCTACCGTCAGATGCTGATCGACGGCGGCGAGCAGGAAAAGGACAGGCTTGACAACTTGAACGAATTCAAATCTGCCATGGTGGAATACGAATCCCGTACCGAAGAGGACGTTGAGCCCACTCTGACAGGATTCCTGGAAGAAAACGCGCTGGTTGCCGACGTGGACAGATACGACGAGAGCGCCGACGCCGTGGTCATGATGACCATTCACAGTGCAAAGGGACTGGAATTTCCCATCGTGTTCCTGCCCGGCATGGAGGACGGACTTTTCCCCGGAATGCAAACCATCACCGCGGGAGAGAGCGAGATGGAGGAGGAGCGTCGCCTCGCCTACGTCGCCATCACGCGCGCGAAAAAGGAGCTGTACGTTCTGCACACCCGTCAGCGTCTGCTTTACGGTCAGACCATGTATAACCCCCTCTCTCGCTTCATCTCGGAGATCCCCT
>JAZNZB010000088.1:0-49724 GCA_045594705.1 Eubacteriales bacterium
GCGCTGCCCTCGACCTGCCGCCTTTTGAAAAAGGCGGGCGAAAACTTTCATAAGTGGGTCGTCCGTATGGTAAAAGTGATCCGTCAGGATCACTTTTTCTCAAACCCCTGCACAAAGCCGTTTGTGATCTCGGCCGAGCAAACGTCTCCGCCGATCACCTTCTTGCGCCAAACCAATACGTTGGCATATACCGTACCCTCATGCCCCTCATAATTGGTCACCTTGAACGTGTATCTCGTCACTTCTTTCCCCTTGTATCTGCCAAGATCCAGCCCCTGTGCCAATTGAATCTGATTATATCCCGCATAGATCTTGTCAAATTCCTCCGGTACAATCACCGTCTTGACCTCGATCGCCTTGCCCTCTACCTGCCAGCCAAACTGTGCCAGGAAATTCGCCACATCCTGCTCAGTCCTGATCTTGTCATACTTGATGCTGACCGTTTGATCACTCACCTGCCCCACTGACGTGTCCATTTGCCCCGCCGTGACGTAGGTTGGCACGAATGCCACAAGTGCAATCAAGCCCACAAGGGCTATGCACACAACGCCCAAAAGCCGCACCGTGCTTGCCTTAAACGAATATACAAACATAAAATTCCCCTCCGACATAAGATTTCACTCCATCTTATGCCGAAGGGGCTTCGTTTATGTTAAATCTTGAGCGCATGTCGCTGATTTTTTGGTGCATGGCTTGCCACCGAGTGCGCCATGCCCATCATAATGTATGTTGCCAGCATGGACGAGCCGCCACAGGACAAGAACGGGAGCGTAATGCCGATGACCGGCAGGACAGCCAGGCACATACCAATATTGAGCAGCGTCTGGAAAAACAAGCAGCCGAAAATGCCCGCACAAAGCAGCATGCCGTAGTCGCCTCTTGCGCCATATCCGATCATGGCCACGCGCACCACCATGCAGGCAAGCAGCACAATAACCGCCGCACCGCCCACAAAGCCGTATTTTTCGCAGATCGTGGCGAAAATAAAGTCGGTGTGCGAGGCGGTCAGCACCTCGTAAAAGCCGCCTTCGTTCAGTCCTATGCCAAACGCGCCGCCGTTGACAATGCACTTTTTGCTCAACAAGGGCTGCCAGCCCTTATCCTCAGGGTCAAGCTCGGGATTAAAGCCCACAATGATTCTCTTTCTGTGATAATCCTTGAGCACGTATTTCCAAGCCAGCGGAAAGCCCAGCACGGCTGCACCGCCCGCGCCTGCGAAATACCAGAGCGAAAGCCCCGCGCACAGCATCATAATCGCCAAAAAGCCCACGTAAATCAAGGCAACACCATAGTCGCCCGACAAAAAGATCAATCCCACAACTGCCCCTGCGTGCAAAGCAAGGCCGCAAAGCGTCAAGGGATGGTTGATCTTGTCCTTGACCGTTTCCAAATGCTTTGCAAAGGTACAGATCAGCGTCAATTTGACAAACTCGGAGGGTTGGATCATGATCTTTCTCTCGCCCAACTTCAGCACCACCAGCCAGCTTTTGTTGGCGGTCTCCATATTTTCGCCCGACGAGCCGAACAGTAGCGTGACCGCTAAAATCAGCACCGAAAATGCGATCATGGGCAGCCACATTTTGTCCAGCACCCAGTGGTAATCAAGGTTTGCCACGATCAGCATGATGATATTGCCCACCACGAACATGGCCACCTGCATGACAAGCTTGGATTTTCCGAAGTTTTCCACGGCTGAAAAGACCGTGACAATGCTGATCAGGGATAGCAGCGTGGTGCACGCGAACAAAATCGGGTCAATGTGCCCGAGTGCAGCCTTGGTGTATTTCCAGATATCGCGAAGCATACGCCGCCTCCTTTCTTAGTAAATCAGGGAATCTGAAAAACAGATTCCCTGTTGAATGAAAAATAATAATGAGTATCCCACTACGGATATCTGACCGAGAGAAATTGTTTATGACAAGGCGTACCGCTCAAGGCTTGGCGAAGGCGATCTTATACGATCGTCGAGCCGCATGCGAGGAACAACACAGTCACAGACAATTTATCGAAGTGTCAGATTTCTGACCGAGAGAAATTGTTTGTGACAAGGCGTACCGCAGAAGGCAAGGCGAAGGCGATCTTATACGATCGTCGAGCCGCATTCGAGGAACAACGCAGTCACGGACAATTTATCGAAGTGTCAGATTAGTATTGGCGACCCCAGACGACCATATGCTTGGCCGGCTTACCGCAGCAAACGCATACGTCGGACAGATGATCCTCCACGAAAGGAATGCAACGGGACTTGACACCGCCGGTCTCATCCTTAAGCTGATCCTCGCATTCCACGTCACCGCACCACATTGCCTTGATAAAGCCGGGCTTGTTCTGTGCAATGTCGAGGAACTGTTCGTGCGTGGTTGCAACGTGCGTCTTGCTCTCCAGGTTAGCCTGTGCCTTTTCGATCAGCTCGTTGTGTACGGTCTTGAGCATCGCGGTCACTTCCTCTGCAATGTTGTCAAGAGACACGAACTTCTTCTCGCCCGTGACACGGGAAACCAGCACGCAGCTGTTGTTTTCGATGTCGCGAGGACCGATCTCGAGTCTGACCGGTACGCCCTTCATCTCATACTGGCTGAACTTCCAGCCGGTGCTCTGCTCACCGTCGTCCACCTTGACGCGCAGGGTCTTGGCCAGCTCCGCCTTGATAGCGTAAGCCTTATCCAGTACGCCCTCCTTATGCTGGGCTACGGGAATGATGACGACCTGGATGGGAGCTACCACGGGAGGAATGATCAGACCGTTATCGTCGCCGTGTGCCATGATGATCGCACCGATCATACGGGTGGAAACGCCCCAGGAGGTCTGGTGAGGATACTTGACGGTATTGTCGCGACCGGTATAGGTAATGTCAAAGGATCTTGCAAAGCCGTCACCGAAATAGTGAGAGGTACCGCCCTGCAGCGCATAGCCGTTGTGCATCATGGGCTCGATGGTATAGGTAGCCTCAGCGCCTGCGAACTTTTCCTTCTCGGTCTTCTGACCGATGATTGCAGGAATAGCCAGCGCATCGCGGTAGAAATCACGGTAAACGTGCAGCATCTTGATGGTCTCTTCCTGAGCCTCCTCTGCAGTTTCGTGCATGGTGTGACCCTCCTGCCAGAGGAACTCGGAGGTACGCAGGAAAGGACGGGTGGTCTTTTCCCAACGCATGACGTTGCACCACTGGTTGTACAGCTTGGGCAGGTCACGGTAAGACTGAATGATATTGCGATAGTGCTCGCAGAACAGCGTCTCGGAGGTGGGGCGGATGGCCAGACGCTCGGACAGCTTGTTCTGACCGCCAACGGTTACCCAAGCACACTCGGGAGCAAAGCCCTCTACGTGATCCTTCTCCTTCTGCAGAAGAGATTCGGGGATCAGCATGGGCATATATACGTTTTCGTGGCCCGTAGCCTTGAATCTTGCATCCAGATCCTTTTGGATATTTTCCCAGATCGCATAGCCGTAGGGACGGATGATCATGCAGCCGTGCACGCTGGAGTAGTCAACCAGCTCGGCCTTCTTGACAACGTCGGTGTACCACTGACCGAAGTCAACGTCCATGGACGTGATCTGTTCAACCTTTTTTTCTTTAGCCATTGTATTGTCTTCCTTGTCTGTATAAATAGTTATTCAATTTATTATAAAGCAAAAGCGTATAATTGTCAAGTATCAATGTTGGTTTTTTCCAAAAATCCATTGTGAAAAATGCACACAAACCGCTACCTTGAATTGGTCAGTTTCCGCAAAAGGGAGAATTTAGAAAAATTTTTCAAAACCTCTTGCATATTGCGAAAATTTGCGATAAAATATACAATGGTAAGAAAGGGATTTCATACCAACCCAATCGTTTCAAAAAAATTATTATAAAACGGAGGAATCCAAAATGTCTGTAAAAGTTGCTATTAATGGTTTTGGCCGTATTGGTCGTCTGGCTTTCCGTCAGATGTTCGGCGCTGAGGGTTATGAGATCGTTGCTATCAACGACCTGACCAAGCCCTCCATGCTCGCTCACCTGCTCAAGTATGACACCGCTCAGGGTCGTTACGACGGTCACACCGTTACTTCCGATGACGAGGCCGGCACCATCACCGTTGACGGTCAGACCATCAAGATCTACGCTGAGAAGGACGCTGCTAACTGCCCTTGGGCTGCTAACAACGTTGACGTTGTTCTGGAGTGCACCGGCTTCTACTGCTCTACCGAGAAGTCCATGGCTCACATCAACGCAGGCGCAAAGAAGGTTGTTATCTCCGCTCCCGCAGGTAAGGACCTCAAGACCATTGTTTACGGCGTAAACGATGCTACTCTGACCGCTGATGACAAGATCATCTCTGCTGCATCCTGCACCACCAACTGCCTGGCTCCCATGGCTAAGGCTCTCAATGATGCATTCCCCATCCAGTCCGGTATCATGACCACCGTTCACGCTTACACCGGCGACCAGATGATTCTCGATGGCCCCCACAGAAAGGGTGACCTCCGCCGTGCAAGAGCAGGCGCTCAGAACATCGTTCCCAACTCCACCGGTGCTGCAAAGGCAATCGGTCTGGTTATCCCCGAGCTCAACGGCAAGCTGATCGGCTCCGCTCAGAGAGTTCCCACCTGCACCGGCTCCACCACCATCCTGGTAGCTGTTGTTAAGGGTCAGAACGTTACCGTTGACAGCGTTAACGCTGCTATGAAGGCTCAGGCTTCCGCTTCCTTCGGCTACAACGAGGATCTGATCGTTTCCTCCGATATCATCGGTATTTCCTACGGTTCTCTGTTCGACAGCACCCAGACCATGGTTGCTAAGATCGACGACGACACCTACCAGGTACAGGTTGTTTCCTGGTACGACAACGAGAACTCCTACACCAGCCAGATGGTTCGCACCATCAAGTACTTCGCAGAGCTGGCTTAAGTTCTACCGAAATGCAAAATTGCAGAGCGCGCAAGCGCCCTGCTTTTTTGTTGACATTCGGGTATTCTTATGGTATGATAAACGTAAAGAAACGAAAAAGGAGAATGCTCATGGCAACAATGCAAAAAACGTTCAGAGAATCCATCCCCTCCCTGCGCTTTATCGGAAAGAAATATTTTGAGGTTGGCGGCCATTGGGGCGAATGGTTTTGTAACGGCTGGTTCGATGCAATCGAGGCAGCCATGGGCGGCACCGACAAGATCACCGCGATTTGGGAGAATGGCGGCGGCTATATCGGCCTTGAACGCCACAAGGACGGCGAGAGATGGCAATATTGGCTTGGCATGTTTGTGCCCGCAGACACCCCTGTTCCCGAGGGATTTGACTACGTGGATTTCCCTGCCACCGCAGGACTTGGCACTTGCTGGATCTATGGCAAGGAAAGCGAGGTTCATGCACTTTGCGGCAACTGCAAGCCCGCGATTATGGATGCAGGCATGACCGTATGGCACGACGCCGAGGGTGCTGCCTGGTGCTTTGAAAATTGCACTTGCCCAAGATACACCACACCGGACCAAGATGGGAACATCATTCTGGACTATTGCTGGTTTGTGGAATGAGATGAGAGAATGAAGGGCAGAGCGCGCAAGCGCTCTTCTTTTTTGTTTCCGAATCGTTTATTCGTAGGGGAGGATTATTTGCATGCAAATTCATCCTCCCGCACGAAAGGGATTTGTGACCGTGTGAATCGAACACGATCCTTGCGAACACGGGCGATCAATGATCGCCCCTACGAGTGTTTGCGTCAGGATTTCGCATTCCCGAGCCGCATTGCCGTAGGGGCGATCATTGATCGCCCGCGCAGGCAACAAGAATTTTTGCAGGGGCTGGCGCCCTCGACAGCCCGCCCTGCGTTGATGTTTGGAATGTAACAAAGGCTAAGGCGGGAATCAGAACCCATGTTTGCGCCAACGGGCGTTACAAATCGGATCCACATCCTGCGCAAACCTGCACGATGGCGCGAATGCGCCATGTGCGGGGTTCTGATTCGGTGAAGGTCTGCTCCAAACGAATAGGGGTAGATGCAGCGTGCTGCATCTACCCCTATTCGTTTGGAGCAGGCAACGGGAATCGAACCCGCAGCATCAGCTTGGGAAGCTGAGGTTTTACCACTAGACTATGCCTGCGTACCTGCTTATTATATACCAAACCGAGGAATTTGTCAATCCCATATGGACAAATCCCCCGGTTTTTTTATCTCCATTTATCGCACCTGCTCGCGCTTTTTCTCAAATCTCCACCAATACCGCGTCTCTTGCGGGCACGGTGATCTGTTTGCCCTCCAGGATGCAGACCTCGTCCACGTCTCCCGGATTGACCAAGATCTGTGCGCACGTGCCGTCCTCAGCCTGCCATGCCGTAGAGTAAACGGTCGGAATGGCACAGGTGTGGCCGTACCATGCCATAAAAAATTCCTTTTGCCCGCACTCCACATCCTTTGCAGGGATCATGCGGCCTGCGTGCAGATACTTCCCTGCCTTCTCGCGGTAAAATTTGCAAAGGTTGGCCACAAGATCAAGTGCCTTATCTCTGTCAGGCAGGCGCGAGAAATCGTGATTGCCCCAGTTGGTCATCAGCTGCCCGTCGGGCGTCATGACAAGGGTCATCAGATCCCCCGCCGCAAACGAATATCCCACGCGATAGCAAAGCGTATCCTGATCGTTGCCGAACGGACAGGACACCTGATTGCCCATGAAATTGCGCAGATATTCGTGATACAGATACGCATACAGCGGCACAGGCGTACCGATGTGATAATTGAGCTCAAAGCGGTTGTCACTCATAAGCAAGTTGCCCATAAAAGGCTCTGCCGCTGCCGACTCGCAGCCAAGCAGCATGCCGCCCGCCTTGCCATTCCACTCGCTCAGCATTCTCTGCATATTCTTTGTCATCCACGCACCGGGCGCGGGGGGATGGCCGTGGTCGCGGCTATAACAGAAGTACTGCCCGCCTCCGTGATTCTGGTCAAGAATCTGCGCGTAATCAATGCCGCTTTCAAACAAGGGCTCGTATGCAGCCGCCAGAATTTTGTGTCCCACCTCGGACGCGGGACAAATATCATATCCCTTTCTCTGCCCCGTGCAAATGCGGCTGATGGCCACCTTGCCGTCAGGGCCTGCGCACATGCCGCGCGTCAAATTCTCGCGCTTGCAGGTCTCGGTGCAGTCGTAATCGTCCACCAAGTTGCTTTTCAACGTATAGCCAAAGCCCGAGCAATACACGCCAAGCAAATCGCCCTGTGCGTGCAGCGCGTCCTTGAACTCGGTAAAATTCTCCACGCCACCAAAGGGCGGCCAAACGTAGGGCGGTGCCCAAGGAGCTGTGCCCTCCCAATGCATCAGCAGCACCAAAAGCTTTGTCTTGGCCTTGGACTTGATCTGCTCCAGAAGCGGCAGCGCGTTGGTATACGGAAAGAGCGCGTTGGGGGCCATTTCGTCCATATCGTGAATGCCGCGCACGCAATAGGTCACCACCAAGGGGCTTTCGGCATACCACGCGGGCAGCGCGGGATTTTCCTTGATCTTTTTGACTCGTGGCGGCAAATTTTGCTCAAACCACGCGCGGTAAAGCTCTGCAGCAGACTCCCATCGCCCGTCAATAGCCGTCCACACGATATCGTAATCCATGCAATAGTCCTGCCCGAAGTCCGTGCCGCAGAACAGTCGCATCTGCATGGTAATACCGCCATTCTCCGCATAAAAGCTGATGCCCTTGACACCGCGTGCTGTGTCGTGTGCGCCCAGATACAAGCCGACGTCCTCCCACAGATACGCCATCATCTGCGAGCAGATCATGTTGGGAAACACAGAATAGCATCCAAGGCTGGGATACTCGGGCTCCCAATGGCGGAAGTCGGTCATCTCTCTGTATTCGTTGTTGGAAATCAGCGCGCCCTCGTTGTAGGGCAACAGGATCTGCCCACCGTCGCCGTTTGAATTGTTTTCCTTAAGCGCAGGCAGGTTGACCAGCGGAAAATCGATCCACTCCACAAAATGCTCCGCATCAATGCCTTGCATGTCGGCGCGCCAAGCGGCACTTCCCTGTTTCTCTGCAAGATGCACGCGCACCGAAAGGTTGGCAATACCAAAGCCCGCATAAATCGCGCCGTCCTCAGTCTCGGTGCAAACGCCCGCATCGGTTGCACATAGCACGGTGGCCGTGCCCTGTGCGTCACGCAAACGAAGCGCAAACAGCGGCGTGGGTGCGCATACGCGCTCGCACCCGCCAATACAAAGCGAGGTGATCCTTCCCGCGGCAAAGTCCACGGTCAAGACCATATTGGAAAGCTGCATGGTAAGCATATTCTTCTCCTTCATTCGGGAATTTTCTGATTGTATTATACCACAATCAACGCAGCTTTGCAATCATGCTCTTGTAAATTCTGCATTTTTGTGCTATACTTAGAAAAAGAGCAACACCATTCCAATGTGACAAAAGGAGCTTTATGAACAACGTAGAACGCAGAGACGCAGAAATGCTTTACATGTTTGACAAGGATACCGCAGCGCAGATGAAGCAGGCACGCCTGCTTCTCAATACGCTCAACAAAGCAGATTACACCGACTATGCGACCATTCGCGCAACAGTCAAGGAATTGCTTGGCGGATCGGACGACACCACCATGATCAATCCGCCCTTTTATTGCGACTACGGACGCAACATTTTCGTTGGCAAAAACTTTTTTGCCAACTTCAACTGTACCATTCTGGACGTGGCGCGCGTCACCATTGGCGACAATTGCTTTCTCGCCCCCGGTGTGGGCATTTATACCGCAGGTCACCCCATCCATCCCGAGATCCGCAACACGGGCTATGAATACGGCATCGGCATCACGATCGGCGACAACGTGTGGATCGGTGCGCAAAGCGTGATCTGTCCCGGTGTGCATATTGGAAACAACGTGGTCATCGGCGCGGGCAGCGTAGTCACGCACGACATCCCCGATATGTGCGTTGCCGCAGGCAATCCCTGCCGCGTCATTCGCCCCATCACGGATGAAGATAAGCTGTACTATTTCAAGAAAAGACGGATCGATCCCGAGATCAAGGAAATCTTGAAGCAATAAAGTCAGGAGCCCTGCATTTGCAGGGCTCCTGTTTTTCACATTTGAGTTCCAAGCAGCTGCTCGATCTCTTTTCTCTGCTCGCTTGTGTAGTCGTAGACCGTGGCACTAAACCACTTGTCCTCCAAAAAATCCTGCTTGAAGGCGTCCATGACCCCAAGCGCAATGCGCCATTGCGTGCGCGCCTTGTCCTCTTCTCCCTGCTCGCGCAAGCGTTTGCCTGCGATAATCAGCATGCAAATCAGATCCTCGGCACAAATGTTCTTGTGCTTTTGTGCAGATTCGTAGCTGACCTCGCCATCCAACAGCGATGCCATCAGCTCCAGCTTTGAAAAATAGATCTCGGGGATCAGCTCCAGCGTGGGCGCGATCAACGCGTCCTGTCCCGTCTCCTTATAGCATTCCGCCAAAATGCGGCAGGCGTCGTATTTGACGTCGTCCTGCTTTGTGGACTCGATCAGCGTCTTGCAAAGGCTGATGACCTCGTCCGCACACGTCTTGTAATCCATAGTGTACAGGAGATTGTTGAGGATGATATCATTCCCCGGGAATCTCTGCAGACCCTCGCGCAGGATTTGCTCCGATCTTTCCGGATCGTCAAAGCGATACTTATACGCCTCGTGGCAAATTTTCTCTACTTGCTTTTCGGTCTCAAACAAGTTAAAATCAAACAACTCGTCGGTGGAAACCCCGAAAAACGACGCGATGGCGGGGATCATGGTCACGTCGGGCATGGTATAGCCATTCTCCCACTTCGAAACCGCCTGAAACGACACGCCAAGATAATTGGCAAACACCTCTTGCGAAATATTCTTCTGCTTTCTGAGTGACTTGATTTTCTCTCCAAGCTTTATCATATTAACCTCCAAATATTATTTTGGATCAGCGCTTATCCTGTCTCTATTATAGCAAAGATACGAAGAAAAGCAATAACGCATTTTGAGAGAATTTTTCCCCTGCGGGTTGAAATTGGCTTTGTATCAGTATTTTGATTCATTGCAACAGCACGGTGAACGAGTTCATCATTTCCATAGCCGCACGAATTTTCATCTTCGCCCTTGCGTTTTTTCCGTCGATCAGTTATAATAAGATTATTAACTATCATTAACGCAATGACAGCCGAACGGGAGGTACTTTATGTCACGTCATTTTTATCAATGCTTGTGTCTGCTTTTAGCCGCCCTGATGCTTTGCTCTCTGCTTGCTTCGTGTAAGCAAAAGCCCATGGACGAGACAGACTCCACAGAGCAGACCAACGAAACCATCAGCGACCCGGAGACTGAGCAAATAACCGAGCCCGTGTGCGCGCTCTCGCTGCGCGCCTTGCGTCTGACGCTTGAGGGAAACGCATATAAGCTGACGCTTGACTGCACCGTCTCTGACGGCAGTACGGGCGGCAAGATTTCATGCGAGCTGACCCGAGGCGAGGATGTGATTGCCGAGCAAGAAGCTGACGCTAAGTCCGGCACATTGGAAATTTCACTGGATTGCCCCGAGGACGCAATCAGCGATTCCCTTTTGCTGCTTGTGGACGCCACGGATGCAAACGGCCTTGCCGCCACCTCCCTCTCTCTCCCCATCAAGGCCGGGCTTGTACAGCTGAACGCGGACAGCATTGATTGCGTGGTGGCCGCCATGACGCTTGAGGAAAAAGCACACTTGGTCACAGGCACAGGGAACCCCTTGATGCCGGGTGCATCGGGCAGTACGTATCCCATCGAACGCCTGGGCATTCCCTCTGTGACCGTCAACGACGGCCCTGCAGGCCTGCGCTACGACACGACCGTTTGGTATCCCTCTGTCATCAACGTCTCCTCCTCGTGGGATCCCACACTGGCCGCACAAATCGGTACGGCTATGGGCAAGGATACGCTTGTCAAGGATATTGACGTGATCTTGGCCCCCGGCATGAATATTCAGAAAAACGTACTGGGCGGCAGAAACTTTGAATACTGCTCCGAGGACCCCATTCTGACCGCCTTGATGGCAACTGCCTACACAAACGGCATTCAATCCACGGGCGTGGGCGTCTCACTCAAGCACTTCGCCGCCAACAACCAGGAAACCTCCCGCGGCAACGTCAGTGCGAACGTGACCGAACGTGCACTGCGCGAGATCTATCTCAAGGCGTTTGGCATCGCGATGCGCGAGTCCGATCCCTTTACAATCATGTCCTGCTACAACTTGGTTAACGGCACGCGCGTAGCCACTTCACACGACCTGCTGACCACTTATCTGCGCGGCGAATGCGGCTTTGACGGTATGGTCATGTCCGACTGGGGTTCGGGCGGCTCAGTGGTGGAAAAGGTGAACGCGGGCAACGATATCAACATGCCCGGCAGCGCGGACGATCCCGCACTGATCATTGCCGCCGCAAATGACGGCTCGCTCAACCTTACTATGCTGGATAAAGCTTGCGCAAATATTCTCAGACTTGCGGTCAAGTCCCCCGTCTTTACCGGCATAGAAGGCACCAAAAACATTGACTTTTCGGAACACGGCTCTCTTTCTGCCGAAGCAGCACCCCAGACGATGGTACTTCTGCAAAACGACGGAACGCTGCCGCTTGATTCCAAGCAGACACTGGCCATCTTTGGCAACGGTGCGTATGCTACCGTTTACGGCGGTGCGGGCTCAGGCTCTGTCACTGCCAAAAAGCCGGTTTCGATTGCCGAGGGACTGAACAGCTCCGATGCTTTTGACGTGTACAATTTCAAATCCAATCCGTTCAAAAACGCGCCCGAGCATTCCGCTCTTGACGCCTCGCTTGACGTCGAGGTCAGCGCAGCCTACGCCGAAGAGTGCGCAGAGGCGGCTGATACAGCCGTCATTGTGATCTCGCGCGGCTCGACCGAGGGGGCGGACAGACACGAGGGTGTGGGAGACTTCTTGTTGAACAAAACCGAATCCGACATGATCGAGCGCGTATGCAACGCTTTCCACGCAAAGGGGAAAAAGGTGATCGTGCTGCTCAACACGGGCTCTCCCATCGAAGTGCTCTCCTGGAGGGACAAGGCAGACGCCATTCTCTGGACCGGCTTTGCGGGTGAAAAAACGGGTACGGCTGTGGCCGAGGTGCTTTGCGGCAATGCAAATCCCTGCGCCAAGACCACCATCACCTGGCCCGAAACCTATTTCTCTACTCCCGCTTCGCAATTCTTTCCCGGTACCAACACCGACACCTGCTACTACGAGGATATTTACGTCGGCTACCGTTATTATTCCACCTTTGGCGTGGACGTTGCCTATCCATTTGGCTACGGCCTTTCCTATACTGAATTTGAGTACTCCGATTTCGACGTACAGGCACAATCGGACGGCACGCTGACGGCTACCTGCACCGTGACCAACACAGGCAAGGCAGCAGGCCGCGAGATCGTGCAGATCTACGTCTCCAAGCCCGAAACGCTGATGGAGCAGGCTGCGCTGGAGCTTGCGGGCTTTGCCAAGACCGCATTGCTTGCCCCGGGGCAGAGCGAACAGGTCACCGTGCATATCACGACCGATGCACTGGAAAGCTATGACACCCGGGGCAGTCGCTACGTCATTGACGGCGGCAGCTACACCTTCTCGCTGGCTGCGTCCGCAACCGATATCAAGGCGACTTCGATGCTGACGATCGCCCCCGCCGTGCTGCGCGACGTAACCAACATATCAACCCCGGACTGTGAATTTGATTACATTCAAAAAGCCACCTACACCGTCCCCGTACCCAAGCCGCCAAGAGAAAATTTAGCGCTTGGCAAGCAGGCATTTGACAACGGTCATGAAAACGACAGTCTGACCGCCAACTTTGCCGTGGATGGCATTCCCTCCACGCGCTGGAGCGGTCTTGGATGCACCGAAGCCATTCATATCTTTTCTGTAGATCTTGGCAAGACCTACGAGATCGGCGAGATCAATATTGCTTGGGAATCGATCTACGCCCCCTTCACGGTGTCCGTCTCCAATGACGGCAAGACCTACACGCAGATGGGCGTTTTCACGCAGGACGCTTTGACAGGTGCATGCATTCTCAACCTGTACGGTCAGAGCGCACGCTTTATCAAGATCAGCGTGCCCAAGGGGAATTACGTTTCAATCTATGAGCTGCGCGTATACGAGGCCACCGAGCAGGATAAGCAAAACGCCCCCGAGCAGCAGGTCAAGGAAAATCTTGCCTTGAACAAGCCTGTCACTGCTACCAATCACGAAGGCACGTATCTCGCCCAATACGCGGTAGACGGCAACCTCGAAACCCGTTGGGGCTCTCTTCCCTCCGGTCAGGCCTGGCTGCAGGTGGATCTGGAAGAGATCGTCCACTTCAACGAGTTGACGCTGTTACTGGAATCCGCCTGGGTCCCCTACCGCATCGAGATCTCGACCGACGGACAGACCTACGCCACCATCTACAACGGCAACAAGGACGAGCTGTTCCTGACACTGACTGAGCTCGACGCCGACGCCCGCTACGTCAGATTCTGGCGCGAGGGCGAGAACTGGTTCAGCATCATCGAGCTGGAAATTTACGAATAAATAAAAAACAGCCCGATAGGGCTGAGGAATAAGCGGAGTTTTCGCACGGGGATTGTCTGATGAGCAGTCTCCGTGCTCGCTTTTCTCGTAAAAAACACCTATCGCAGGGGACGGCGCCCCGCCCTACATAAACAAATCTTTTCGTAATGCAATAAGTTCCATGTGCCTGCCCGGGACGTCGAGGGCGCCGTCCCCTGCAAATGCAAATCTATGAGGGGGAACAAGGCTTTTCATAAAAAACAATGACCGTATCACTTGGATACGGTCATTGTTTTATGCGTATTTTAACGCTTATTCCTCAGCCCCATCGGACTGTTTTTTTATTAAATACCGGAAATCAATCCTTCTTTTTAACGACAAATGCCACACCGATCAGTGCAACAACTGCAAATGCACCGCCAACGATCCCTTTGCAGCCGGACTTTTCAGCCTCGGTGGAAACCTCTTCGGAGGGTGCCTCGGTCTGTGCCTCGGTGGTAGGAGCCTCGGTGGTGGGCTCTTCGGTTGTAGGCTCCTCGGTGGTCTCGGTAGCCTCTCTGTCTGCCTCGTACTCGGGAATATCCCAAGGATCCTCACGATAGAACTTGATCCATGCAATGTCAACAGACTCACCGGCAATGCCTGTGGTGTTTACAAACGGAACAATGCCCAAGGATACGATCCAGTCCTGCCAATGCTCTTCACTGCTCATTTCAATGTACAGGTAGTGCCACTGACCGTCAGCCTTCACGGTTTCGAATGCAGTAGCATCCAGATCATATTCCTTCAAAGACGTGGACTTATAAATAATACCCATCTCATTTGCCTTGGTCGAGGTGGTGCGATACTTGATCACAACAAACTTGGTCTCGCTGCTTACGCTGACGGGATACTTGTTACCGTAAACGTACGCTTCATCACCGGTTGCAGTAATTCTCATGAAGCTCTCGTCACCCTCGGTGACCTTTTCAATGGTTGCGTTGTTGCCGGAGAAGGTGTCGATCGCGTCATCCTGCGACAAAACGACAAAATCACGCAGATCGTATTCCTTGTCGATCTCACTGATCTCTACGCGGTCCTCGATCGGAACCTCAACGCCATCGGGCAGACCGTCAAAGGTAATGGTTGCAAAATACTGTGCAGCTTTGTTGGACTGCGAACCGCCGATACCGTGACAGAAGGACACCTGCTTACATCTGAGGTTATCGCCGTCGCCGCCAACGCTGAGCAGCCAGCACATTCTTGCCTGGTCGCCGTTCTGAACGGTTTCGTCCATATCCAATGCCAGCTGAAGATTGATTCTGAATTCAATGGTCAATCTCTTGGTGGTCTCGTTGTATTCACCTGCAACGTCCTTGGTATCATCGGGAATGTAGTTGCCCAACCACTTGGTGGTCACACCGGTGTTGCCATCGGGGTTGATACCAAAGCCGGTCTCGCTGAACTGTCCGTATTCTGCATCTGCCTGTCCAAGGCCGAACTGCACCGCAGTGCAAGCATACAGGTAAGAAGCACCGTGCACGCTGGGATCGCAGAAATAACCGTCAAAGCAGTCCATATTGAACGCCATGTACAGATACTGGCCGTCCCATCCCCAATATGCATCAAAGAAGCCGGGCTTGGCAGCATCCAGGAATGCGTAGAATTCTTCAACCGAATTCTGGCCGTTGTTGGTACGCATCGAATAGGTCAGATACTCTTCAAAATTTTCAAATCTTTCGTACTCACCTACGTTGATCTTACCGTCCAACGCGGGCGTTACGGGAAGGTACGGAACAGTCCACTTGGTAGAAGCAATACCGGCTTCACTGTCGTAAATCTCGTCGATCTTTGCTGCTTCATGCTCATAGTAATCCGCCTGATTGATATAATCATACTCTGCAGCAGAAATAGTCAGTGCCAGAACGGACAGCAGCATTGCAGCCAGCACCAACAGGGAGAGTGTCTTTTTCATATTGTCTTACCTCTTTTCTGTATTCGGATTGCTCCGTTGCGTTCATTATACATGAAGAAAACTGCTCTGTCAACGCAAAACATGGATTTTCGGCATATTGGCTAACTATTTTCCGTTTTTTTGGACTACTTCACCAACCCCAAAAAGCCGCATAAAACAAACAGCACTTATGCCTTGCGACATAAGTGCTTTTTGTATTACTTATACTTTCTCTTGCGCGCTGCTTCAGATTTCTTCTTGCGCTTTACGCTGGGCTTCTCGTAGCATTCTCTCTTACGGAGCTCGGCAAGAACGTTGGAGCGAGCCATCTGACGCTTAAAACGTCTCAGAGCGCTATCCAGGGTTTCGCCTTCCTTGAGTCTTACTTCTGCCATTATCTATTTCCCTCCCCTCGCGTCTGCCAAGAGTGAACTAAACATAACTTCCGTTATATCCTTTGGTATTATACACCAAACATTTTGGAATGTCAAGTGTTTATGCAAAAGTTTTTTATTTTTATCTGACCACGATATTAACGATCTTGCCGGGTACGGAAATTTCCTTAACGATGGTCTTGCCCTCAATCTGCTCTGCGATCTTGGGATCGGCCTTTGCAGCGGCAATCGCATCCTCCTTGGAGCAGCCTACGGGCAGCATCACGGTAGCACGAACCTTGCCGTTGATCTGTACGGCAACCTCGACCGTGTCATCGACCGTCTTGCTCTCGTCAAAGGTGGGCCAGGGCTCATATGCAATGGTATTGTCATGACCCATGATCTGCCAGATCTCCTCACCGATGTGCGGGCAGATGCAGGACAGCATCTTGATAAGACCCTCCGCGTACTCGCGGGAGCACTTGCCTTCCTTATAGACCGCGTTGACAAAGATCATCATCTGAGAGATGGCGGTGTTGAACGCCAGCTTCTCAAAGTCCTCGGTGATCTTCTTGACGCTCTTGTGATAGATCTTTTCAAGAGCAGGCACAGCCTCGTCCACGACGTTACCCTCTTCGGTAAAGAACGCCCATACACGGTTGAGGAAGCGGCGTGCGCCGTCAACGCCTGCGTCACTCCAGGGCTTGGAAACTTCCAACGGGCCCATAAACATCTCGTAGAGTCTGAGCGTATCTGCACCGTAATCTCTGACTACGTCGCTGGGGTTGACCACGTACTCGGGGAAACGCTTACCCATCTTGATGCCGTTTGCGCCAAGGATCATGCCCTGGTGCACCAGCTTTTGGAAGGGCTCCTTGGTGGGAGCAAGTCCCTTGTCGTACAGGTATCTGTTCCAGATTCTGGAGTACATCAGGTGACCGACTGCATGCTCGGGGCCGCCGATGTAAAGGTCAACGGGCATCCAGTGCTTGAGCAGCTCCTGATTTGCAAATTCATCGTTGTTGTGGGGATCGATATAGCGCAGGAAGTACCAGCTCGAGCCTGCAGAGCCGGGCATGGTGGAGGTCTCTCTCTTACCCTTGATGCCGTTCTTGTCATACTGCTTCCACTCGGTTGCGTTTTCCAAGGGGGCCTTACCGCCCTCGCCCTTGTAGTTTTCCAGCTCGGGCAAAATCAGCGGCAGCTCCTCGTCGGGCAGCACGTGCACCTCGCCGTCCTCACCGTGAACCACGGGAACGGGCTCGCCCCAGTAACGCTGGCGCGCAAAGATCCACTCTCTGAAGTGGTAATTGACCGTTCTCTTGGCAACGCCCAGACCCTCGAGCTTGCAGGTAATGGCCTCCTTAGCCTCTTCTACGGTCAAGCCCGTGAATTCCTCGGAGTTGACAAGGCGATAGCCCTTGCCCAGGTAGTCCTGCTTCTCAAATGCCTTTTCGGATACGTCCACGTGGCCAAGCTTTTCGTCGCCGTCGATGACCTGGATCATATCGATATTGTGCGCGATCGCGTACTCAAAGTCACGCTGGTCGTGCGAAGGAACAGCCATAACCGCGCCCGTGCCGTAGCTTGCAAGCACGAAGTCACCGATGAACATGCGCACTTCCTTGCCGTTGACAGGGTTGATGCAGGTCACGCCCTTGAGCTCACAGCCCGACTTGGTCTTGTTGAGCTCGGTTCTATCCATATCGTTCTTCTTGAGCGTTTCGTCGATATATGCCTGAACCTCTTCTCTGTTCTGCACTCTGTCAAGCAGACGCTTGGTCACCTCGCCGTCGGGAGCGAGCACCATGAAGGTGATACCGTAAATGGTCTCGATGCAGGTGGTGAAGATGGAAAACTCACCGCCACCCACGATGTCAAACTTGACCTCCACACCGGTGGACTTGCCGATCCAGTTCTTCTGCATCAGCTTGGTGGATTCGGGCCAATCGATCTCGTCCAGGCCCTCCAGCAGCTTTTCTGCAAATGCAGGCTGGTTGATGACCCACTGCTTCATATTCTTTCTGACTACGGGGTAGCCGCCGCGCTCGGACTTGCCGTCGATGACCTCATCGTTGGAAAGCACGGTGCCAAGCTCCTCGCACCAGTTAACAGGCATATCGATATACTGTGCGTAGCCGTCCAGATACAGCTGCTTGAAGATCCACTGGGTCCACTTATAGAACTCGGGGTCGCTGGTCGCGATCATCTTGGACCAGTCGTAGTCAAAGCCCAGCTCGCGCAGCTGGTTCGAAAAGGTCTTGATATTTTCCTGGGTAAAGCCGTTGGGGTGATTGCCCGTAGTGACTGCATACTGCTCTGCGGGCAGGCCGAACGAGTCGTATCCCATGGGGTGCAGCACGTTGTAGCCCTGCATTCTCTTCATTCTGGACATGATGTCGGTCGCAGTATAGCCCTCGGGGTGGCCTGCGTGCAGGCCTACACCGGACGGATAGGGGAACATATCCAAAGCGTAAAACTTAGGCTTCGAAAAATCCCAAACGTCGGTCTTGAAGGTCTGGTTCTTTTCCCAGTACTCCTGCCACTTTTTTTCCACTTGTAAATGCTCGTACTTCATGATTTATATTTTTCCTTTCTGCCGCTGTTTGGGAAGCACCGATCGCCATATCGACTCGTAGGGGCGACCTGCGGTCGCCCGATCTGAGCGGGCGACCACAGGTCGCCCCTACGAAATATCATTTCCCTAACAGTACATAGTTTTCATGATAAAAAACACACCTTTTATTATATATTTCATTTGCCTTTTTGTCAATAGTTTTGGGGCAAAAACCAAAAGGGCTGCTATGCAGCCCTTTTTTGATCACTCTCCCTGGTAAACCTCCAGGATCTTGTCTATATCCTTTTCCATGGTCTTGTCCTTGACTTTTTTGATTGCACTTGCAACAGAGTCGTTCTTGGCATCCAGGCAGGTCTGGAACAGAACCGCGCAGGGATAGGCCTTGCTGAAGAAATGCGCATATCCAAAGTCAAAAACTCTGTTACGGATGATGATGTCCACCATTTCGGCAGACTCCGCATCACGCACATTCTTGGACTTGGCAACCTTATCATACAGGGTGTCGGTCACCATGTAGTAGGAAGAGGACGCAAGTGCCTCCATCATGTAGCCCACGAAGTCAAGTCTGTCCTCGCCAAGGCTCTTGGGCACGACGACAACCGATGCCGCACCGTTGACAAAGCTCATATAATCCTCTTGTGCCGTATCATACTTGGGCTGAGGCAGCACACCGTATTCATCCGCCATGTCCTTAAAGCCAAATTCGGAATTGGCGATCTGCGTCAGAGAGCAGGAGACGAACAGTGCTCTGCCCTCGGTAAAGATCTTATATGCCTCGGTGTGAATGCTGACATCGTTAATGTACAAAGAATTGTTGGTCATAAAGGTGGTGTACACCTTGTCGTAAATACTCTGGATCTTATCCTGGTCCACGCTGTAAACGGGATAGTTGTCCGCATCCTTGGTAAAGAATGTCGCGCCGGAGCCAAAGAAGAAATTGAATGGACCTGCTAAGTGCCAGCTGCTCAAGCCGTAATAGTCGTTTTTGAGCTCGATCTTGCCGTCACCGTTGACGTCCTTGGTCTGATCCTTGGTCAGGGCGTTGAGCTCGTCCAGTGTCCATGCGCCGTCTCTTGCCAGCTCGTAAGGATACTCCAAGGACTGATCGTCAAAGTGATTTTTATTGAATGCAAGGCAGGCGGAATACAGCATGGTGTGCGGTAACAGGTCGCCCACGGTCAAGAACTGGTGGTTACCGATGGTAAAGCCTTCCTTTGCATCCTGGTCCCACCAGATCTGGTTGAAATCCACGTACTCCAGCTCGTCAAGGTCAATCAGGTAGTTGTTGACCGCCAGGTTGGTTGCGGCGTTGACCATGTGCTGGTATACGATGTCATATTCGCCGTTGCCCGAGCTGACGTCCTTGGCAACTTTGTCGCCCAGAATGGTATACTCGGTTTCCAGCAAGGTATTGATGGTAATGCCATAGGTGGACTCCAACTTATCATTTCGTCTGTAAAGCGCATCCTCAAGCGGATCGGAGGATGCTTCATCGCTACCCGCATCCATCTCTCGGTTGACAAGCAGCGTCAGGGTATTGCCGGCAAATTCATCGGTGGTCTCCAGCTCGGGGCTGATCCAATGCGCCTCCTCTTGTGCGCCGGTGGTGGATTCCTGTTCCTGCTGCTCATTGTTCGCACAACCTGCAAAAGCCGACAGCAGGAGGATGCCGCACAGCAGCATAACGAGAATTCTTCTCATGTTTTTTCTCCTTTGAATATAAATGTAATTCTACCGTATTTTCCCGTGGTGATATCAGCCAATTATACCATACGCAATCAATGCTTGTCAAGCACACACGCTCTCTTTTTGTTCATCCCGCTGTATTTTGCCCTCGGTAGAGTTTTCTCCGTTTTTTTGTATAAGCGCAAAAAAGGACCAAGGCTTATCGCCTTGGTCCAAAATCCTTTGGGATCACATTTTGATCGGCTTTTTTCTCTGCAGAATGATCGCGATAACAATGCCGATCGACACGATCAGCAATGCAGTGATCACGCCTGCCAGAACCTCGGCCGCCGTGCCGCCCTCCACGACCTTAAAGGTGGTAACAACCTCTACGTTGCCCTTGGGCATAACAAACGAATACACACCGTCCTCAAACTTGACCTCAAGCTCCTTGCCGTTTGACAGCACAACAACGGATTTGATATGGAACCCTTCGTCAGGATTGGGCGTAAAGGTCACGATATCTCCCTCGTATGCCTCGTTGGGTGCGTTTGCAAGACCGTTTTCAGCAGACAGACCGGTGATCTTGTACTTATCGCGAAGCACGTAAGTGGCAAAATCCATGGTGGAGAATACAAGATGCCCATCAATATGCTCTGCCTCAATCTTTTTGAGCGCACCGTCTTCCCCGACGCAATACACGTCAGCAGAGTATGCCCCTTGATAAGGCAGCTTGAGGATCAGCTCAGTCATCAAAAACTGTACGGGAAATCCGTTCGCGTCCAACAGCTCCAACTGATACGAAATGCGATCTTCATATGGCACGCATGCCAATCTTACCTCGTAGATCGCACCGCTCATATTGTAGAAAGCATCGACCTGCTCCTTGGGGAATTCCACAATGGCCTTGCCAAAGTGCACCTGCAGCAGTGCTGCACCGTTCTCGCCCGCCTTGTCCATCACTCTGGAAATATCGACGATACTGCCGTCCACATATAAGATGTATTTCCCGTCCGGGCTGATCGACAGAATGCCATCCTCCCCATCCTTGACAGGTGCAAGAGGAAATGCGTCAAAGTAAGCGGTATAGGTAGTCGGTTGTCCGTCTACCTCGGTAAAGGGTCTGTCCCAACCTGTAAATACGTAGTAATAGCGGCTGTCATCTGCAATCGTGGGCTTTCTGCTCGGATATACGGGAACAGTGCCATACTCAAATTCCAGCACGACCTCTTCCTTTCCAAGCAAAAACGTAATGGGGTGCTTTCTCGGCGTTGTATCAAAGCGCGCCACGTAGGTCGTCTCCTCGGTGACGGGCTCAAGCTCTCTATCCCAACCGGCAAAGATAAATTCATGCTCTACCGTAGGAGTTTTTTCGGGAGGCTTCTTACATACGGGCGTATCACCGTATGCATGAGGATATACGAATTCCTTACCGTCCACGATAAACGTGATCATATACTGTCGCGTGACCTCGTCAAACTGTGCAACGTACGTTACGTCCCCTACCACTGCTCCAATCTTGGAACTCCAACCGCGGAACACGTAATCATGCTGCAGTGTCGAGGGCTTGGTGGGTACGGCACCGGGAGCATCTCCGAATACGGGGATTTCACCGTATTTGTAGGTCTGCCGGAAGGTTTGCTCTTCTACGACCCAAGTGACGGTATACTCATTGAGCACCGGCTCAAATTCAGCGGTAAAGGTGACAGGTCCCGAGAGCGTCGGAAACTCAGACGGCGTTCGGTACAGATTTCCTCGGTCGTCCTTCCAACCCTTGAATACGTACGAATACTGTGCGGTGGGTGTCTTGACCGGCGTTTGCAGCGGCACGGCCTCACCCAAATTCTTTCCGTAATCGTAAACCTTCTCGATCAACGTACCGTCGCCCATCACAAAGGTGACCTTATGTCTGTTCAGCACGGTGGAATACTGTGCTGTATAGACGACGTCCTCCTTGACTGTTGTGATCTCCTTATCCCATCCTGCAAACGTATAAATGTATTGCAGGGACGGCTCTCGATCGGTCGATCCTGTAAATACAGGGGTTTCTCCGTAATACCACAGTGTTTCGATCAGCTTGCCGCCCACGTCCCACGTCACGGTACACTGTCGGGGCACGATCTTATAAGCAGCAAACACCTCAACGTCCGAGGTGATCATACTCAGATCAGCCGGCTCTCCGTTCTCGTAGACCCAGTGGTCAAAGGCATAAGCGATCTCATTGACGGGTTGCTTGGTGGGCACGGGCAGATCCTCGGGATATGCACCTGATTCACCGTAACGCACGGCATCGTAGCCAATATACGTTTTAGCCTCGTCACTGTTATAGAAGTAAATGTAATAATAATGCTCGTCCTCGCCAAGGGTTGCCGTATGATTGGCTGCAGCGGTCAGCGTAACCGTCTGTGCAGTGCCAAACGGGGCTCTTTGCACGATTTCTCCGCGCAAATATGCCTCATAGAGGCTCTGATAGGTGGAATCCCAAGGCAAGGAAGGCGGCGTACCGGGGTGCGGCACGTACAAGGAAGGCTTGGTCGGCACTTCCATGGTGCCGGGATCCTGCATGTCTGTCGGGAGCTCTTCAATAGACGTGACTACGCCAAACTCGGGCAGAGGGGGCTTGGTAGGCTCAGGCAGAGTCTGGGTGGGTCTGGTGGGCAGACTGGTAACCTCGCATTCGGAAGGATGCTTGGGCGGCTTCGGCCATGCACTAAGGGGCTTTGCTTTGTTGGTATCGGATGCAGGGCGCAGCGAAGCGTCCACCAGATCCTTTGCCTTTTTATGACCGTGATAATCCACCTCGTAGTTCAGGTTCATGGTCATATTATCGTTAAAGCTACAGTTGTTGACGTAAAGCAAGCCAAGCATGCGCACCAAGGAGTCGACGTAATCGGGATAATCCTTGCACAGTGTGTTATAGATCGGGCCGTTTTTATAAAGCTTATTGAGACCGTCGTAGAGCATCTTGAGATGCTTGACAAAGGAGGAATACTCCTTGATATAAAACGCGTATCTCTCCTGATCGGTGCTCAGTGAGCGATAGGTGGTGAAAAATTTCTGCAATACGGGCGTTGCTGCTACCACGTTGTCCACGGCACTTCCCTCAAGCGCAGAGAGCTCTGCCTTCTTCTCAGCAATCACCTGACCGACGCGGTCGTCCAAAACAACCTCAATAAACGAAAAACCGGTCACGGGATCCTTGACCTCCATCAGCGCAAGCAGACCCAGGTGGTGATTGACCGTGGCCATCTCGTTCTGATATTCAGCATACAGAGCAGGATACTGCTCATTGTATTTCATGTATTGCTCGAACTTGCTGCAATTCTCGTAATAGGTAGCCCATTCCTTTTGATTATCGGTATAATCGGCATAGGCTTGATTATATACCTGCATTTCTGTCAGGTACTGCTGATAAAGCAGATAATCTGCGTACAATGCCTCTTGATACTGATGGTCACGGTATGCGTCCAGCTCGGCCTGATATCTCGTCCATTCGATCTGGTTTTCATTGTACTCATCCAGCTTGAGATTATATTGCTCCAGCGAGGATTGGTAGATCGCGTACTCCCCATCCAAGGAAACTGCGGTATCGTAAGCAAAATTGACAAAATCGTTGAGCGTATCCGCAGAAATGGTGAACTGCGAGGTGTACTCAACCGTCATCAGCACGTTGCTGCTCCATGCAACGCCCTCCACAGTGGCGCGGAAATAGTTTGCATCCACGTCGGGGGCAGGAGAAAACTTTCCGGATTTTCCGTTGATCACAACGCGCGAGGGTGTCCAGCAAATGTCATAATCGTATCTGCTGTTGTAAATGTAGTCGTCCATCAGAATAATGGTCAACTGCTGCGTTTCGCCATTGTACGTGATCTGCGGATCAACGATCGAAGGACGCTTGTAATAAAGAACGTTTTGCCCATCGAACTTATATCGGATCAAGTTCTTCTCTGCATCGGTCAGTTGGTAACCGTAAAGCTGCTCAAGCACGTCTCCCATATATACGGTTGCCGACTTGGTGCTGCCCATGCTGTAATCCAGATCCGAGTATTTTTTTCTTACTCGGGGTGTGGTTTCCGCAGCTGCTGTTCCCACCAAAGTTCCGATTAGCAGTAAACAAGCTGTTAAGAAAACAACTATTTTTTTCATCAAAATCTATCCTCCAACGTCACGTACATCACGAGCCGGACGAAGCGACTCTGAGATGCACCACGTGTTTTTCGCCATTTAATTCGTAGATCACGGTGTCGTCCGTAATCTGCTCAAAGGAAATCGTTCCCGAACAAAGCTCAACGGGATCTCTAACATCAAGGCTCAAGGTGCCCTCTGACGTTTCCGTGCAAAGCCGATAAACGACCTGATCCTTACCCTTAATTTTCTCGGTGGTGATCAAAGCGCAAGAGCTTTGCCCTTCACCATCGGTAGCATAGACAATCAGCAAACCCGCATAACGGCCGGTAGGCTGATTTTGATTTTCCTCATCGAGTATCTCTTGGTGAACTCTCAGAGAAGCAGAGCCGTATCTCAAAACCGTCTTTTGAATAAATTCCACCGCGGTTTGCTCTCGCATACTGCTTCCCGCCTCGTTACTGACCTTGGCGGACATTTTTGTACCTGTGATCATAAAGCCTGTTACGGCCGCCATGACCACGCCCAAGACCGCGATCACCGCGATCACTTCTACAAGGGTCACGCCCTTGTTATTCTTACTCAGCCGGTTGTTTTGCATGATAGCTTACCTCCCAGCTTATGAATTTGTCTCCTTGGATTTCAACATCTAATGTCACAGTGCCTGCTGTGATTTTATATGTTGCTTCCTCTTTTTTCACAAGTATTTCGCCGCTGTCATCTACAGTAAAAGTCTCTGCATCGACCTTAACTTCTCCGTTGACGGTAATTTTTCCAATCCGTATCAACTCCGCCACTGCATCCGCTGCATAATAGTCGCTCACGCGCTCTTGCTTTTGCACGGAGGCATGGTAATGCTGCAGGGTCAGCCCCATGGCGATCATGGAAAGCACGCCCAAAAACATAACCGTAACGATTACTGCGTAAAGCACCTGACCGCGATTATCCTTGATAAATCTCTTTGTCATGGAGCGATCACCCCTTTCAAAAGCAGTTCTCCGTTAGAAAGCTGTGCTTCGTTTTCACTATCATATTCAGCATTTACAGCACTACCTTGGAAGATCCATACGGTTACGTACGTCCCTGCATCTTGGTAAACAACGTAGATGGTATCGTTATACTCCTTTGGCAGCAGTTGCTCGTGGTCATCCTTCTTCGGGGTTAATTGTGCGATGACTTCGTCAACCTCGCCAATTCCCTTCAGCTCTTCCATCAAATTGGCAGCTGCGGTATAAGCATTGGTCACCTCAGCGGCTTTGACGTTGCCGCTTTGTGCCATGATAAAGGAAGAAAGGCACGGAACGACAACGATTGCAAGCAGCGCAACCGTTACCAGCACTTCCATCATTGTAACGCCCTTTTGATTTTTCAAAAACTTTCTCATGCCTTTCTCCTTTCTCAAAGCATTGGATCAATGATCCATATCGTACTCGTAAATGTATCTCAGTTCTTTCGCACTGCACTCAAACAGCTCGGTTGCATCCTCCAGCGTGGTATATTTGCCCTCGCCGCGGAAAATGACGAACATTTCGATCTCGTCGCGCGTCTTGTACTTTTCCTTGAGGATCCACGCAAGCTCGGTTGCCGGATAGCCCTTTGACTTGATCATGTCGCGAACCTGCTCCAGACTCTTCGTGCCGGTAGGCTTCAGCATCTGCTCAATTTCATCGGCAGTATAGTCACTCTGCTTGCCGCCCTGGGGCTTGCTGCCGCCGGTGGTAGTCTCCTCCTCGGGGTCATCGGGGGTATTGCCACCGCCCGTGGTCTCCTCCTCGGGATCATCGGGGGTATCGCCGCCGCCCGTGGTGTCCTCTTCGGGGTCATCGGGGGTACCGCCACCGCCCGTGGTATCCTCCTCAGGGTCATCGGGGGTATCACCACCGCCCGTGGTATCCTCCTCGGGGTCATCGGGAGTATTGTCATCGCCCGTGGTATCCTCCTCGGGATCATCGGGAGTATTGTCATCGCCCGTGTTATCCTCCCCGGGATCCTTTGCATAGTAAATATCCATCAGCGTAGTCAGATCACATTCAAGCAGCTCAAGCACGTAATCAAGGTCGTATTCAACACCTTCTTCACCGTATTCCTCCAGGAAGGCCTGCATTTCGGTGGGCGTCTTATACTCTTCCTTCATGATCCAGGCAAACTCGGTTGCAGGATAGCCCTTACTCTTGAGCATGTCACGAACGTCTTCGAAGGACATGCCGTTATCCAGCCAGCCCTTAACGTCGTCAACCGTGTACGGGCTCTGCTTACCCTGATGCTTATTGTTATCGGTCACGTCACCGAAAATGCCGTCAATACCGGGAATGATCTCTTCGCCGATCACGGGAGGTACGTACTCTGCGTTTTCATCCAGCAGATAGTAATGCAGAATTACCATGTTGCCCTGGATCGACTGATCTGCAGGATTATACTGAATGGACAGCGTGTAAACCGATGCATAGAAATCATCATTATCATTGAAATATGCAATCAGGTTCTTCAAGCCCCGGTAGCTTGCATAATACGGAATGCTGTATACCTCATAGCAAAGCAGCATACCGTTGGACAGCTTAACGTGCTGATAATCCTGTCCGTAATTGACCATCTGCATGCGGATACCCGTCTCAGACTCTACCTTCATAATGAAGAGGATGTCGTCCTCTTCCTTGGATTCGCCCGGGAAGCTATTCAGCTTATCCGTCGTATCCTGCAGGAACATGTTGTTCTTGGGATTTTCCTTTGCATATGCGGAAATGGCAGCCATCTTATCAAAGATGCTATATGCTTTTTCCGTACTCTCCAGGCGGTTATACATCGCGGTAATCTTACCGGTATTCTTATCCAGATAATCATCCAGCTCGTCCAGCTTGCCCTGCAGCTCGTCATACTTCTTCTGCAGCTCGGACTTCTTGGCCTGGGCTTCAGGGATCAGACCGCCCTGTACCACGGTTTCGGTAATGGTTTCACCGTTTTCATCCTCACGGGTGACCGTTGTGGTCGTGCCCTTATAGTTGGCAATCTCCTCCTTCAGCTTGGCAACACCCAGCTTTTCCAGCTTGCCGTCCACCACACTGATCGGAATATTGATTGCCTGCAAGCACTTATCGGTTGCAAACGAATCGCTTACGATCTGGTCAAAGCCGATCGTATCATAACCAACGTCCACCAACAGCTTGGAGATCACCTCATTGGAGGTACGCAATGCCTCGATCTCCTCTGCGACCTGGTTGCTTTCGTTACGCAACGTGGCTTTTTTATTCTCCAATGCACGTAAGATCACGTCACTGAGCTCGTCATTGACGTTCATGCTGGGGAATACATCCGCAATCAGAACACTGAGCTCCATACGGTTTTCCAGTCTTTGATCTGCCAATGCATTGTTGCTTGCCTTGATAGGCATATATACCAGCAAAAGCGTACTCACAAGCAGAATCATACCCAATACGCTAAACAGTCCCGCCAGTACCGCTTGGATCAGTAGTCTGACAGAATTGGACAGCGGCTGTCTTACCTTGGGAGTCTTGGGCTGTGCCTCGGGCGCCTTTGCCGTTTCCTGTGCAGCATCCTGTGCAGCATTCTCAGCGGCTTCTTCCGTAGCCTCTTCTACCGTCTCTTCTACGGTCTCCTCGGCAATCTCCTCGGCAATTTCTTCCGTAACCTGCTCGGGAATCTCTTCCACGACTTCCTCGACTGTATCCGGGTCGAGAGCGATCACCTCTTGAGCGGGGAGTGCCTCTTCTTGGGGGACAGGCTCTTGTGCAGGCAACTCTTCGGCTTGATCCGCCATCTGCTCGGCCTCTTGTGCCTGCTCGACCAGCTGCTCGACCTTGCTTGCCATCATCTCTTCTTTTTTCTTCTTATCGTTGTCTAAATCAAAGAATTTCATCATCAGCCCTCCCTTCTCAGTTTTCTCTGAACAATTCGGTATACTTCAGCGAAACAGTGAAGCGTACGCGCTGGGTAGGATTGAGCGGGCCCTGGACCTCTTCCTCAAACTTGTCGGAGCTGCCGCCGCCGACGATGGTCAGGCCGGAAATACTCATAATTTCAACCGTGTCAAATTCACGCAGCGTCTGGATCACATAAATGACCTGCTCCTTGCTCTTGACCTCAATACCCATATTCAGACCCTGATCGGTCACAGCAATGGCGGTAACCGTAAAGGTCGAAGGCATCTTATCCTCCAGTTCCTCAATAAAGGCAACCAGATTATCGTTATTGGTATTCATATAATCCTCGTCGAGCGTGAACATGATCTCCTCATACCAATCCCAGATGCTCTTGGAGAAATCCTCATATACTGCGTATTCCTGCGAATACACCTGCTCTACGTACACAAAATCCTGCTCCAGCTTAGCGCAAGCCTCCTGCAGGGCAAGATACGTCTCTGCCAACTGCTCATGCTCTGCCTTGAGAGACTCATAAACCTGCTCATCCTGCTCCAACTGCTCCAGCTTCTGCGTGTACGACTGCAGCAGGTCGCGGATAGACTCGGCGTTGAGCTTGGTATGATGATACTTGGCCACCTCGGAGAACACCTCGATCTTTTGCTGATAATCCTTGATGTCTCCCTTAATGACGATATTTTCTACAATCACGTATCCGGCCAATCCCGTGGAAATACCAATGCAGAGTGCAAGCACGGCTGCACCAACGATCAGAATGAGATTGCGCTTGACAAACGCGGCTCTTTCCAGCCAACGACGCTTTGCACAAATATTCTCCAGCGTCATGTCCTGTGCCTTGTCGATCAGATTCAAGGGATTCAGACAAGCCCCCAGACAAGGCAGATACAGACCGTATTCCACACCCGACTTGACATCAGTCTCAGCCAAGGTAGCGTGCGGCAGGCGAAGCGGAATATCCAGCTCCGCAAACAGCTGCTTGGAAAAACCGGGCAGCAGCACGGCCGAGCCGATCACTGTACCGTAGATCTGTCCGTTTCCGTACCCTTCCACAGAATAATAGTATTCAATAATACGGTTGATCGCAGTGGACAGCTCAGCAGCCTTTTTATAGGCATCCATCGAGATCGAAAACTGTGTATCCCTGTCCAGCTCCTCGTGCTGATAGCCGACGATATCGCCTACCTGCTCACCGTTGATGGTCAGCAGATTTTCAAATTCCTCACCAAGACCCACCGAAATGGTTCTTTGCAATCTGACCGTACCGTCCTTGATAAAGGTCAGCTGCGTGCCCTTGGAATACAGGTTAGCAACCAGATACGTGCTTCCCTCGACGTCGTCCTGTCTTGCCCCCATCTGCGGGTTGAGACCAACAGCCTGCAGCACGCTGTTTCCGGAAATATCGATCGCCTCAATGCCGATCTCCATCATTTTGGCCAATGCATAATACGAGGAGATCAAGGGCTTGGGGATCGCTCTTGCCAGCACGCGCAACATTTTCGTGCCATTTTCATCCACCTGCTCCTGAATCGAATAATCCAGCTTATAATCACTGACGTCTACAGGGAAATAATCCTGTGCGTTGGTGTTGAGCATAGTCAAAATCTGTGCACGCTTGATATTGGGCAGCGTGATCTCACGGGAAATGATGCGGTCGGAATTGACGCAGAACACACCGCGGTCGGTCTTGATTCCGTGCGCACTGATCTGCTGTCGCAACAGTGCGGCAAACTCCTCGGTCGCCACCAGCGTGCCGTCATCCTCCACAGTTCCCGCAGGGGTCAGTAACGAAAAAGACTTGACCACCGAGGTGCTCTTGGCATGCACACGGAGCTCTGCTATTTGCGTCACTCCGTTATCTATTTGTAATGCAAGCAGATGCTTTGAGCGAAATGATAGGCTCATTTGATATACCTGTTCCTTTCAAAAATACGTTTTCCATGATGCCGCTTTACAGTCCCAGCATCGTCAGATACCAGTTGATCACGGCATTACCGAACAGTGCGGATAAAAACACACCGATCGACAAGTAGGGGCCCATAGCAAGCATGTGCTTCTCCCCCGATATTTTCATGCGCAGAATATGTACCACAGAGCCTATGATACAACCCAGCACAAATCCAAGCAAAGCAAGCTTCCAACCCAGCAGCATGCCGCAAGCAGCCATCAGCTTGACGTCTCCGCCGCCGATCGCCGCCCCCTTTGACAAATAAAACAATAACAAAAGCGGCAGACTGATCGCGAAAAATCCAATCAGATATTCGTACCAATGGGTCAGATCAAAAATCAGAGCAAGCACGCCAAGCCCGAAAATAAAGACGTTATAGGCAAACGGAATCTCATACGTGCTCCAGTCTATCCAGGAAAGAGACAGCAACGCCGCGGCTGCAAGACTGATCAAAAACGCCTGCGCGCTCCAGCCCAGCACTCCGAACGAGGCAGCCCACAAAAGTGCCAGTACGATCATAAATGCCGCACAAGCCTTTCCTGAAAGCTTGTTCTTCTCAAGTTTTACCAAATAGCGGTTCACAAGCGGAATACAGGCCGCGCCTGCGCCCGCACCGCACAAGGCGGCACCGCATATCATCAATGCAGGATGCATATCTTCTCCTTATCGCTTACAGATACTGGTCGTACATGCTGTACATTTCAAACATAGGCAGCATGACACCGATGGCTACCGTTCCGACCACCAGACAAAGCAGCACGATGATCATAGGCTCAAGCATGGCCATTACGTTCTTGGTTGCGGCCTGTACCTCTTCGTCATAATATTCCGAAAGCTTATCCAGCATTTTTTCAAGATTACCCGATTCCTCACCGATCTTGACCATATGGATCACCATTGGCGGGAACAGGTTGCTGCGTTGCAAGGATTCTGCCAGCGAGGTACCCACGGCAACTCGCTCTCTGGCACGCAGCAAGGCGTCCTTGAAATATACATTGGTCATACTGCGCGCCACGATCTCCAAAGCCTCGATGATGGGCAAGCCCGATGCGGTCAGCGTTGCGAAGGTGCGTGCAAACTGTGCAGACGCAGTCTTGACGGTCAAAGGACCAAACACAGGCATTTTTCGCGCAAACCACGCAAAGACGTACGTGCCCTTTTTGGTGCGTGAAAACAGCCATATACCAAGTCCTGCCAGAGCACCGACGATCAAAATCAGCCACCAGTAGCCCACAAAGAAATCACTTGTGCCCATGATGACCCGCGTGATCCAGGGCAGCTCTGCGCCCATATCCTCAAAGATTCCCTTGAAGGTGGGAAGCACAAACAGCATCATGACAAACATGACGATCACGACCACAATCAGCACCACAGCGGGATAGATCATCGCCTTTTGCAAGGCAGCCTTGGTCTTATTTGCATTTTCATAATAATCCGCCATACGTGCAAACGCAACCGACAAATTACCCGAGGCCTCGCCCGCCGCAACCATGTTGACGAACATGGGGGCAAACACGCGCTTCCCCTGCTTTCTCATAGCATCCGCCATGGTCTCGCCCTGCTGGATCTCCTTTTGCACCTGAGAGATCGCCTTGCGAAGCGTCTTATTCTCGGTTTGCTGAGAAAGCAAATTCAAGGCCTCCGCCACCGGCACGCCCGCATCGATCACGCTGACGAACTGATGACAGAACACACTCAGATCTCGCGGCTTGACGCCTTCCAAAAACGAGATCTCGATATCCTTGGTCAAAAGGTTCTGCTCCTTGATCTCAATCGGAGTCAGACCCTCGGCAAGCAGCTGCAAGCGCGCCTGATTCATATCGGGGGCTGTGACGCTGCCCTTTTTCTTATTGCCGTTTTTCTGTATGGCTTGATATCCGTAAGTTGGCATTGATTACTCCTTATACCTTAGTAAGCAAAGCCCTCCATCTTTCTGGAAAGCTGCTGCTCGTCCTCTGCGTACTTCATCGCGGTATCCTTGGATATTTTCCCCTTGAGATACAGCTCGTACAAATAGTCGTCCTTGGTCTGCATGCCGAACTTCTTACCGGTCTGCAAAGCGGACGGGATCTGAGGGGTCTTGTTTTCGCGGATCATGTTACGAACCGCCATGGTCGGGATCAGCACCTCGTAGGCAGCGGTACGCTTTCCGTCCGTGGTGGGAACGAGGTTCTGACACACCACGCACTCCAGCACCGTGGACAGCTGCACGCGGATCTGCGCCTGCTGCTCTGCGGGAAAGGCATCGATAATACGGTCGATGGTGGACGAGGTGTTATTGGTATGCAGCGTTGCGATGACAAGGTGTCCCGTTTCGGCTGCGCTGATCGCGATCGAAATGGTCTCGGTATCACGCATCTCACCGACCAGGATCACGTCGGGGTCCTGACGCAGCGCGGCGCGCAATGCTGCCGAGAAGGACATGGTATCCACGCCTACCTCACGCTGATGGATGATGCTTTGATCCGAGGTATGCACGTACTCGATCGGGTCCTCCAGCGTAATGATATGACGCTTGTGGTGTCTGTTGATATGGTGAATCAGGGCTGCCTGCGTGGTGGACTTTCCGTGACCGGTAGGACCTGTGACCAGGATCAGACCCTTTTGCTTATTGGAGGCTCGCACGACCGCCTCGGGCGTGGCGCACTGGGTAGTGGTGGGAATGCTGAAGGGCAACAAGCGCATAGCCGCTGCGGGTCTTCCGCTCTCCATATACAGATTGCAACGCAATCTTCCGCAGCCCTCCAGGGCAAACGCAAAGTCAACCTCGCCGTTTTTATCCAGCGTGGCACGGGTACGCTCGTTGAGCATCTCGTCAAACACACCGTAGATATCCTCTGCAGTCAACGCGCAATCGTCATAGGTCACGAAATCTCCGTTGACGCGGTATTCCACGGGTCTGCCAAGTGTCAGATGAATATCCGAGCAGCCGTTCTCGGCACCGGTAAGAATAATCTGTTTGATGGTGATCATATGTAACTCCGTCAGATTCAATAATCAGTTTTCGTAAGAAACGCTCAGGATCTCCTGGAACGAGGTAGTGCCCGAAAGCACCAGCTTGGCCGCATTCATACGCAACGTCTGCATGCCGTCCAGCAAGCCCTGCTGCTTGATCTCCTCGGCCGTTGCACGCTTGTTGATCAGACGCTTGATCGCGGGGCTGAGCTCCATGATCTCATAAACGCCGATTCGTCCGTAGTAGCCCGTGCCGTTGCAGCTCTGACAGCCGCCCGGCTCCCAGATATTGGTGGGCACGTGGGGGTCCTGTCCCATAAATTCAAGCTCGTATTCCTCTGCGCGTCTCATCTTTTTGCAGTTGGGACACAGTCTGCGCACAAGTCTTTGTGCAATGATACCCACCACCGAGTCAGCGATCAGATACGAGTCAACGCCCATATCCAGAAGACGGGTAACGGTGTTGGCGGCCGAGTTGGTATGCACGGTGCTGACCACCAAGTGGCCCGTGATCGACGCCTGGATCGCAATCATTGCGGTCTCGACGTCACGGATCTCACCGATCATGATGATATCGGGGTCCTGACGCAAGATAGAACGTAAGGCTGATGCAAACGTCAGATCCGCCTTGGTATTGACCTGTACCTGATTGATACCGTCGATATTCGCCTCGACCGGGTCCTCAACCGTGACAATATTGACCTCTTCACGGTTCTTTTCGCTCAGCACCGTGTAAAGAGTGGTCGATTTACCCGAACCGGTAGGTCCCGTAACCAGCACGATACCGTTGGGGTAAGACATGATATGATCAAACTTCTGCAGGTCGTCGTTATTCAGACCCAGCGTACTCTTATCGCGGCTCAGGCTCTTTTTGAGCGCAAGACGCATAACGCACTTCTCTCCGTAAGTGGTAGGCAGCACGGACACACGGATATCATATTCTCTGCCGTCCACAAAATAGGTCATTCTGCCATCCTGCGGCTTTCTCTTCTCGGAGATATCCATACCGGACAGGATCTTGATTCTGGCAAGCACTGCGCCCGTCAGCTCATTGGAATATTTATGTCTTGTATACATCACGCCGTCGATACGGAAACGCACACGCAAGGATTCCTGCAGTGCCTCGATATGAATATCCGACGCTCTTTGGCGCGCTGCTTGCTCAAGCAGCGTATTGACCAGCACGACGATGGGGGCTGAGCTGACATCCTCGCCCTTTTCGTCCTCAATGGCGGCAGAGGTCTTTTCACGCTCCTTGGTAAACTGATCGACTGCCGAACGCATCGTCTCGGTACCAAAGCATTTATCGATAGCGTTCATGATCTCGGTAGCGGTTGCAACCACCGGCTCAACCGAAACGCGGGAGAGCAGCTCTACGTCCTCGATGGCACTTGCGTTCATGGGATTGAACATCGCCAGCTTCATCACGGGTGGCACGTCCTCGGTCAGCGCAACCGGAACGATACGGTGCTTTTTGAGCACGTTGATATCCACGCGACGGATCAACTCATCATCCAGCGTTTTCCCCTCCAGCTCCACAAGCGGAAGTCCGTATTTATAGGCAACCGCTGCAGCGATATCCTTTTCCGCAGCAAATTCGCGCTCCAGGATCAGCTCCTGCTCACTTTTTCCGGTTCTGCCCGCTTGCATGATCGCAAGGATCTGATCAGCCTGGGCGGGGCTCATCTTGCGATTTTCTACCAATATTTCACTGATTCTCTTTCTGGATGTCATCTTGCGTTCCCTTCTCGTTAGCAGAATGATACGGCAGTGCTACCTTGATGGTAAAGCGATTGCCGTTGATTTCGGACGCCATCGCGCCGCCGTTGTGGCTGCAAAGGCTGCGAATAATGCTCAATCCGTAGCCGTGCGATGCGCTGTCACGCTTGGTAGTCAGATATCTACCGTTATGCTCTATAAAGTATCCGTCGCAGGAATTGACACAGGTAAAGAACACCTTGTTCTCATCCGCATGGATCTCAAGTCTGATCCAACGTCGCTCTGCATCCTTCAGCTTGACGCAGGCGTCGATGGCATTTTGCAATATGTTATTGAGCAGTGAGCACAGATCCGAATCAGAGATCGAAAGCTCCGGCAGCACCGCAATGTCGGTCTGCAATGGGATCTGAAGCTTCTCAGCCTTTCTGGAAAAGCTCATGATGATATAGTCTATCATGAGATTGTTGCTGTATTGCAACGGGGCTATGGCCTGACCGTCGGTCTGCAGCTTTTGCAGATATTCGCCCAGTCGCTCAAATTCGCCCTGCGTATACAGCATATTGCATGCATTGATGTGATGCATCGTATCATGCTTGATGCGTCTCACCTCGTCGATACGCTCTCTGACCGCCACGGCATAGCCCTGCGCGGATTCCTTTTCGTAATTGAGAACGCGAAGGCTGGTTTTGTTATGCATCAGCTCGTAGACCAGGTTGACAAACAGGATCAGCATCAGATTGATCAGCAGCATACGCTGCAGATAAAACTCACGCAAGGGGTGCAGATTGAGATTCCGTACAATTTCAACGAACACTCTTCTCTGCATGAACAGACCGTTCCCGTCACCGATCACGGCGATCAGTGTGATGATGCCGACGCCGATCAGCTCAGCGATCATCAGCGGGCAGAGCAAACGGTAAAAGCCGTTATGCTGCTTGGCCTCCTTGAAGCCCAGAATCAAAATGAACACGACAGTGACGCAGAACAAAAGGTCACATACGAATTCAAGATAATGCAGAACGATCGGGAACAAGCCCGTCACCGCAAACAACGCATACAGTGCGCAAAGCACGTACTCAACGATCAGCACACCGCGCAAGAAACCTCGATAGCGTCGGGTTTTTGTGTACAGACAAAGCAGCAGCGGAATGGTGGAAAGCTGATACAGTGTACCCGAAAGCGTACGAACCAGATAGTGCACGGCTCCGCCGCCCGGATTGAACAAATTCAAGCCGTATAGCAGATAAAAGGCAAGGCTCCAAAGCAAAAGCAATATGTAATAATCGGTGACGTCGTCCGTCCACAGCTGCATCAGAAATGCCACGCAGCTGCAAGCAAACAGCAGCAGCAAAAAGGCCATCAACACGTAATCGTCCAGCAATACGTAGATCACGCTGTCCGTACTTTCCGAATCCACGATCAGTTCCTCGAAGGTATCCGAGGTGAAGTATGCATCCGAAAACTGCAGAAACATAATGCCGATCACCGCAAAGACCAGTACGGAAAGCACGGTCCATAAAAGCGCTGCACGTTTATATTCCCAAGCGCCCTTGATCTTTTCACGTATCAGATCCAACTTCACGGTCCGTACCTCCTTTCCTTACCGATTTCGCCAATTCCCCATAGTATCAGCATTATAATTCTTCATCATATTCTAACACATTCCCCCGATAATTGTCAAGATATTCGCATGAACAGACGCGTTTGACGCACCAAAGGAAAATGAAAAAATATCTTTATTTTATATGGATTTCCATATGTTTCACGACAAGGAAGCAAATACCTGTTCCACTCAGTCCGGCCTGTGGAAAGCCGCCCGCGCACAGCATCAGGATTCTTCGCTCCCATGACGCTCTTTTTAATCAGATTTCTCTCGCCTTGCTAATCGATTTTGTTTATTTTTTAATGTTTTGTTGATTTTTACCATATAAAAGGATCGGATCTTTGACAAAAAAAGAAAAGCCCTTGCCTGTCGCAAGAGCTTCTCTTATCAGTACAGCTTATTCTTCTTGATCCTCGTCATCCTTCCCCGCCTGCATCTGTGCCTTGACCATCATATCCTTGACCTTCATCAAACGGGTGGTATTGCCGCGATCGTTTTCATCCAGCTTCATTTTGATCGACTTAATGGTAGCCAGATACTTGGGAATCATGATATACTCCAGAGCGTTGACGCGACGGCGGGTCTTTTCAATCTCCTCTGCCAACAGCTGCACCGTCTTTTCGCTCTCGGCAAGCGCAACCAGATCCTCCAAGAGCGCGTTCATCTGTGCAAGCGAAGCATCCAGCTCCCCCGAGGTAAACACCAAACCGTAATTATAGCTGTCCTGTCCGTCCTTACCCACGATCTCAAGAGAAAATTCGGGCACAGTCACGCTCATAACGTTGCGATAGCGCACGTCCAGCTTGCCCTCCTTTTTGGGCAACATGAGAGATTCCTCCAGCACCGCAGGGCCGGACACGGCTGCTGCGATAGAAAGGCTGCCGTACACCCCGGACAGGGATGTCTCAACTCTCTCTCTCAGCTCTTTATTCTGACGCACAGTCTCCAGAAACTGCTTCATCAGCCCGTCTCGCTTATCCTTGAGAAGCTTGTGGCCTCTGCGGGCGTTGGCGTAACGGGTCTTCATTTTTTTCAGTTCCATGCGCGTCGGATTGACGTTGTAGGTTTCTGCCATAATTGCCTCCGTACCGCCTTGATGGGGCGGCTTGTTTCATCGATACTTACTTCTTGGGCCAGTACTTTTCGACGTACTGGGGCTTGATACGCTTCATTTCGGACTTGGGAAGAATGGACAGCAGCTCCCAACCGATGTCCAGCGTTTGCTCAATGGTTCGATCCTCGTAAAAGCCCTGGTTGATAAACTTCTCTTCAAAGGCATCCGAGAACTTTGCATAAAGTCTGTCCATGGGGGTCAGCGCAGCCTCGCCCAGTACCACCATCAGCTCCTTTGCGTCCTTGCCTCTTGCATAAGAGGAGAACAGCTGGTTAAGCACGCCCGAGTGGTCCTCGCGCGTCTTACCCTCGCCAATGCCCTTATCCTTCAGACGCGACAGCGAAGGCAGCACGTCCACGGGAGGCATATAGCCCTTGCGGTACATCTCGCGCGACAGAATGATCTGTCCCTCTGTAATATAGCCTGTCAGGTCGGGAATGGGGTGAGTCTTATCGTCCTCAGGCATGGACAGGATCGGGATCATCGTAATCGAGCCCTCAGATCCCATTTTTCTGCCCGCTCTTTCATACATGGTTGCAAGGTCGGTGTACAGATATCCGGGATATCCGCGTCTGCCGGGAACCTCCTTACGTGCGGCGGATACCTCACGCAAAGCCTCTGCGTAATTGGTGATATCGGTCATGATGACCAGCACGTGCATATCGCATTCAAATGCCAGGTATTCTGCAGCGGTCAGTGCCATACGGGGCGTGGTAATTCTTTCAATTGCCGGGTCACTTGCCAAGTTGATAAACAGTACGGTTCTGTCGATCGCACCCGTCTTCTTGAAGTCCGAAATGAAGAAATCGGCTTCTTCAAAGGTGATACCCACTGCGGCAAACACAACTGCAAACTTGGAATCGCTGCCGCGCACCTTTGCCTGACGCGCGATCTGTGCCGCCAAGTTCGCGTGAGGCAGACCCGAGCCTGAGAAAATGGGCAGCTTCTGGCCTCTTACCAGTGTATTCAGACCGTCAATGGTCGAAATGCCTGTCTGAATGAACTCAGAGGGATAGTAGCGCGCCGCAGGATTGATGGGTGTGCCATTGATATCCAGTGACTTATCGGGAATGATGGCAGGGCCACCGTCAATCGGCTCACCCATGCCACTGAAAACGCGTCCGAGCATGTTGACAGACACGGGCATCTGCACACCGTGTCCCGTAAAGCGCACCTTGGAGTGCGCCAAGTTGATACCGGCGGAGGATTCAAACAGCTGCACCAACACGTTTCTGCCGTTAACCTCCAGCACGCGGCAGCGGCGAATGCTGCCGTCAGGCAGCTCGATCTCGCCCAGCTCGTCGTACTTGACTCCCTCGACCTGCTTGACCAGCATCAAAGGGCCTGCAACTTCTTCTATGGTTCTGTATTCTCTGATCATTTTGCAAATCCTTTCTCAGCTCATGCACGGGTAAGCGCATCCAGCTGACGGGAGATTTCCTGCTTGATTTTTTCGGATTCAGCCTTATAATCCGCATAAGGAACAGCCTTGAAACGGCCGATCTGCTCACGCACGGGCAGCTCGGAGACCTCTTCGATGTCCGCGCCCTCGGCCACTGCAACTGCAGCCTTTTGCTCAAAGTCAAACACCAGCGTCAGCATCTCGTACTGCTTGTCCAGCTGGGTATAACCGTCCACCTCGTCAAATGCGAACTGCTGCAAGAAGTCCTCACGCACACTGCGCGCGATCTCCAGGGTCAGTCTGTCCTCGCTTGACAAAGCATCCATACCGACCAACTGCACGATCTCGTTGAGCTCCGCCTCCTCTTGCAGGATCTTAAGGCACTTGCCTGTCATATCCATCCAGCGGGCAGATACGTTCTGTGAGAACCAATCACTGAGTCGGTCACGGTACAAGGAGTAGGAATTGAGCCAGTTGATGGCCGGGAAATGACGCTTGTAGGCAAGCGAGGAATCCAGTCCCCAGAACACCTTCACAATACGAAGCGTTGCCTGGGTCACAGGCTCGGAAATATCACCGCCCTGCGGAGATACTGCGCCAATAGCGGACAGCGTACCGATTCTTCCGTCGTCGCCAAGGCAGACCACCTTACCCGCTCTTTCATAAAACTGAGCCAAGCGGCTGGTCAGGTAAGCGGGATAGCCCTCTTCACCCGGCATTTCCTCAAGTCGACCCGACATCTCGCGCAAGGCCTCTGCCCAGCGAGAGGTGGAGTCTGCAATTACTGCTACGTTATAGCCCATATCGCGGTAATATTCTGCAATGGTAATACCGGTGTAGATCGAAGCCTCACGTGCCGCAACCGGCATATCCGAGGTATTTGCGATCAGCACGGTACGCTCCATGAGCGATTTTCCGGTTCTGGGGTCGGTCAGCTCAGGGAATTCACGAAGAACGTCGGTCATCTCGTTGCCGCGCTCACCGCAACCAATGTAGACCACCACGTCCACGTCACTCCACTTGGCCAGCTGATGCTGTACCACGGTTTTCCCCGCGCCAAACGGACCGGGAACGCAGGCAGTGCCGCCCTTTGCGATCGGGAACAATGCGTCGATCGAACGCTGACCCGTAATCATAGGCTCAACGGGAGGCAACTTTTCGGCATACGGTCTGGACACACGTACCGGCCACTTCTGTATGAGCATGATCTCTTCAATGGTACCGTCGGGACGCTTGATCTTACCGATGCGGTCGCTGACGCGATAGTCGCCCTCGATCAGATCCACGATGGTACCGCTGACTCCGGGAGGCACCATGATCTTATGCGTAATAACTTCGGTCTCCTGCACTGTACCGTACACGTCACCCGGACCGACCTTGTCGCCAAATCCGTGTGCGGGAGTAAAATGCCAGTACTTGCTGCGATCCAGTGCGGGCTCATCAATACCCTTGGCAATGTTGGCACCGTAATGCTCCTTAATTGCCTCCAAGGGACGCTGAATACCGTCGTAAATATTGGTCAGCAGACCGGGGCCAAGCTCAACCGACAACGGTGCACCCGTGGATACTACCTTGTCGCCTCGGCCGATGCCTGCGGTTTCTTCATATACCTGAATGGACGCACGGTCTCCGTGCATCTCAATGATCTCTCCGATCAGGCGGTCCTTGCCTACGCGGACCACGTCAAACATATTTGCTTCACGCATCCCCTCCGCTACGACCAGCGGACCGGATACCTTGAGGATCTTGCCTTCTACCATATCCATTACTCCTTATTCCTTAAACAATATGTCCGCGCCAACCGCTCTTTCCACAGCCTTTTTGACCTGACTTAAGCCATAGCCCGTGGTTCCTTGCTTTCCCGGAATACAAATGATCGCGGGGGTGGGAGCGTCCTTATATTTTGCGATATCCTCCTCAAGGGAGATCGCGAAGTTTTCCACGATAAAAATGATCGCGTATTCACTGTCCTTGGCCAAAGTGTGCAGCAGCACGCGTGCCTTATCAACATCCTCTGCCTCGTGCACTGAAAAGCCAAGTGCCATATATCCGATGACGCTGTCGCGCTCACCGATCATTCCGATCTTATACATAGCTTGTCCTGATCCTTTCCCGAATGGTTTCGGCCGCAAGTCCCGCACGCTTGGCGGCGATGACAATGCGGATATTTCTGACTGCGTATTCCTGTGCGTAGAAATATGCACTCAGAACGGGAGCACCGAAATGGGTATACTTGACTGTACGCAAAAGCTCCATGCAATAATCGTCCACCAAACGCTCGGCAGCCGCTGCCGTTTTTCCGTGCTCGCGCAAAGCAACGCCAAACCTTTCGTAGGGCGTGCCGTTCAGGCAGAAGGCCAATGCCTCTTCCCCTTTTTCATATGCGCACAAGAGCGTATCCTTTTGCAAAAGTCCGCCATCAAGCCAAGCCTGATCCAGCAAAAGCTCTCCCTGCTCTCCCGCTCCCATGCGGATAAGACGCAGGCAGATCATCACGTTGGAGAGATCGATCTTTGTCTGCACCAGCTGCAAATGAAAGGGTTCCTTGCCTCTTTTGACGCAAGCGAGCATATCCGCATAGCAAGCCTTATCCAGAATCAGATCGATCTGTCTGGGATCCGCGGTCTTTGCATAGGCCTGCACAGCCAGAGGTGCAGCCTTAGCCATTTCCTCGGGCAGTCCGGAATAATCGTCCTGCTCGGGCATCTTCAAGATCTCCTCGGGCGCAACGGTTCCGAGCGCAGACATCAGATGGGCGCCGGATGTTTTTCGCTTGTAGCTCTTGATCGCAGCCTTGACGTTGTGGCAATCATACGGATACCGCAAGAAATCAAACAGCTCGGGGGCAGGCACGGACTCCAGAAGAGCGGTAAGGGCGCGGTCAAGCATACCCAGAAGCGTTGCCTCCTCCTGCACGTTGCCATCGGCATCCTTGACCAGTTCAACGCCATATTCGCCAAGGCGGGCATATAGCTCGTCCACGTTGGCGCTCATGGTCAGTGCTTCGATGCGCTCCTTGCCCACAAGCCCCGTTTCAAGCGCGCGCACGCGGGCGGAAGCATACATATATGCGGTTTGTTGTGGATTTTTCGACATAGGTCAAACAACCTTTCCGGAGAATTTCTTATGCTTTGTTCTGATCCTTATACAGGATCTGCTGCACACGAGGCTCCAGCTCGGGACGAATGGTCGCAAGCATCATGGAGAAGGCGCAGTTGGTCTCAATATTGCCGCAGCGCAGCACAAGGCCACCGTCGATATCGATCGGTTCGGGACAAAGGCTGAGCTTTACAGCCATATCCGCAGGGATCTTACCGGACGCAGCCGCAAGACGGACGCCGTTCATCAACGGCTTTGCAACGTCCGCATGATCACGTGCGCACAGCAAAAGCTCATAAGAGGCGGGCGCAATATCCTCTCCGTACAGACGCATGCTGTCCTTTTCGGATTCTCTTTGCGCGTTCAGTGTCTTGCACAAAAGCGAGAGCAGCAAAGCCCCGTATTTCTCACGGTCCATCTGATAAAGCTCCTCTTTTGCCCTGTCAAACGCACGCTCGATCATTTCATTCCTGGCAGAGAGCTCGATGTTTCTTCTGGTCATGGCCGCGTTGGATTTGGCGCGAATCACCAGGCTCTCGCCCTCTTTTTCTGCTTCTGCGATCAGACGGTTCTGCGTTGCGCGCGCATCCGCCAGATTCTGCGCCCTGATCGAAAGGCTTTGCTCTGTTGCTTCATCCAGGATCTCCTGTGCCCGAGCCTTGGCGTCCTCTATGATACGGGAGCTGATTTTTTCAAGTCCTGTCATGGTTTTTCCTCAATTCTCAATTTGTATGCGCGGCCTGTGGCTGCGAATCAAACCATCATCGGGCCTACCAGTACCAGCATGACCGAGATCAGCAGTGCAAAGATTGCATAGGTCTCAACCAGTGCTGCGGAGGTGATTGCCTTACCAACCTGATCGGGACGCTTTGCAAGCAGATTGACGCCTGCAGCGGATACTCTTGCCTGCTTAAGAGCAGAAACCAAGCCTACCACGGCAATGGGCAGTGCGCTCATCAGATAGTAGGCACCCTCCTGGATGCTGAGCTGGATCAGATTGTTCATACCGCCCTCTTCAAACAAGCCTGCGTTGAATACGATCAGGAATGCAATAACCAGACCGTAGATACCCTGGGTCATAGGCAGTGCCATCAGTGCGAATGCCTTACCGAACATATTGGGGTTCTCGGAAAGCAGACCTGCGGTTGCCTCTGCAACCATACCAACGCCCTTAGCCGAACCGATACCTGCAAGACCGACAGCCAGTGCTGCGCCAAGAATTGCCAGCGTACCGCCGCAGAAGATCTGGGAGAGCAGCTTGGGTGCCTGCTCGGTCTGCTGGTCCATCGGATTGGGATCCATGGGAGCGACGGGCTCTTGTGCTGCAAAAACGCCGATGGTCAGAGCAAGTGCCAGAATGGCAGTCATAACGATAGTCAAAAGAATTGTCTTTTTCATGATTTTATTTCTCCTTAAAATTTTTCAGATAAATCGTTTTATTGATCCGTATAGCGATCCGAGGGGGTCATGGGCACAAACGCCTCACCGCCGTCCTCGAAAAACTTTCCAAAGAACTCCAGATACTGCAATCTGCTGGTATGCACGAACGAGCCCAGCACGTTGAGTGCCATATTGACCGCATGACCGATCAGTGCAACCACCAACAGCACCAGGATGCGGATCAGCACGTCTATGATCATATTGTCAAACAAGCCGCCGATCATGCTGCCGAATACCGTGCCTACCATATTGATGACCTGCGCAATGACCGCCGAAGCAAGGCCCAGCGCAAGAATTCTGGAGTAAGAGAGCAGGTCTGCTGCGTAGTTGATGGCGTCATAAAGTCCAAGCAACCCCTTGAAGAACTTCATAATGGGATTCTTGGCACTTCTGCCCGCGGTGCACACGATCATCAGCACACCCAGCACGATCATGGCAATACCCACGATCTTGTGTAAAAACACCACGCCGATACCCGCAAAAATGATCAGCCACGAGCCCACGTCAAAGATGGCCGCAAACACGTGCTTATCCTTGCACAAAAGCACAAACTTGACGATCATACCCGCCAAAAGGTGAATCGCACCCATCGCAAGCGAGATCACAAGGAAGGTCATGGGATTGGACAAGGGGTTGAGCATGATCGGATCCCCGCCAAGACTGAGCTGCAGTCCGTTGAAGAACGGAATTGCCGCAATAGCTGCGTCGGTGCTTTCGTAAAGCCCCAGTACGTTGACCATAACAGCATAGGGCAAGTCTCCGAACCAGCCGCCGAAGATCACGCCGCACACGGTACACGCAATACCGCAATAGCCGAACATATTGAAGGTGCGGCGCATGCCGTCACGCATCTTGATGATGGGAGGAATCAAAAATCCTCCGAGCGTAAGCAATGCACCGTATCCCACATCGGCAAACATCAAGCCGAAGATCAAAAAGTAGAAGATACTCATGATCATGGTCGGATCGTACGTGCCGTACTTGGGATAGGAATACATACCCACGACCCATTCAAAGTTCTGCGCAAATTTATTGTTTCGCAGCTGCACGGGAGGCTCCTCGCCCTCGGCGGGCTCTTCAAATTCAAAGGCACATTCCGCCTTTGTCAGTACCTCGGCCACCTTGTCAACACGGCCAAGAGGCACCCAGCCCTCCAGCAACACCAGATACTCTGTCTCTGCCAGCTTTTGCTTGGCGATTGCGGCGGTTAACTCCGAGTTTTCCACGTCCCAGAGCATTTCGATATCGTCAAGCCCGCGCGCCAGCTCGGTCATCTGCTGCCTGATCTGCTCAAGCTCGGTCTGCCGATCGGCACACGCCAATCTATTCTTTTCGTATTCCTCGCGAGGCAGATCTGAGAATTCCTTGAGCTGCGCTCTGACGAATCCGTGCTCGGCAAGCACGCGCTGTACGCAAGCCGCATCCGCCTTATGGTAGACGACCGATGCATATTCTCCGTCGTCATCCGAAAAGACACTCTCCACGACGGCACAATATTCACTCAGTGCGTCCGATATGCCCTGCATCTTGGTTTTGGCAGGAAATGATCCCAGTTGCAGCTCACAATTCCGGGTCGACTCCTGCGCCAAAGGCACATGATAGGTCAGCCACGGGGCAAGCACGTGCAGTCGGTTGGTCAATGCTGCCAGCTCCGCGCGGCATTCATGCTCACGCTGCTGCAGCGAAACCGCTTGCTCTGCGGCCTGCATCGCAGTATCATATTTCTCAGCCTTGAATTTTTCTGTATCCAGCTGTTTTGTTGTTTGCACAAAGCCCTTTCGCTCGGAGAATCGGGCAAGGATCTCCAAGGCCTCGGTGACGGTTGCCACGCTGCGCTCGACCTTTGCTCTTTGCGTCTCACAGGCAACGCGCGAAAGAAATTTTTCTTGGTCATCCACCTGCCGCACCTGCACGCAGCGCAGGCGCATCAGTCGATGAATCAGTGCATCGGTCTGATCCTTGGGTGCAAACACACTCAGCTTTCGCATCGTGCTTACTGACATTGCTCCACAATCCCCCAAACAACTGCCTTTACAGCCTCTTCCATATGGAATTCAGCCATTTTATTCATATCATCCGCGCTCTTTTTTGCGCTTTCTCCGCTTCTTTCCAAGATCTCTTGGCTGCGCTGCTGCATCTCATCCAGCAAGCGACGCAAGCGAAGCTCGGTCTCTGCTTCCACCTTCTCACGGTCCTCTTTGCTCTTTTGCTCGGTCTCGCTGTACAGTGCACGTGCGCGCTCCCGGGCTGCAGCAATGATCTGTGCCGCCTGCTCTTCAACCTGTGCGATCCTGTTCATCGTCTCTTTAGACAATGGTTTCACCGTCCTTTTTTGTTTGATTTCAAGACTTAGCCACTATAATTAATATAATACCATAAATTAATTGTAATTGCAAGAGATTTTCATTATTTTTCTCCGACTGTGGCACAAACTTGCGGCTTATTATGCTTTTTTTATGAAATCTGCAAGTACAGGTACAAAATCCTGCATCGCGCCGCCTCTTTTGGGCACAAAGTCCACGTGCATTCCCGTGTGAAATTCGACGTATCCGTTGCTTGCAGCATTGTGATACAGCACAACACCGCTCTCATCCAACCAAAGCCCCTCCGGGCGTTTTCCGCCCACTCGCTGACCGCGCAACGCAGGTATGTGCGTCAGAAAATGCTTGATGGGAATGATCACTCCGCGCTGCATATCCCAAACGTCTGCACTGCGATGGCAAACAGGGTATTCTCCGTTGACACCGCTGTCTCTGACGCTGTCCACCACGACAGACCAGAATCGCTCTTGCTGCCATACCACGCGCACATCCATATGGCACAGCATAGGTCGAAAACCGAAGATGCGATCCGTTTTTCTCGCTGCGTACTCCTCACGCAATAGCTTTCCCTGCTTATTCTGCGCCCAGGAAAGATAGGCCTCGGCCGCCTTTTGATAGCAGTCGTTGAATTTTTCATACCCCTCCCCCTCGACCGCCACATACGTGGCGCGGGCGCGCAGCACGACTGCACCGCTTTCAATAACGTTGACGTGCTTTGTCACTTGCTTGATTTGCATAAAATCCCCCCTTTGTATTGTTTTATTCAAGACAAAGGGAGAATATGAAAAGGCGACCTGCTTACAAGCAAGCCGCCTTGGCTGATTATAAATTCAGAAATAAGATCAATGCGAAAAATCCGCTCCGCCCGAAATGGCGTCGTCCACGTTGCCGTCCGGAATGCCGTCTCCGTCCAGATCTATGTTGCCGTTTTCGTCAGCAAGATTACCGGATGCGTAATTAAGAACAAAATCGATTACCTCTTCCTCGGTCACCTGATCCTGTCCCGCAAATTCCAGGCTAATGGCATGCGCCATTTCCTCGGTCAGCTCATTACTCACAGTTGCGGAAATGTTCTGCTCTTCAAGGAAATCCCTTACGATAATTCCAAGCTCCTGTCCCAGCTGCTCGGGCTGATCCTTATAGCTATTGATCGAGTCGGTCAGCTTCCCCGTCAGCTCCAGATTCTCCATATCCAAAGACTGCGTCACGGCGCGCACGCAAAGACGCTTGATCTCCTCGGACATGGGTGCCAGATGCTCGTTTTTCTCAAAGGTCTTTCTCAGATCGCCGATCAGATCGGAATTTTTACTCAAAATATCCATGAGCTTGTTGGAGTCACCGAGATTCTCAAAGATCTTGTGTTCGACCAGCATATCGAGAATATCCGTCAGTGTTTCAAGATCGGCTACCAGAGTATGTCTGTCCAGGGTCGCCAAAAGATCCAGCAGTACGTCAAAGGTAGGATCCAACAGCTCGCCAAGGGCCGGGCGGTCAATGCCGTACAGTGCCTCTCCGTTGGCCCAGTTATCGCAAAGCTCAGAGATCAGCGATGCCATCAGCTCGGGCATCAGCACAGAGTCACCCAGCGTATCCACAATGGTGTGCAGCTTTTCCACGCGCTGCGCCGTCATCCCCTTAAAGTCGGCAGATGTAAAATCTACGGTCTCCTTGATCAACTTGGTGGCCACGATTGCTTCGTTTTCAAGGCCAAGCTCACTTTCATAATACACCGTTTTGGTCATATGGGTAAACATCGGACGCCCCAGCGTACCGTACGATGCCTTGATGAACCAATTTTCCGTTATCGGATCAACATAATCCTGCACGGCAAAGTACACGATCTCGTGCGGCGTTGTGCCCTCGCGGGAGTACTCGGATGTGGCAAGGCTTTCAAAATACGCGTCGCGCACGTTGCAGATCAGATTGGTATAGCCGCTGACGGGCAGCAGCAGGATAGCCAGCAGCAAAGCAGCATTGAGCATCCCGATCGCACCGCCGATCAGGCGCGACACCAAAGACACGTGACGCTTGACTCTGACCGTTTCGCCCTCCTCGTTGACCGTTTTCTTTTTGGATCTGTGGAAAAACATCAGCACAAAGCCAATGATAGCGCGGAATATGGCAAAAAAGGCAAGGAACAAAAGCGGCGTGATGATGACGCCGACAAACAACGGCATCAGCGCAAGGATCTCCTCGAAATCTGCCAGCCGCTCCTCCAAGGAAAGGCCAAACAAGCCCGTAAACCAAAGGAATAGCGGATATACGTAATCACGTGAAATAGTGGTAAAATCTCTGGACAAAAAACAGGCCAAAAACGCACTGAGCACCAGGTTGCCCGTAGTCATCAGTGCCTTGACCCATCCTCTGCGCAGGCCTCGCAGCACAAAGATCAGTCCCAAAACGACCAGTAAAACAGTAACAACGATCGAAATGATTTGTCCAACGTTCATACGTGATCTCCTTTCCAATCATTCTTCAAAAGGGGTGCTTCTCCTTCTATCATACTACAAAACGCGTGATTTGTCAACACACGAAAAAGCACGTGCCAAGGCAGACCTATCATCCAAACGTCGTCCCTTGGCACGTATCATAATTATTCTTCGATCTGAACGGAAGAAACAGTCACGCTGACGATCCAGCCTCCGTCAATGATCACGGCCTTGCCCTCTTCCAGCTGCAGCGCAAGCTCGTCTTCAAAATATTCGATCAGCGTATCCACGTCCTCGGTAGCAGACAGGCCGATCGTAAGCTGCTCTGCCCAATGACCGGTCTCAATATTCTTGGTGCTTCCGGCCAGCACGCCGGTAATCTCACCCTTAAGCTCATATCCCTCTTCTGCAAGAGTATCAAGAATGTCCGCAATATACTCTTGGTTGTCACGCTCCAGCGTATCAAACGCATTTTCTGCGCGCAGCTCCTCTTCCACCTTGTCCAGAGCCTGGACAGAAACAGTCTTACCAATCTCCTGCACCATAGCATCGCAAGACACAAGGCAGGTCATGCAAAGCACACAAATCAGTGCCACCATCAAAATTCTTTTCATGTTCTTTCTCCTTCTTTCTCCTTTATGTTAACTGAGCGTGTATTCGATCTGTACGTAATATTGATGTGCCGTGTAGTCAATATCGGGAGCGATAGCCTCCAGGCTATCGACGTAGACCTCGCCTATTGCCAGGGCATCCGCTTTATGCGTCGTGCCCACCACGATGCCAAGCATGTGCTTGCCGGTCGACTCATCCTCGTAAACGTACTCCATCATACCGGTGATCTTTCCCTTGAGCAAGAGGCCCGAATCGGCTACGAGCGATTCGGCATAGGAATTGACTCCCGTGTCCATCATGCGCGAGCATTCATAGCCCTTCTGCTCCAGCTGCTCTTCAAGCTCATCCAGCTTGCTGATCGATTGCTGCTCCTTAATGCCGTCGCAGGACACAAGCATTGAGATGCACAGCACAAGCACAACCAGGGCCAATAAAACTCGCTTCATAAAAAGACCTCCGTTTCCGTATACAGATACACGTCTATTTAGAGTTATTATAACATCCGAAGAAGAAAATGTCAAGAGTGAAGGCTCGACACAAAGTGCAAACGTGCAACAAAATCCAAGCACACGAAAATCTCGCCCTTCGCCTGGAGAATGTCTCGCTGCGCGAGCCGCTCTCCGAGAACACGCCGTCGCATAGTCGTCGCCTGTCGCCTCGATACACTCGGCTCTGCCGACTCCTTGCTTAGGGCTTTCCTCATCGAAAATAATATTCAATTATTTTCGACTCGTCACTCCGAGCGGCAAATGCGAACCCGCGAGGCGAGCCTACGGCTCGACTCGCCGGGTGAGATTCTTCGTACGGGTCACCAATACAAAAGCACCGATGCGATTGCATCGGTGGTTTATTTTCATGTAAATGAAAAAAGCATACTCCCGAATGCACGGGAATCTCGCCTGCGGCGAGAATTTGCGCGCTCTTCGCCTGGAGAATGTCTCGCTGCGCGGGGCGCTCTCCCATCTTCCAGCGGCAAATGCTAACCCCCGCGGCGAGCCTACGGGTCGGCCCC
>JAZNZB010000089.1:0-36855 GCA_045594705.1 Eubacteriales bacterium
TTACTAAGTTGTCTTCCTAAGACCGCTTGGCCTCCGACTTGCAACGAGCGAAACGCTCCCCAACGCCGTTTTTTTGGTTCTTTTTTTGCGGCTACTTGCTCAAAAAAAGAACGGAAACGGTTTTCTCACCTAATATCCGGGCAACCGTAGGGCGGGGGCTTGCTCCCGCAGTACAAAATAAAAAGGGAGCTACTTATGCAAAGTAACTCCCTTTTTCTATACGTTGAGCAAAGTCTCTCCGTACTTTTCTTTGACACCGCGGGCGCAAAGAAAAGTACCAAAAGAAACGCCGAGAATGTTTCGCCTCTGCGGAGGCGACGAGGGCTTCGCGCCCTCGACCTGCGCCGCCTTTTGGAAAAGGCGGGCGAAAACTTTCGTCCTGTGGAAGTGATCCGTTAGGGTGAAGGTCGATCAAAAACTTTCATGAGTTTGGGTTGTCCGAGCTGTTTACTCGTCCTCTCCCGGTGAGCAATCCTTGATGCCCGTCATGCCGCCGACCGGCTTGAAGCCGTCCACCTCGCCGCGCTGGATTGCGCCGTAAATGCGGTAGCGCAGCCCCTTGTTCTTTCTGTCCAACTCGTTGATCAGCTGGTGCATCTCCTCGCGCTGCGTGTTCTTGTCCGCAGGACAGGGGGATTCGATGACCGGCAGCTCTACCTTGCGCGCAAAGTCCTTGACGTGCCTCTCGGGCATGTAAATCAAGGGGCGAATTACGCGGATGCCCACGCGCGACAGGTCTGTCACCGGCTGAAAGCACCCAATCCTGCCCTCAAAGAACAAATTGAGCATAAAGGTGTCCACCACGTCGTCAAAGTGGTGACCCAGTGCTACGGTCGTGCATCCGATCGACTTGGCGTAATTGTTCAAAGCCCCTCTGCGCATCTTGGCGCAAAGTGCGCAAGGATTGGATTCCTTGCGGATCTCAAAAATGACCTTGTAAATGTCGGTGGGTACGATGTGGTATTCTACCTGCAGCTCGTCGCAGAGCTTTTGAATACCCGAAAAATCCGTGCCGCCCGCAAAGCCCATGTCCACCGTGACCGCGACCACCTCGAAGGGCACGGGATAAAAGCGGCGCAGATGTGCCAGCGCACAAAGCAGGGTCAGCGAATCCTTGCCTGCAGAAACTCCCACCGCGATCTTGTCGCCCGGGCGGATCATGTCGTAATCCGCAAGTGCGCGTCGCGTATAGCTCAATAAACGTTTTATATGCTCCATATATCCGAGTCACTCCAACTGCAATTTTGATAGATCTGTTCGGCGCGCTTACTCTGCGTGCCGTTTTCGCTTAAAACCAGCGTAGGCGAGATCCGCAGACCGTGCGCCGCACCCTTTTTGGCCTCGATCAGCACCATTGAAGGTTCTGCGTTCGCATCGCTTTGCACAAAGCTCATGCGCTTGGGCTCCAGCTTGTGGCGCGAGAGCGATTCCATTAGCTCCGAGAGGCGGTCGGGACGCCATACCACGTAAAAGCTGCCGCCGTGCTTGAGCAATCGTGCGGCTGCTGCGCAAAAATCGTCCACGTCGCCCATGACCTCGTGGCGTGCAATATATTTGGCATCCGATTCGTTTCTCTTGCCCGCACCGGTTTTCATATAAGGCGGGTTAGCGGTCACGATGCCCACCTCACCGCCCACGTGTGCGGGGGTCAGGTCGCGCAGATCCGCGCAGATCGGGATCAGCAGCTCTTCCATACCGTTGATCTCTGCGTTTCTGCTAATGATATCGGCAAAATCGGACTGTACCTCCACGGCATACGCCTTGGCGTATTTATTTCTCGTCAGGCAGAGCAGGGGAATGATACCCGAGCCGCTGCCAAGGTCCACCGCGCGTGCCGAAGGTGCGGGGCGCACGTAGGCAGAGAGCAAATAGGCATCCGTGCCGTATCGAAGGCCATCCTTGCGTTGGATCAGCTTGATCTGCTCATTGACCTCGTCCAAGGTTTCGTTTGTACGTAACATAAAAAACTCCTCAAAAGCATAGGGGCTCGCGTATGCGAACCCCTAACTCAAATATGCTATGTATTGTGTTCCGTGGGGCGAATTATTCAGCCTCGGGAGCACCAACAGGGCATACGTCAGCGCAGCTGCCGCAACCGATGCAAGCATCAGCGTCGATCTCGTACTTGCCGTCGCCTTCCTTAATTGCGCTGGTGGGGCATTCCTCAGCACATGCGCCGCAGGAGATGCAATCGTCATTAATCTTGTAAGCCATGATAAATTCCTCCGTTTGAGTTTTTTTGGTTGTACACATACATTTTATCACAAATGTACGGAAATGCAATAGCTTTTTGTAAAAAAATCAAAAAATAATTTGTGAAAATTATTCCTCGTCGTCCTCTTCGCCTCTGCGATTGGGTCTGGAGAGCACCTTGACTTGGTCGCGGTGAATCGAAATGGGTGCGCCGTCGGTATCCTTGAGCTTGACCTTGAGCAGGCCGCGCAGGGGAGAGGTTTCCACAACGGTACCCACGCCGTCCGGCGTTTTGACCACGCTGTCCACGGGGGGAGTCAGCTTGATCTCCTCCACGTAAGCCTCGTGCTCGTAGCGCAAGCAGCACATCAGTCTGCCGCAAACGCCCGAGATCTTGCTGGAGTTGAGCGAGAGGCTTTGCTCCTTGGCCATCTTGATCGAGACCTGACCAAAATCGGAAAGGAAGGTTGCACAGCAAAGGGGTCTGCCGCATGCTCCCAGGCCGCCCATCAGCTTGGCCTCGTCGCGGATGCCGATCTGTCGCAGCTCGATTCTGGTGCGGAACACACTTGCCAGATCCTTGACCAGCTCACGGAAGTCCACTCTGCCCGCGCTGGTAAAGTAGAAGAGAAGCTTGGAGTTGTCAAAGGTGTATTGTGCCTCCACCAGCTTCATATCAAGACCGTGATTTGCGATCTTTTCACCGCATATGCGGAAAGCCTCGGCCTCTTTGGCCTTGTTATCGCGATTGTGCTTTTCGTCCTCGGGGGTGGCACGACGCATGACCTCCTTGAGCGGCTTGATGATCTCGCTGTCGCGTACCTTGCGATTGGCCACCCAGATCACGCCGTATTCGGGGCCGCGTGCAGTTTCTACAATGACGGGGTCACCCTTGGAAAAGAGATTGCTGCCGGGAGCGAAATAATAGACCTTGCCCTCTTCCTTGAATCTGACGCCGACCACCTCGGTCAGCTCCTCGTCGGGGGCGTAGACAGGGGTAGAGTGCGTAGGTACGGATTCCAAGATCGAAGCATCTGCCAAAGGCAATTTTTCTTCTTTGGCGGGAGCTTGCTGAGTACGCTTGGTATCTTGTACGAGCTGCTTGATCTCAGCGATTGAAATATCCGAGGGCATCTTGAGCGTGAGATCCTGTTGGATAGCGTCCTGCGTCTGCTTGTCCTTATCTCTGCCTCTGCCGCGATTTCTGGAGCGTTTCTTTCCGCTGCCTTCGTTCTTGGCCTCAGGAGCAGGCTGCTTTTGCTGATTCTGCTTTTGCTGCGGCTGTGCCTGCTTATTGTTCTGCTGATGATTCTGCTTTTGCTGGTTGCCCTGATTCTGCTTATTCTGTTGCTTGTTTTGCTGCTTGCTCTGCTGCTTTTGCTGCTCGGGCTGTGCTTGCGCCTGTGCGTTTACTTGCGCATTTGCTTGCACGGCCTGGTCTTTTTGCTCGGGCTTTTTATGAGGACGGCGGTGGTGCGGACGGTGTCTGCCGCCGCTCTTGCCCGCACCCGCTTCGGGTGCTTTATTGTTCTGCTGGTTGTTTTCCATGTAAATAACCTCTTATAAAGTATTGATTAAAGAATGCCTGCCGAAATTGCCATGTTGCACACGGTGATGCGCACGTTGGCGTTGCGGATCGCGATGCTGTCATGCGCCGCGTCGACTGCCCGAAGCAGCCTGAGCAGCTCTTCTGTAGAAAAGCGCATGGCGTATGCGGCAGCTGCCTCGCGGTCTGTAAAAAAGCAAAGGGGAACGGTGGTGGGGTCGCATCTGCGCAAAGCGATCAGATCGCGCAAGGCTCGCAAAAGCGTTTGCAGCTTGTAGGCCACCTCATCTCGTTTGAGATCTGCGCGGCCATCCTCGCGCTTAATGCCGTATGCCACCAAAGCCCGGAGCATGCGCTCACCCTTGGCGGGGACAGCGTCAAGAAACTCCATCGCGGCCTCTCTTGCGGCTAAGATGGGTGCGCTTTCCTTGGGGGAAAGCAGATCAAGCGCGCGACCGATGCTGCCATCGGCTGCCATGAGCACCTGCTCAAGCGTTTCTCCCGAAGCGGAATTCTTGCTGCCGGGAACGTTTTGTGCAATGTACTTGGAGATGGTCTGCACGGGCAGGGGCTGCAATCTGTAGACCGGTGCACGGGAGCGAATGGTCTCCAGCATATTGCCCGCGTCCTCGCAAAGCAGAAGAAACAGCACGTATGCGGGGGGCTCCTCCAGTGTCAGCAAAAGCGCGTTCTGCGCCTGGGTGTTCATGGTGTGCGCGTCTTCTATGATATAGACCTTGGTGTCCAGATCGTTGGGCGGGGTGAGTACGTCGGTGCGCAAGCTTCGCACCACGTCCACCGTCATCTGCGCCTTGCCTTTTTCTCGGCTGACCAAAATGACGTCGGGGGATTTGCCCTCCAGAATTTTTCTGCAATTCTTGCAAGTGCCGCAGGGCAGGGGATGCGCGTCGCTGTCTTTGTTCTCGCAGCTTTGTGCTGCCGCTATCTGCATAGCCAAGGTATGCTTACCCATTCCGTAACGGCCTTCAAGAATATAGGCGTGCGAAAGTCTGTGCGCACATATGTCGTTTCCAATACGCTCACGCAGGGCATCGTTGCCCCACAGGCGCGGTAACATCTGTTTCATCGCAATCCTCCACACATAAAAATCCATTCTACAGTATAACAGATAATTATGATTTTGTCAAGCATTTTGAAAACGAGTTTGTGCCAAGAACGGGCGATCAGTGATCGCCCGTCTTTTGGCCGAAGAACTTATGAAGAAAAAAACCGCCACCGATTGCTCGGTGGCGGGATGCTTTTGGAAATCAATTTACGTTACTGCCGTCTTCTCTTGACGCAGATTACGATACCCGTGACAACGGTTGCAAGAGGCAGGACAAGAATGCCGACGGCGGCAATCAGGATCATAAAGCCCCAGTGCATGTCAAGCGAGCCGCCAAGGTCGATGGCGGGAATGTCGGTGTAATCGGAAAGGTAGGATTGCGTGCTGCCCGCATAGTCAACGGCGGCATAGAGGAAGCCGTAGTTGTAGGGATAAAGCTTTTCTGCAATTTGTTCGCTGTAGCTGTCGGCAAAGCCAAACCATACGATGCTGCCGGCCTTATCACCGTTTGTGACAGTTGCCGAGACGGCCATGTTGTGCTTGCCCGCGGTGGGATCGGTGGAAAGATAGCCCTTGTCCGAGGTCGTGGCGATCGGCTTGACGCTCACGCCCGCAGTCTCGGTGACCGTGATGGGATGCGCACCCACGATCAGCATCTGATAGTTGCGCGGATTCTTACTGTAGGATTCGTAGAGCTGCTGATACTGTTGTGCATATGCCTGATACAGCGAATTACCGGTTTGCTGATACTGCTGGTATGCAGTCATATACATTGTATAGATCTCGCTGAGCATTGCCATGTGGATGATCTCGTCTGCCGTGGCAATCAGCTCATGCTTGCTCTCGGGCAGCAGGTAGAGGTAATCGTCGGGATAGGTTTCGACCTCGGTCGTGCTTTCCTGTTCGGTTGTCGCCTCGGTGGTCTGCTCCTCTGCCTGTGCGTCGGGCTGAGTTTCGGTTTCTGCTTCGGTTTCTTTTTCGGTCGAGTTCTCCTTGTTGCTTGCGTTGGGATCATAGTGCAGGGAATCGTCCAACACCAGTGCATCGGTCGCGCCAAGGCCGTAGGAGCCCATCAGCGACATCAGATTGGTCAGCTTGGCCGCATCCGGCGTGGTGTTCAGGATCAGCGAGCCGCCGCCTGCGATAAAGTCGGAGATCAGAGTCTTTTCCTTTTCGGTAATGTCGGTCTTGGGGGCGTTGAGCACCAGCGTGACTGCATTTTCGGGAATTTTGCCCGTAGCGTCAAGATTGAGCGAGAAGTACCGGATGCTCAGGTCGTCCAGATACATTTTGGTAAAGTTTTCGGAAAGCTCAGCTTCACCGTGGCCTGCCAGAATGTACGTGGTAGGGATCTCCTCAGTGGTCACGTAATCGACTGACGAGGTGATCATGGCGTCGGCGTACCAGTAGCGGTTGTAGCCCTCCATGATCTCGGAGTAGCCGGCATAGAAGTTGTTTATGCCATAGTATTGCGCAATGGCTTGATCGGCATATACGACAGCCGCCTCCTGGCCGTAGGTCTTGGCGTAGTTTTCTGCTACGCCCATCCAGGCGTTCATGACCGTGATGAATTCCCCATAGGAGAGCAGAGCCTTGTCCTCGGGGAAGGCGTACATGAACAGCTCGTCGTAGGTGATCACGTCAAATCTCTCCTCGCCTTCGATGATCAGACTGGAGCCGATCAGCGCGCCGGCGTAGTATTGGGAAATGAACTCGGTGTCCGAAACGTCCACGTAAACCAGCTCAACGCTGTCGCAAAGGCGCGCGTACTTGTCCAGCATAACGCGGAACTTGGCGGCGTACTCGAAATCGTAGGTCTCCTCCGGGTCGTAAACGTAATAGATCGTGACGTCCTTATCAAGGGATTTGAAAAAGGACTTGGATTTTGCACTGATCGAAAAGGCATCACTGGAATCTGCCACAAAATTGGTCCATGCACGGGGCAAAAGTCCAATGCCTACGTTGAGCAGCACCAGGGCTGCTAAGATGACGGCGGTGATGACCACCCATTTGGTGCCCTTGACGGAGCGCTTGATCTTGGGATTGTTTTGTTCATTCATGTCAAGTCACCTCCATCAAGATTTCCAGCGTCTTCTTTCCAGCATCAGTACGGTCAAGTACACGGAAAAGAAGATGGCGGATGCGAAGAATACAAGGCCGCTTAAGCTGAAGGCTCCCAGTGTCATGGAGGAGAAGGTTGCAAAAGCGGAGAGATAGGTCAGAACCTTGGCAAAAAGCCCTGCAAAGGCGTCGTTCCAAATGGCATATACACCGGAAAGGGGGATGATGGTGGCCGCGGCCGCGATCATGCCCACGGTCAGGCTTTGAGAAAGCAGACCCGAGGCAAGGGCGAACAGGGCAAGCAGCGCGATCAGTCCCACAAAGGAGAACAGGGTAGCCTGCTCGGGGAACAGAAGATCCAGGTACTGTGCAATGGTGACTAAGTAATCCATGCCAAACAGTACAAGCACGGCCGCAAAGCCGCCCACTGCCGCGATGACCACGCTGTCGGTCAGCGAGGAGATGAACATGCAGATGGCGATCAGCAAGGCGCCCAGCAGCAAATAGGAAATGCCTGCAACCAGTGAAGCACCCAGAGAGCCAAGCAGCATTGAGCCCTCTGAAAACAGGCGCAGGATCAGGCCGAATACGCAAAGCACTGCTACGGGAATGGCAAACACGGTCAGCATGGCCAGGTATTTACCAAGCACGATGGATACGGGCTTGACGGGAAGCGATAAAAGGAACATGTCGGTTTTGTTACGACGTTCCTCGGCAAAGCTTCTCATGGTCAGCACGGGGATCAGAAAGATGGACATAAACGCCATATCCGAGAAGGTGTACGCCATTTCGGCAGTACCGCTCAGCAGATTGTGTGTGGTGATGTAGATGCCGATGACGCAAAGTGTAAAGGCCAAGTATATATAGCCGTACATGCTGCCAAAATAAGAACGGAGCTCACGCTTGTAAATTGCTTTCATTCCGCGTCACCTCCCATCTCGTTTTGTGTGGGGGCAGGTGCTTCCTCTTTGACGTTACCAAGCATCTTTTCGCGACGCTTCCGCTCGCGCAGCGCATGCTTGTCCTGCGTGCCCTGCGTTCTGTCGGTCAGAGAGAGGAATACCTCCTCAAGGCTTGCCGTTTTCTGCTCGATGTTGATCACGGCATAGCGACGCTCGGCCATGGCAAAAAACAGCTCGTCGCGAATGTCCAGACCGCGCGGCAGCTTGAGCTCAAGCTCCACAATGCCGTCCGCATCTTTAAGCACGTTGTACTCTCTGATGTTGGGATAGCGCGAGAGCACGTCCAGAATGCCGCTTCTGTCGCCCTTGATGCTCATTTGCAATACGGTCTCGTCGCCTGCGCGTGCCTCCAGTGCTTCAAGGGTATCGTCTGCCACGATCTTGCCGCGCGAGATGATGATGATGTGATCGCAGACCTCACTGATCTCGGCCAAGATATGGCTGGAGAGAATGACCGTTTTGGTCTGTCCCAGGCGACGGATCAGCTCGCGGATCTCAATGATCTGCTGCGGGTCAAGGCCCACCGTGGGCTCGTCCAGAATGATGACGTCGGGATTGCCCAGCATAGCCTGCGCAATGCCCACGCGCTGCTTGTATCCCTTGGAAAGCTTTGAGATCATTCTGCTTTTCATGTGCGTAATGCCCGTTTGCTCCATGACCTCGTTGACTTGCTTTTCCGCGCGTGCGGGAGCAACGCCCTTGGCCTCTGCCACGAAATGCAGGTATTCGTAAGCGGTCATATCGGAGTAGAGCGGGGGAATTTCGGGCAGATATCCGATCTGCTTTTTTGCCTCGATCGGATCGTTGCAGATATCGTATCCGTTGATCTGCACCGAGCCCGAAGTGGCTGCAAGGCTGCCCGCGATGATATTCATGGTGGTGGATTTTCCCGCACCGTTGGGACCTAAGAAGCCGTAGATCCTGCCGTTACGGATCTTGAAGCTGACGTCGTCAACAGCGGTATTCGCACCGTACTTTTTGGTAAGATTTTTTACCTCGATCAAAATCTGATCCTCCCATTTCCGGATTTTCATACATACTACTATTATATCATAAATCTGCCAGGTGTCAAGAAAATGATGCGAATTTGAACGTTTATTGAAGCCTTGTTCACAAATAGGAAAAATATGTGCAATGTGACCACAAACGCCCTTGAAAATTCTACGTAATTAAGGGAAAATCGATATTTCGCACATTGACATCTCGGTCCGAATGTGATATAATTTAGAGTGGATTAAAAGAAAATTCACACAAGTTGTGTGAAGATGGGAGGAGGAGACCGAAATGGGAGCAAAATACGGTGAGCTGGACCGCTATCTGTTCCACCAGGGTACGGCCGGATATGCATATCATTATCTTGGCGCGCACCGCATGCCTGACGGCTATTATTTCCGCGTCTGGGCCCCCAATGCCGACGGCGTCTGGGTCAGCGGTGATTTCAACGACTGGCAGCTGACGTGTCCGATGGAGCGTATTTCCGAAGCAGGCATCTGGGAGGCAGTGCTTCCGCCGAATGCCGTAAAATCGGGGGATGCCTATAAGTTCTGCATTGCCTCGGGCGATCGTCGCATCTGGAAGGCTGACCCGTACGCGCGTTACTCCGAGTCCGCACCCGGAACCAATTCGCGCATCTGGGAGGCGGAGCCTTACGCATGGCAGGACGCTGCGTGGATGCGTCGCCGCAGACAGGTAGCCGAGCGGTATTATCAATCCCCCATGAATATTTACGAGATGCATCTTGGCTCGTGGCACCGACATGAGGACGGCTCGTATCTCTCTTACCGTGAGATCGCGGATCTGTTGGCTCCGTACCTGACCGATATGGGATATACCCACGTGGAGCTGATGCCCGTGATGGAGCATCCGTTTGACGGCTCGTGGGGATATCAGGTTTGCGGATACTACAATCCCATGCCGCGCTACGGCACACCGGATGATTTCCGCTATTTTGTGGATACGATGCACACAGCCGGCATCGGCGTGCTGCTTGACTGGGTGCCCGCGCATTTTCCCAAGGATGCTTACGGCCTTTATGAATTTGACGGGAAACCGCTTTACGAATATCAGGGCAGGGATCGCATGGAAAACCGCGGCTGGGGCACGCGCTGCTTTGACGTGGGCAGGGAAGAGGTGCAATCCTTCTTAATCTCCAATGCCACCTATTGGGCAAAGGAATTCCATGCGGACGGACTTCGCGTGGACGCTGTGACCAGCATGCTTTATCTGGATTATGACAGAGAACCGGGCCAGTGGCTGCCCAACGTGCACGGCGACAATCGCAATCTGGAATCCATTGCGTTTTTCAAAAAGCTCAACGCGCATATGCGCCGCGAGTGTCCCGGCGTACTCATGATCGCCGAGGAATCCACCGCATTCCCGCACGTAACTGGCGAGGATCGCGAGGGGCTTGGCTTCCATCTTAAGTGGAATATGGGCTGGATGAACGATACGCTGTTCTATGCCGAAAAGGATCCCTTGTACCGTGCCTATCACCACGACAAACTGACCTTTTCCTTGATGTTTGCCTTCAACGAGCATTTCGTACTGCCCATCTCGCACGACGAGGTGGTGCACGGCAAAAAGTCGTTTATCGACAAAATGCCGGGCGACTACTGGAAAAAGTTTGCGGGTGCAAGACTGTTTGCTGCTTATCAGATGCTGCATCCCGGCAAAAAGCTCAGCTTTATGGGCAACGAGATCGGCCAATTCCGCGAATGGGCGTATGCGGGCGAGATCGAGTGGTTCTTGCTGGATGAGTACGCTACGCACCGCAAGCATAAGGCCTTTATCAAGGCACTCAACGCATTTTATCTTGCCGAGCCTGCGCTCTGGCAGGTGGACGACTCGTTTGACGGCTTCAAATGGATCGATGCGGACGATAAGGAGCGCAGCATCACCAGCTTCCGCCGCATCGATAAGAATGGCAGAGAGCTGATCGCGGTGCTCAACTTCACGCCTGTGACCTACGAGGACTTTTTGCTTGAGGTTCCCGCAGACGGCACTTACTCCGAGGTGTTCAATACCGACGATACCGCCTATGGCGGCAGCGGCGTGACCAATACGGGTGCACAGTTCCGCTCAGAGCAGATGGGCGGCAAGCATGCCATTCATCTGCGCGTGCCTCCGCTTGGCGTCACTGTGCTGCGCTGCGTGCGCAAAAAGGCGACAAAAAAGCCGGGTCGCACTTGATTTTCGTTATTTTTCACGGCAAGACCGTAAAAGATAATCAATATTACCCCGACCCCGGTCGGGAAACTATCATAATTTTACGAAGGAGTGGTTTTTTATGTTCAAGAAAAAAGAATGTGTCGCAATGCTGCTCGCAGGCGGCCAGGGCTCGCGTCTGTACGCACTGACCACCAAGACAGCCAAACCCGCAGTTCCCTTCGGCGGTAAGTACCGCATCATCGATTTCCCTCTTTCCAACTGTGTCAACTCGGGTATCGATACGGTTGGTGTTCTGACCCAGTACCAGCCGCTGGTGCTCAACGAGTACATCGGCAACGGTCTGCCTTGGGATCTGGACCGCGCATGGGGCGGCGTCAAGATCCTGCCTCCCTATCAGGGACAAAAGCGTGCCGATTGGTATAAGGGCACGGCAAATGCGATCTATCAGAATATGGAATTTGTCAACCGCTACGACGCGGAGTACGTGCTCATCCTCTCGGGTGACCATATCTATAAGATGGATTATGCCAAGATGCTTGCATACCACAAGCAAAAGGGTGCGGATTGCACCATTGCCGTTCTGGCAGTTCCCATGGAGGAGGCCAGCCGCTTTGGCATCATGAGCACCAATGAGGACGGCTCGATCTACAAGTTCTCGGAAATGCCCAAGAATCCCGATTCCAATCTGGCAAGTATGGGCATTTACATCTTTAACCGCAAAAAGCTCAACGATTATCTGACTGCCGATGAAAACACCCCCGGCTCGTCCAACGACTTCGGTAAGAATATCATTCCCAACATGCTGGCGGCAGGGGAGAAGATGTTCGCATATCCCTTTGAGGGCTACTGGAAGGACGTCGGAACCATTTCCTCGCTCTGGGAAGCAAACATGGATCTGCTGGGTGAGAAGCCCGAGCTCAATCTGGGCGACGAGTCCTGGAGAATTTATGCGCGTCACCACGCCCTTGCACCGCAGTTCGTGGGCAAGGATGCCGTGATCGAAAACTGCAACATCACCGAGGGCTGCGAGATTTACGGTACGGTCCGTAACTGCGTGGTCGGTGCGGGCGTCAAGATCGAAAAGGGCGCAGTCGTGACCGACAGCGTGCTGATGGGTGACTGTGTGATCGGCGAGGGCGCTGTGGTATCTTACGCAATTATTGATACCGGCGTGACCATCGGTAAGGGTGCCGTGATTGGCGAGGATAAGGCAACAGCTAAGGGAATTGCCGTGATCGGTGAGGACGTAACCGTCGAGGACGGCGCACGCGTGGAAGCCGGCGCCATGATTCCCGAGGTTTAAGAAAGGGGGACGAAACAATGACTGCAGCAGGATTGATTTTTGCCAATACACACGATAAGAATATTGCCGAAATGACCAGATTGCGTACCATGGCGTCCGTGCCCTTTGGCGGCAGATACCGCCTGATCGACTTCGCACTCTCCAACATGGTCAACTCGGATATCACCAAGGTGGGCGTCATCACCCACTATAACTACCAGTCGTTGCTTGACCACATCGGCAACGGTAAGGACTGGGATCTGGCCCGTCGCTCGGGCGGTATTAAGATTTTGCCTCCCTATATTACCATGTTTGATACCACCACTCCCGGCGTCAACCGCTCCAGAATGGACGCGCTCAAGGGTGCACTCAACTTTATCAACCGTTGCTCCGAGGACTATATCGTGATGTCCGACTGTGACGTCATCTGCAACATCGACCTCAAGGCTGTTGTTGAGGCGCACGAAAAGAGCGGTGCGGATCTGACCTTCGTTACCACCGAGATGGATGCGGGCACGCTGTACGTGCAGGGCACTGTTCCGGTCGTCACGGTCGATGAGAGCGGCAGAGTGACCGACTTTGCAGAAATGCATCCCACCCAGGGTAAGGTGACCATCAGCACCAATATCATGGTTGCAACCCGCACCTATCTGCAAAGCGTGGTGCAGGAGGCTACCTCCCACGGATACACCAGCTTCTTCAAGGATGTGATCGCAAGATCGCTGGAGAGCGCAAACTATCGCGCATATACATATGACGGTGTATTTGCCAAGATCGGCTCGATGGAGGGCTACTTCGCTTGCTCCATGGCACTGCTTGATGAGGAAACCCGTAAGGGCATCTGGGGCGTTCCGAACAGACCCATTCTGACCAAGGTCCGTAACTCCGCTCCCACCAAGTACTGCGGCGATGCCAAGATCGTAAACTCCGTCGTGGCAGACGGCTGCGTGATCGAGGGCACTGTGGAAAATTCCATTCTGTTCCGTGGCGTTAAGGTAGGCAAGGGAACCGTAGTCAAGAACTCGATTCTCATGCAGGATACATACACAGGCGAAAACGTTTCTCTCAACTGCGTCATTACCGACAAGAACGTTATGGTCAAGGATGGCAGAACGCTGTCCGGCTGTGAGACCATGCCCTTCTATATCGGCAAGAACGGCGCAATCTGATTCCGTACGGAGGCTTTGTGATGAAAAAGATTTTATTTGTAGGAGCTGAGGCAATGCCGTTTGCCGCTACGGGCGGCCTTGGCGACGTGCTTGGCTCTCTGCCTGCCGCCATTCGCAAAAAGGGCGGTAAGAACGCAGACGTGCGCGTGGTGCTTCCTTTGTACGGTGCCATGGGCAAGACTTGGAGAGACCAGCTGGAGCAGGTTGCCGAATTTCGCATCAATCTTGCCTGGCGTAACCAATATTGCGGCGTCAAGTCGCTTTGCAAGGACGGCGTAACCTTCTACTTTATTGATAACGAGTATTATTTCAACCGTCCCTCGCTGTACGGCAACTTTGACGACGGCGAGAGATACGCCTTCTTCTGCAAGGCGGTGCTGGAAATGATGCCGCTGATCGATTGGTATCCCGACGTACTGCATGCACACGACTGGCAGGCCGCCATGTCGGTGGTATATCTCAACACCAGATATCGCAATCAGCCCGCTTACGAGCACATGAAGAGTGTGTTTACCATCCATAATATCGAATACCAGGGTCAGTATGATATGTCGATCCTGGGCGACGTCTTTGAGATTGGCGTGGAGCACACCTCACTGATGCGCTACGACGATTGTCTGAACCTGATGAAGGCTGCCATCGTGTGTGCCGATACGGTCACCACGGTCAGCCCCAGATATGCAGAGGAGATCAAGACTGCCGAGTATGCGCACAGACTCAACTATGTGCTTGAGCAGAACAGCTACAAGCTCAGAGGCATTCTCAACGGCATTGACTACGATTATTACAATCCCGCCAAGGATACGGGACTGGTTTCCACCTTTGATGCGCGCCGTCTTTCGGGCAAGGCAAAGGATAAGGAGGCTATGCAGGCAGAGGCAGGCTTGCCCTTGCGTGCCGACGTGCCGGTGCTGGCCGTGATCTCCCGTCTGGCTGCCCACAAGGGACTTGACCTGATCAGCGAGATCGCTGACAAGCTGGTGGCTGAAAATGATATCCAGCTGATCGTGCTCGGCAAGGGTGAGGAGAGATTTGAACGCTTCTTTGCCGATCTGGCTGCACGTTATCCCGATAAGGTTGCAGCACTGTTGACCTACGACCGCGATCTTGCCAAGCGCATTTACGCGGCGACCGATATTTTCCTGATGCCCTCCAAGAGCGAGCCCTGCGGTCTTTCGCAGATGATCGCATCCCGCTACGGTGCAGTGCCCGTGGTACGCGAGACCGGCGGTCTTTATGACTCGATCAAGCCCTATTGGGAAAAGGACGGCGAGATGCTGGGCAACGGCTTTACCTTTGCGGGCTATACCGGTGCAGAGCTGCATGAGCGTACCTTGGCTGCGATTGATCTGTACAAACAGAGTGCCAAGTGGAAAAAGCTGGTGGCAAAGGTTATGCGCACCGATTTCTCCTGGAGTGCATCCGCAGTCAAGTACCTGGAGATGTACGACGAGCTGTAAAGCTGAACAATTTTTACGATTTATACCCTAAGAAAGGATTCTTAAACCAATGATAGACTACAGACCCTCGGCGGCAAAGATCAGAGATGATCTGACCATAAAGCTTTCCCGTTATTTCGGTTGCACCCCCGCCGAAGCAACCACCGAACAGATGTATAAGGCAACCGCCATGACCGTCAGAGATATTCTGACCGAGAAGAGAGGCGAATTCAAAAAGCAGGTCAACAGACAGGGCTCCAAGCGTGTGTACTATATGTGCATGGAATTTCTGCTTGGCAGATCGCTCAAGACCAACCTGTGCAATTTAGGACTTGACAAGGAATACGGCAAGGCACTGGGTGAGCTGGGCTTTACTCTGGACGACCTGTATACCTGCGAGCCCGATGCAGGTCTTGGCAACGGCGGTCTTGGCAGACTGGCTGCATGCTTTATGGACTCTCTTTCCTCGCTGGATTATCCCGCAACCGGATTCTCGATCTGCTATGAATACGGACTTTTCAAGCAGATGATCGTAGACGGCATTCAGGTAGAGCTGCCCGACGTATGGCTGCCCGGCGGTGAAGTATGGCTGGTGCCCAGAACCGACAGAACCTTCCACGTACGCTTTGGCGGACACGTCAGAGAGCTTTGGAAGGAAGGCCGTATGGAGGTCGTTTACGAGAACGCCGAGGAGGTTGAGGCCGTTCCTTACGACATGATGATCTCGGGTGCGGAAAGCGATGCTGTCAGCCAGCTCAGACTCTGGCGTGCACGCGACGTCAAAAACTTCAACATGGGTCTGTTCACGCAGGGTCAGTATGCAAGAGCCATGCAGGAAAACACCCAGGCAGAGACCATCGCCAAGGTGCTGTATCCCTCGGATAACCATACCGAGGGCAAGCTGCTCCGTCTGACGCAGCAGTATTTCCTGGTGTCCGCATCCTGCCAGAGGATTATCCGCGACCACATGGCAGTGTATGGCACGCTTTCCAACCTGCCCGATAAGGTAGCAATTCATATCAACGATACCCACCCCGCGCTCTGCATCCCCGAGCTGATGAGAATTCTGGTGGATGAGTATTTCTTCCCCTGGGATATGGCATGGGATATGGTCAAGAAGATCTGCTCCTATACCAACCATACGGTCATGCCCGAGGCACTGGAAACGTGGAACGAGGATCTGTTCCGCCTCAAGCTGCCCAGAATCTATACCATCATCAAGGAGATCAGCGAACGCTTCTGCCGCGAGGCATGGGAGGTATTCCCGGGCAACTGGCAGCGCATCTCCAAGATGAGTGTCGTGGGCTACGGTCAGGTCAGAATGGCAAATCTTTGCGTGATCGGCAGCCACAGCGTCAACGGTGTGTCCAAGCTGCATTCGAATATTCTGACCGAGAGCGTATTCAAGGATTTCTACAAGATGTATCCCGAAAAGTTCCTCAACGTGACCAACGGTATTGCACACCGTCGTTGGCTGTGCTATTCCAACCCCAAGCTTGCCGGGCTTCTGGATGAATGTATCGGCACGGGCTACCGTCACAATCCCGAGGAGCTTGCCGAGTTCGCAAAATTTGCGGACGACGCGGCAGTTGTGCAGCGCGTCCGTGATATCAAGCACGCCAACAAGGTGGCGTTTGCACAGCACCTGTACCGCAAGACGGGTCAGAAGCTGGATACGCACAGCATTTACGACGTACAGATCAACAGACTGCACGAGTACAAGCGTCAGCTGCTCAACGCGCTCAATATCATAGGGCTTTATCTGGAGCTGCGTGAAAATCCCGACCTGGAAATGACGCCTCAGACCTATATCTTCGGCGCAAAGGCTGCTCCCGGTTATCAGATGGCAAAGCGCATCATTCAGCTGCTTTGCATGATTAGTAAGGATATTGAAAAGAATCCCAAGATCAAGCAGAAGCTTAACGTGGTATTCCTTGAAAACTACGACGTCAGCACGGCCGAGATCCTGATTCCTTCCGCAGATATCAGTGAGCAGATCTCGCTGGCAGGCAAAGAGGCCAGCGGTACGGGCTGCATGAAACTGATGATCAACGGTGCACTCACCATCGGTACGCTGGATGGCGCGAACATTGAGATGCTGGACGCTGTGGGTGACGAGAACATGTATATCTTCGGTCTGACCGCTGCCGAGGTGGAAGAGCTTTGGCTGCGCGGCTACCGCTCTGCAGAGTTTTACGCAAACAACAAGCGTCTGGAAAAGATCGTCAATTTCCTGTCGGTTGGCTTTGCGGGTGAGTCCTTTGCGGATATTGCCACCTATCTCTTGTCGGGCAACGGCATTGCAGATCCCTTCATGTGCCTGGCAGACTTTGAGTCTTACCGCCTGACGCATCAGCAGGCGATCCGCGATTATGCGAACCGCGCCGAGTGGTCTCGCCGCTCTCTGCTCAATACCGCAGCCTGCGGCTACTTCGCTGCAGACCGCTCGATCAAGGAATATGCTGAGAAGATCTGGCATATCGAGCCCTTGAAGTAATTCTATTCGGTCATTTCGGGGCTGTCGCCCAAAAACGACAGCCCCGCGACCTTGTTTTTCGAAGGAAAGCGTGAAAGCTCACGTTATTTTTCTGTTTACTTAACCCTTTACGCAATACGATATTGAGCCGCCATAGGCAGCATGGAGATTATTATGCAATCAAACGGTGTCAGAATTCATAAATATTGCAATGGCGAGGACGTCACGCGCAAAAGTGCTTTTGCGTACGGAGACGTCCTTGAGGTGTTTTTGCACGTACCGCGCACGCTTGGCGAGAGCGGTGTTGTGCTCAGAGGCAACCGCGACGGCTGCGGGGATTACGACCGACCCATGGACGTCTACACCAAGACCGACACCGATACCGTATACAGCATTACGCTGGATACCAAAGAGCTTTGCTGCCCGGAGCAGCAGAGCGGCCTTTTCTATTATGAGTTCTTGTTTCTCAAGGGCTTTGACACCATGTTCACCGAGAGCATCAACAACGTGGACTTTTATCTGTCCCGCTCTTCGGGAGCAAGATTCCGTCTTTTGATTTTTGAAAACACCTATCACACCCCGTCCTGGTTTGGCAAGGGCGTGATGTATCATATATTCGTGGACCGCTTCTGCCGCGGGCAGGGACCCGTAGGCACACGCGACGATGCCGAGATCAATCCCGACTGGGAAAACGGCATCCCGCAGTATGCGCCCTATCCGGGTGCGCCCGTTTCCAATAACGTCTTTTTCGGCGGGAACCTTTGGGGCGTGGCCGAAAAGCTGGATTACCTGGAGTCCCTGGGCGTAAAGGTGATCTATCTGAGCCCCATCTTCAAGGCGTATTCCAACCACAAATACGACACGGGTGACTACGAGCAGATCGACCCCATGTTTGGCGGCGAGGCTGCATTTGAGCACCTTTTGTGCAAGGCGCGCCAAAAGGGTATGCGCGTGATCTTGGACGGTGTGTTCAATCACACGGGTGACGACAGCCGCTATTTCAACCGCTATGGCAAGTACGAGGGGCTTGGCGCGTACCAGTCGCCCACCTCGCTGTATGCCGATTGGTACGGCTTCCGTTCCTATCCCAACGAGTACGATTCCTGGTGGGGTATTCCGATCCTGCCAAGGCTCAACCATACAAAGGAGTCCTGCCGCAGATATTTCACGGGCGAGCAGGGCATTGCCCGCAAGTACGTCAAAATGGGCATAGGCGGCTGGAGACTTGACGTGGCAGACGAGCTGTCAGACGATTTCCTTGACGAGTTCCGTGCAGCTGTCAAGGACGAGAGCGACGGCGAGTGCGTGGTCATCGGCGAGGTGTGGGAAAACGCCGCCGATAAGATCGCGTATTCCAAGCGCCGCAGATATCTGTCCGGCAAGCAGCTGGACAGCGTCATGAACTATCCCGTGCGCAACGGAATTCTGGATTTCATCCGCTACCGCGATGCAGAGGGCCTTTACCACGTGCTGACAGAGTTGTATTCCTCGTATCCCGAAGAGGTTTGCCACGCACTGATGAATCTGGTGGGTACGCACGACACCGAGCGTATCATGACCATGCTTGGCAGCACAGAGGAGGATCTGGACAAGAGCAACGATGATCTTGCCGTCTACCGCCTGAGTGCACAGAGACGTGCCGAGGCAATGAAGCTTGTCAAGATTGCGGCTACCTTGCAATATACCGTTTTCGGCATTCCCTCGCTGTATTACGGCGACGAGCTGGGGCTGGAGGGCGCAAGAGATCCCTTCTGTCGCATGCCTATGCCGTGGCATGAGGTGGGTGATCCCGTGCGCGCCGAGCTGCTGGCCTACTATCAGAAGCTGGGTGAGCTGCGCGCAACACATCCTGCACTGGATGGCGGTGCATTTGAAATCTTATATCACGATGCGTCCTGTATTGCCTTTGCAAGACGTGCCGAGGGAAGAGAGCTTGTGGTGGTTGCAAGCCGCCACGCGCAGCCCGTTATGCTGCCCATTGAGGGGGAATTCGAGGATCTGCTTTGCGGTACACGTGGCAGAGGTGCATTGCGCATCGAGCCCGACAGCGTTCTGATTCTTGAGAGAATCGGAGGGCAGAGCATATGAACTTTGTGCGGGCACAAAGATATTTGAAAGAAAATTCCCGCGCCGCAAGTCCCGAGCATTTCTTTGCGCTTTGTATGAAGCTTGGCCGAATTCATACGGGAATTCGCAAGGTGTGCGTCAGCGATAATGCGGACGGCTATTGCCGTGCCGCGTATCTGGAGAGTATTTTGCTCTGCGCGGGCTATCGTGTGGGACGACTGACAAGACAGGAGACCGACGGCTTTCGCAGCCGCATTCGTATAGACGGACAGCCGATCCCGCACAAGCAGGTTTGTGAGCTTTCCGATCAAATCATGCAGGGCATTGACGGCTTGAAAAAGGATCTGGGTGATGGCGAGGTGGCGGACTTTGACAGTGAGCAAAAGATCTGCGTGCTTGCCATGCTGGCGTTTTGCTGCCATGGCTGTGACGTGATCATTTTTGAGGCTGCGCGCGATCATGCAAGTGATCCCATGGCGGTCGCTGCGCCCTATACGCTGGTCATGCCGTGCGGCTTTGGCACCAAGGATACGGCTCAGGCCAAAAAGCAGGCGCAGGATGCGTGTCTTGCCATCAAGCGCGGCACGCGCGAGGTGGTCACGGGCTTTACGGGTGGAGAGGTGTACAATCTGATCTCGCAGGCCTGTGCGGCGGCGGGCAGCCGATTGACCGTGCCTGCCAAGAGCGAGGTCGCGGTCAAGGAGAGCGCGCTTGCGAAAATGGAGTTTACCTACCGAGGCAAAGGCCCTTATCGTCTGCATTCCTCGTATGAGGTGCAATTTGAGGCAGCCCTGGCCGCGATTGAAGCGTGCTATGCCTTGCGCCGTGACGGCGTCAGACTTCCCGGCGCTGCCATTGCGGCAGGCTTGCAAAAGGCCGAGGTGTCCTTGTGCTTTGACGTGCTGACTGTGCGCCCCGGTGTGATCGTCAGCGTAGCAAGCTCTGCTGAGGACGTGCGCGCGTTGCTTTGTGCGCTGCACCAAAAGCAAACCAGCTTTGGCGGTCGCGTGGTGCTGTGCGTGCAAGGGACACCCGATAAATTGCTGACCGCATTTGATAAGGAATTTGCGTCAGAGGACGCTTATGCGGTCGAGGAGATCATTTACGTGGGGCAGGACGCACCGCAGCATGAGACGCTCAAGATCACCGCATGCACCACAGTCAAGCGCGCAGCCAAGCATATTTTAGCGCATACCGATCCGGACGTGACCGTGCTGTGTCCGGGCACTCCTGCATTTGCCCACAGCATCAAGCAAGCGGTCAACGACGCGCTGATCGGATTGAGTTAATGCTGAATAATGGTTGAAAGCCCTTGCCAAAGCAAGGGCTTTCTTTACTTTATTGATAAAAAGGTGAATGAGCGTCCGTATGATGCATCTCACCCACCGCAACCGCGTCGATCATTTCGCGGATGCTCCGCGAAACTCTCTTCCGCTGCGGTCCCCCCCTCTCCAGCGGAGAGGGCTTATTATGGCAGCCTTTCACAAATAACCGAACAAGACGGATGCGCCCAAAAAGCCCTCTCCGCTGGAGAGGGGGGACCGCAGCGGAGCGAGTTTTGGCGAGGCACGAGCCCAAACGAGAGAAGCGATTGTGGTGGGTGAGATGCATCATACGGTCGCTCTTTCACCAAGAGCGGAACATGAAAGAGCCACCTGCGGTGGTTTATGATATGTGGAAAGCAAAGAAAAGCCCCGCCAAGGCGGGGCGAGAGATTATTGCTGCAATTTAGATACCCATTCATTCCAACGAGGATCGGATTGGATTTCGTCCTTAACCAAGGAGTATTCTTGTACGGACCACCAAGGCCAATCTTCCGCAAGACTGATTGCTTCGGTGTGAGGATGGGTTTTATCGAAACGCCATTCGTCCATATCGATCTTTACCAATTTCAAAAGCGGTGCAGTATATGCAGCCTCGGATTTGGTACAAAGCTCTTCAAACGCCTTGAAATGCTGCAGCGATTTATCTAATGCTTCAAACGCATTATCATACTTGCCGTCGAGCCAAAGATAGAGTGAAAGCAGAGTGTACATTCGTGCAATATACGAATTGTAAATTCCGTAATTACCATCGGTACACACATGGTCAAACAGCGCGATTGCCGATCTTATGCTTTGCACCTTTTCATAAGGTGTCATGTTCTGGTCGTAGGACAGCATCGTTCCGATGATAGATTCCGAACTTGCACAGATCAGCTTTAATAATGCTTCGCCACAAGCTTCAGCACGACGTTTTCCGTCAAAGGCATTTCTGCGCAGACATTCATACGATCCGTAGATTGTCGGTGCGGATTCGATTGCGGCAAGAGCTCGTTCGTGTTCACCCATATTAAGATAAAGCTGGGTGAGATTCCTTAACGCGTTATGGCGCATTTCGCCTACTTCGAGAGTTTTAAGGAGCTTTTCATAAATCACGATAGCTTCCTTCCACTCTGCATATTCGCGGTGTCTTTCGATATCGTAAACATCGTAACCTTCAGCGTCGATAAGATGGTATTCTCCGTATCGAACGTAGCCTGCGTTGAAAAGCACTTCGGCAAGAGAGAGCATGATTCTTTCGTTGGCGGGAAATTCGATCATCGCTTGCCTTGCAAGAGCAAGACATTCATCAATGTTAATATCGACACCGTTGTTCCGACTGTTCATTTCTTTAATTTGTTTCACGAGCGCGTCTATCTTCTTATCGCGGTTATTCTCATATCCGAAAAGTTCATCAATGGTAACTCCGAAATAGTTTGCAATAGCAGGAACCATTTCCATATCGGGATAGCCGCCGTTTGCCTCCCATCTGGAAACTGCTTGTGATGTCACACCGATCGCTTCAGCGAGCGCTTCTTGTGTGCGTCCGTCTCGCCGACGCAATTCACGTATCTTTTGTCCTAAATCAAGTTGCATAAAAGCACCTCCTAAATTCATTTCACCGGTGTGATTTTATTATATCACAGATTTTCGGAAAAGCAATTATCAATTCGTTGTTTCAAATCCAAGGGAGCCTTGGATCACCGTGGGGGAGGGGCTTGCTCCTCCCGCGTTGGCCAAAAAGACAAGAAAAACACCGCCCGAGGGCGGTGTTTTTCGTTATGTGAATCAATACTTATGCAAGAACTTGTTGAGATCGGCTGCGATGGTGGCGTCGTCGACCAGCTTCTTCATAAAGTAGATGCGGCCCTCGGGGTCGGGGATGGTGCGAGTGGCGTCGGGTGTGCCTGTGCCCGCATCGTAGAATTCCAGGCGGCAGGGCTCCAGCAGGGAATAGAACTCGCCCTCGCCAAGCACGGCAAACTGCACGGCGGTCAGGTCGTAGCTGCTGTTCCAGCATCTGCCGTCGGTCCACAGTCTGTAGGACTCATAGAGCGGGTTTTCGGGCTGCGGCTTGTCTGCGTCAAAGCCTGTAATGATCTGCCAGCCGATGTGGAAATCGGAGAGGAACATAGCAGTCAGCCAGTTGGTAAATACGTTCTCGGCAGCCTTGTAGTCATTGAGAACGTTGCATTCTCTTCCTTCGGGCAGAATGGCTGCCATGGAAACCAGCGCGTTGACCTTCGCCTTGATCAGCTCTTTACCGGAAAGGGGAGAGAACTCGTCGGGCTCGGAATCAAGCAGCGCGGAGAGCGTATTGAGCATACCGATCACGATGATCACCACACCGTCGTCGGGAGCGGCAGCCAGTGTTCTGCGGTAGAATTCTACCGAGGGAGCTACGGCAAGCGTGCCGTTCGCATACTTTTCGGAGAAGCGCTGTGCAATCTCGTCGGTATATTTGTGGCAGCTTTCGTCATCCATAAAGCCGGGCTGAGCCCACTGGCCGAGATTCTCGACAGGGTAGCCGCAGTAGCGGGCAACAGCGTCGATCGTGCCCATACCAGAGCGGTTGGACGTGCAGTTGCAAATGCCCAGAATGTCAAAGCCATATTGCTTTGCGTAGTCGATCAGCGTGACAAGCGCACCGACATCATCGCAGTCGGGGCCCATATCGGTGTCAAGAATGACCGCCTTTTTTGTCAGAGCCAAAGGCTGGAATACAGAGTTCATAAGTAGCCTCCCGAAATAAAATTTTCTGATTTGATTATACCGCAATCGGGGCAATTTGTCAAGGCTTGGGGGGAGATAAAAAAGCAGCCCGATGGGGGTGCGTTATTAGCGGCAATATAATCGAAGCAGAAGTCGTAAGGCTTCTGCTTTTTGTATAGTGATGAGACGCGCAGAATTTCATCGGATTCGCGTTCTCCCCCCGGTGCTTGGCACAGGGCATCACCAAATATCCCCCCTCCCGGAGGGGGGCGATGAAGGTAGGCATGCCTTGCGCTTAACTTAACCGTCATGGGAAACGATTTTGTGCCAAAACTAACAAAAAAGCATCCGTTGGCAGATGAGCGAAAGATTTTTACGAGCGAATGGCCACTTTCACAGCCCCCCTCCGGGAGGGGGGAAGGTACAGCGCTGCTCCGGCCAAGCGCAGGGGGGAGAGTGCGAATAGAATGGGTTTCTGACGCTGATGTGGCAACGGAAACCGAAATGCTTTTCTGTTATATCTGAAAAAAAGCAGGAATCTGCTCTAAATCGAACAAATTCCTGCTATTTTTCCGCTTATTCATCAGCCACATCGAGCTGTTTTTTTGCATAAAAAGGAGTCGGATGCGTGATCCGACTCCTTACGTTATATGGATATATCAATCCTTCTTGAGCTCTGCAAGAATGAGTTTGAGCAGATCCTCGGTGGTGGGATTTGCCTCGCGCTCAGCCTTTGCTGCGGCTTCGGCTGCTGCGGCCTCAGCTGCTGCCTGCTCAGCGGCCTTGCGTGCCTTTTCTGCAAAGTAAGCGTTAACTGCTGCCTTGTCGCGAGCCTTGATGCCTGCCTTTTTCAGCTCCTTCTTCTGCTCCTTGGTCAGCTTGTCCTTGCCGATCTTTTCGGAGAGCTCCTTGCGCTCTTCTCTGAACTTGTTGAAGATCTTGACGATGGAGAAGAGAACGATCGCGATCAGGAAGAAGTTGATGATGGCGTTGATAAATGCGCCCCAGTCAATGTAGATGGACTGCGCCAGATCAACCTGCGTGCCGATCACGGCACCGGCCTCGTCCACGACGTCAACCATTTCCTTGTGCAAGAAGGTGTAGATCTCGTTGAGAGAGTCCTTACCCAGAACCAGGAACAGGACGTAATTGATGATGGGCTTGAGAATGTTATTGCTAAGGCCATTGACGATTGCAGTAAAAGCACCGCCAACGATCACACCGACTGCCATATCCACGACGTTGCCGCGTGTGATAAATTTCTTGAATTCTTCAAAAAACTTTTTCATGATTTCTCCTTTTCTTTCGACCCGAAGGGCCAAGATTTGACACCTTCTATTATAAAGGATTTCTCATTGCTTGTCAATAGAAAATCACGCAAACGAGTCGGCAAAATCGGTTGCCAGCTTGTCGCATCGCTCGTTGTAAGGGTGCCCCGCGTGCCCCTTGACCCAAACGAAGGTCACATCATGGTAATCCAGCAGCTTCAAAAGCGTTTCCCACAAGTCGGGATTGAGTGCGGGAGACTTGTCCGGCTTGACCCAGCCGCGTGCCTGCCAGGATCTTGCCCAGCCCTTGGTCACGGCGTCCACCACGTACTTGGAGTCGCTTGTCAGCGTGATCTCACAGGGCTCGCGCAGAGCAGAGAGTGCGGCTATGACAGCCGAGAGCTCCATGCGGTTGTTGGTGGTCATGGGCTCACCGCCCGAAAGCTCCTTCTCAACGCCCTTGTAAACCAAAACTGCACCCCAGCCTCCGCGACCGGGATTTCCGCGGCATGCGCCGTCGGTATATATGTCAACGTGCTTCATTTTCATCACCTCGAACAATATTTTATCATAAAAACCATTGTTTGTCAAAGGTTTTGTGCGTTTTGCCACTTGATTTATCCGGCATAATTCGCTATAATGGAGAAAACACGTTGAAGGAGACGCCCCGATATGGAAAACGCAACCCTGGAAACACAAGCAGTGCAAGCAACGACCCAAAAAAGAAAGCGCCGTTTTGGTGACCGCAAGGACGGCAGATTGGTACGTACGCTGTACCCCATGAATAAATTTATGCCGTTTATCATGCGCACCAGAAACGATGCCTGCAATCAGTTCTCGGACAGCATTGATATGACAGAGACCGATCCGTATATCCGTTCCAAGATCAAGCAGGGAATGGTGCACTTCTCGTTTTTGCACGTTTTTTTGGCTGCTTACGTGCGCACGGTTGCAAAGCGTCCCGAGGTCAATCGCTTTGTCAGCGGTAACCGCATTTATGCAAGAAACAACATCGTGGTCAATATGACCATCAAGACCACCATGTCTGCCGATTCGCCCGACACCTGCATCAAGGTGTATTTTGAGCCGACCGACACCATTGACCAGGTGTACGAAAAGTTCAACGCTGCCGTGCAGGCGGTCAAGGACGAAAGCGAGCAAAAAGCGGACGGTGAGAGCGCGTTTGATAAGACTGCGCGCGTATTGTCGGGACTGCCGCGTTTTGTACTTTTGCGTGTGATAGATCTGCTCACCTGGATGGATAACCACCGCATTCTGCCGCAGGCTCTGATCGGTGTCAGCCCGTTTCATGGCTCGTTGTTCGTGACCAGTATGGGCTCGCTTGGCATTCGTCCGATCTATCACCACCTGTATAATTTCGGTAACCTGCCCATTTTCGTGTCGTACGGCAATAAGCGTATGGAGCTGACGCTGGACGATGAGGGCAACGTACATAAAAAGCGCATGATCGACCTCAAGGTGGTGACGGACGAGCGTATTTGCGACGGCTATATCTATGCCTCCGCGTTCAAAACCCTCCGCAATTTGTTGGAGCATCCCAAGGTGCTGGAGCAGTCGCCCGAGATGGTCAAAGAGGATATTGACTGATGTTTGTATACAGACAGATTGGTAGGGTCGGGTATTATTACTCGACCCTGCTTCAGAGTAAACATGCATATTCCACGCGTATCGGTGGGGTGAGCTCCACTCCCGAGACCGCGGGGCTGAATCTGGCGCATGGCCGAGGAGACGACGACGCGACCGTGCTTGAGAATCTGAAATTGTTCGCAGGAGCCGTGGGCTTTGCCCCCGAGAGCGTGATCTCTCTGCCGCAGGTACATAGCACGGACGTGCTTTACGTCACTGAGGACGACGCGGGCAGGGGATACGTTCGTCCTGCGAACGGTATGGGTGACGGATACGTGACCGATCACGATGGCGTGACGCTTGGCGTCAAGAGTGCGGACTGCGTGCCCGTTTTGTTGGAAGCAAGGAATGCTGACGGCAGTGTGCTTGCCGTTTCGGCGGTGCATGCGGGGTGGCGCGGCACGGCGGGCGGCATTGTGCCGAATGCGGTCAGGGCCTTGCGAGAGCTTTGTGGGAATGACGTTGCAATCTATGTTGCCATCGGTCCTTGCATCGGTGCTTGCTGCTTTGAGGTGGGGCGCGACTGCGTGGATGAATTTGACCGCCTTTGCGGAAAAGAGATCGTGGACGCATGCTTTACCAAGGCGCAAAACGGCAAATATTACGGTGATCTTGTCAAGGTCAACCGTCTTTTGCTGCATGACGCAGGTGTGCCCGATGAACACATTGATGCGGCCAATATCTGCACCTGCTGCAACCCCGGGGACTTTTTCTCGCACCGCTATGCCGCCAAGCACACAAACGGCAAGCGCGGCACCATGCTCTCGGTGATCCTCAAGAGGAATATTTGAAGGGAAGAGCATGCGGATTTGTCAAATAATAACGGATCCACTCGAAAAAGCACGGAATAATTACAATATCCGCAAGAGAAACTTGCAAAAAATCTTGCATTATTGTTGATTCTGTGATACAATACGTTATATATCAATTGATTCCCAGCAAAGGAGAATGGCTATGAAAAAAACACTTTCACTGATATTGATTTTCGTTCTGTTATTCTCGATCGTCAGCACGCTTGTCAGCTGCTCTCACGAGCACAAATTCGAGCTGTCCGAGACTGACTCCAAGGCCGTAACCTGCACGACGGACGGTGTGGAGGTCAAGGTATGCTCCTGCGGCGAAAAGCAGGAAACCGTGATCCCCGCAACAGGACATGACCTCAAGCTGGTCACCGAATCCGCTCCCAGCTGCACAGGCACCGGCTCGGCTGACTACAAGTGCTCCAAGTGCGGCAAGATGCAGTACAACAACATTGAAGCTCTGGGTCACAACTACGAGGAAACTCCCTCCGAGCCCTCCCGCGTCAGACGCTGCCTGAACGAGGGCTGCACCAACTGCCTGTGGAACGAGCCCGGCGACAAGCACAAGGAAACCCTGACCTTTAACTTCACCAAGGAAGACGAGGCTGCCATTGACGCCAAGTACGACGAGGTCAAGGCTCTGCTTGATGCTGCTCCCGAGTATGATCCTGCCCTGCACGGCTATGCAGAGACAGGTGCGCTGGCAGATGAATACGCAAAGGTTGACGCAGTACATACCGAGCTTTACGATATGGTCATGAACGCGATGTCCCAGCAGCAGCTTGCCATGGTTGCCTACTACTGCGACATGAAGAACACCGAGCTGGAGGAGACCTACTCCTATATGATGGATTACCAGACTGCGGTGATCGCAAAGTTCTATACGCTTTCCCGCCCCTTCTATGATTCTTGCTACCGTGATTTCTACTACTACGGCATGACTGAGGAGGAGATCAACGCATTCCTGTTTGACTCCGACGCGATCTCCAACCCCGAGTATACGGCACTTAAGGAAAGAAACAACGCCATTGAGACCGAGTTCCTGGCACTCTCTGCCACCGAGCAGAACGAAAAACTGCCCGCTCTGTACGAGGAATTTGCCGACAACAATAACAAGATGGCTCAGCTGATGGGCTATGACAACTATCTGGAATACGCATACGAGAACGTTTACGGCAGAGACTACACCTACGAAGACGTTGCACAGCTTTCCGGCTACATCAAGACCCACATCGCTCCCGTATTCAACGATCTCTACACCACCTTCAGAAATCTGACCGGTTACACCGACCAAGAGCTGGCCATTTACAACAGCCAGTGCACAAAGCCCTTCTTCACCGATCTTGAGGGCAACACCAGAGTCAACGATTACATCGATCTGATGGCGTTTGATTCCAACCCCGATAAGATCATCACCTTCTCCGATGAGTTCAACAAGCTCATGAGCGAGGGTAACATGTTCCGCGGTGACTATGAGGGCGCATTCGTAACCACCATCTACGCACCCAACCTTCCCATTGCATACTTCGGCAAGGGCTATGACAACTGCTTTACCATCATCCATGAATTCGGCCACTATATGAACGAGGTCTACAGCTCCGAGATCTATGCGGACGGTGAATATACCCAGTCCTACGACCTTCTGGAAATGCACTCTCAGGGCAACGAGCTCTTGTATCTGTGCTATCTGGAGCAGAATGCAAACTATCCTAAGGTGGCAAATACCCTGATCAGAACCTACTCACTGGTCAACATGTTCTACTCGACCGTAGCAGGCTTTACCATCGACAGCTTTGAGCAGGCGATCTATCTCGATCAGTACGAGGGCACCAACGCCGACGTGATCATGGCCGACGGTACCATTTCCGCAGACGAATTCAATCTGCTCTACCAGGGCATCTGCACCGACTACGGTGTGCTGGATGCCATGGACGGCTACTGGAAATACGGCATGACCATCACCTCTCCCTGCTACTACGTATCCTACAGCGTTTCCGCGATCTCCGTGCTGCAGCTGTATGAAACCGCACAGACCGACGGCTTCGGTATTGCAAGAGAGCAGTACCTCAAGCTGTTCACCTATGTGGACGAGGATCCCGCTATGGGTATGCAGGACATCCTGGAATACGCAGGCATGCTTTCCTTCAAGGATGAACAGCTCTACATCAACCTGAGCACCTATTTTGCCAAGAAGTAATTGATCCCAAAAGGGCTTTCTCCGAACGGAGAAACCCCTCATTTTTATTTTATTCTGCTGTATAGAACCACATCTGCGCGGCTTTGCGCGGCATGGTAAAGGTCATGCCGTTTTGCAAAAGCTCTGCACCCGTGTGCGTGCGTACCTCGCCGCTGACCGCCTCGGTAAAGGTGTAGGTCTTGCTTTCGTCAAACACGAACGGGCGTGCGGTAAAGGTATCGCTCTCCACCGCCACGTTGCGGATGATCTGCACAAAACCCTTGCCATCCTCGTCAAACTGCAGCGCATACCAGTCGTGAATGTCCTTGCGGCATTCTGTGAGCGGGTAGTAGTCGGCACGCAGCATGATCTCGGCCGCCCTGCGCCAGATGGCATGATAGACGCGCCCCTGCGCAAACTGTACCTCGTCGTGATAGTATTCGGTCATGTCGGTCATGGCGGGAGCCATGGCATTCTGATATGCAAAACCGTCAATGCGGTGGGGCTGACCGTTGTAAATGCCGTCGTCACCGCACCAATTGAAGTTGTGCGCTCGGAAATAGGGGATCCACTCAAACATCTGTCTGTGCTGCGCCTGCTTCATGTAGTGGTCGCCGTAACCAACGTCGGTGTAGTGTAGGGGCACTGCGCGGCGCATGGTCTCGGGGTCGTTTCGTCTGCCGCCCGAGGCGCAGGAATCGATCCAAAGGCCGGGGTTGCGCTCAAGCAGCGAATCCCAGTAGCGGTAGTAGCCCTGAATGTGCAGGTTTTCCAACACACCCTCGCGTCCCGGCTCGCTGTTCTGCTGCCAGAAGGGCATGGGCTGGAAGTTGAAGTCCTGGCGGTAGATATCCACGCCAAATTCCTTGATCATGGAGTCGATCTTGTCGATCAGCCAGTCGCAGGCCACGGGATCTGCCAGGTTAAAGAGGGCATTGGTTAGCCAGAATTGATTGTCGCCCTTGTAAAACAGCAGAAATTCGGGATGCTCACGCCACATGTCGGTATCCTTGTAGTTGCGCTCCGGCTCAAACCACAAAAGCAGGTCGATGCCGTTTTTGTGCAGGTGATCCGAAACGGGCTTGAGTCCGTTGGGGTAATTCTCCTCGTTCAGACGCAAGTTTCCTACGCCCACACCCCAATCGTAGTTGCAGGGATACCAGCCTGCGTCGATCCACCAGCCGTCGGGCTCAAAGCCCTTTTGCAGGTAGGTGTCGATGGCCTCTTTCTGATTTTGCTCGGTCGTGCCCGAAAACTCGCTCTTGCCGTCGATCGCCCAGGTGTGCACAAACAGCTTGGGGGAGAGCGGCTTGCCGTCTTTTTCGCGGGGCAGCATGTGCGCAAAGTAATAGGAACGCCACAGATTTCTGCCGCGGTCGTGTCCGCCCTCAAAGATCTGCATGGTCAGGCGGGGCGTACGTACGCTCTCGCCCGGCTTTAAGTATGCGTTGAAAAAGCCTTGACCTGCGGTAAAGTGCGCGCCTGCTTCGGTCATCGCAAAATCCGCGCTCCAGTGGCCACTCCAACCAATGGCAAGGTTGACGCCCCATGCGGGAGTCAGCAGTCGCATATAGGGAAATGCGCCGTTGCAAGACGTACCGTCACCCGCGGGTGCAATGCAAAGCGGTGCAGCGGTCAGTCGGTCGGTCTGCCATTCGTAGCCATTGACGCCGCAGGTGTCGCCGTTGCCATGATACAAGGATGCAGACTCGGCCTCGAAGGTGGTGGTAAATCTCCAATCCGAGATGGTGGCGGATGCGTGATCCGAGACGTTTTGGATGCTCATGACCCATTCACTCACGGCAAAATCGCGGTAAGTAAAGTGATCCGCAGTCAAAAGCAGACCGTCCTTGGTTTTGGCGGTGATGCGGTAGCGCGTGATGCTCGCGTCAATGCGCTCGCGCTCAACCTGCGGGCAGAATTCCCCGGGAAAGCCCTCGTAGCGCGTACCGTCCAGCGTGAAAGTAAAGGGAACTTTGGCGGGATCGTGATGGTCCTCTGCAAAACGCAGCAGAGCCATATCCTTTTGCGTGTGCTTCATATTCCTGCTCCTTTGCAAAATATTTCTGCTTTTATTCTATTATATCATACAATATCCTGTGTGGCAAGCGTCAAATATTAATAATTCTTAAGAATGAGCCAAGGTTCTTGTCGGGAAATGTCGCGTGTGATACAATGTAGGCAGAAAAATGAAAGGGAGAGAAACATGCTTGAATTCCTCATCGAAGACGTCATGCATCTGAAAATGACAACACCTACGTGGTTCGGGTGGTTTCATATTCTTTGGCTGCTTTTGACCGTAGGCGCGACGGTGCTGCTTTGCATGCTTTATAAGCAAGGGAAAATCAAAAACGTGACGGCCGTGGTGTTTATCACATCGCTGGCTGTGTTGATCTTGGAAATCTACAAGCAGACCCAGTACAGCTTTTCTTACGAGGGCGGCGTGGTGTTTGATTACCAGTGGTACGCTTTCCCGTGGCAATTCTGCTCCATCCCCATGTACGTGGGGCTGCTTGCCTCCTTTACGCGCGGCAAGCTGCAAAGCTATCTGTACAGCTTTCTTGCTACGTTTGCAATTTTTGCGGGCGTGTGCGTCATGGTCTATCCCGGCGACGTATATACGAGCAGTGTTTGGATCAATATCCAGAGCATGATCTGTCATGCATCCATGCCCGTTCTCGGCATATTCCTGTATTACACGGGCACCGTCAAAGCCGAGCACAAAACCATTCTGCGCGGTATGGCGGTATTTTCCGTGGCGGTGGGGATGGCCGTGCTGCTCAACGAGCTTGCCGTGGTAGTGGGTATCGTGCCGGACGAGACCTTTAACATGTTCTTTGTCAGCCGCCATTGCGAGCCGTCCTTGCCCGTGTATTCAAGCGTGCAGGCAATCGTGCCGTATCCGTGGTGTCTCTTGATCTATATCGTGGGCTTCTCCTTGGCATCCTATATCATGCTGCTGATCGCAATGCTTGTCAAAAAGATCGCGCAAAAGAAAAAAGTTGCTTGATGGGGTTGACGAATTAACGGAATAATAGAATAATACGAAAGCAGAAGCCTGAATCATAGACTTCTGCTTTTGTCAGGTACGCAGCCGCGCCCGTGTCATCCCCGCCCGTGTCATCCTGAGCGGAGCGAATATTTCACTGCGGAGCAGTGAAATGAAGCGAAGTCGAACTGCGCAGCAGCACCTTTCGAAAGGCGGTTTGACCGCTTTTCCAAAGGTGGGATCTACGGGCGATGAACGTGTCCCTCGTAGATCCTCAAAACGTGTACCACGTTTTGCCTTTCAAAAATCAGCAAATTGTTGCAGATTTTTGAAAGTTCGACTCACAAACATCCGCACAGGGATGTTTGTTCGCTCAGGATGACACGAGGGGAATTGCGCTTTTCCCGCTTATTCCTCATCCCGATGCCGCAGCCTTTTTTCGTAAACGAAATCGCATGCGATCCATTTTACAATCTTTTGCAAAAATGCCGTCTATATTGGGTGAATGGAACATCAATGCCCGCAAAGGAGGACGGAATTTATGAAACTTACGTTACGGCAACTGGTATGCTTGGCGATGATGATTTTGACCATCCTTTTGGCAGGATGCAATACCGTATCCGGAAAAAATGGTGCGACAACATCGCAGGGGCAAACAGCTCCGTGGGAGTCGACCCCTCAGTCGGAATCAGATGTGCCTGCGCTGTGCATCATTCCCGAAGAGCTTGGCAGCCCATACAAAGGATCATACGGAAAAAACGAGGATGCAAAAAACGTATGGGATATGATCGTTTATGATGGAAAATTATTTCTTGGCAGCGGAGATTACAATCTGAACTCGGGGTGCAGGATCGCTTGCTATGATTTGTCCGAGCATGCCTGGACACTGCAAAAGATTCCGGATGAAGAAGCAAATGAATTCTGTATCATCAACGGGGATCTGATCGCTCCCGGCATCGATCCCAAAAGCGATTGGAGTATGGGAAATTACTACGTCTATCGGGATGGCAAGTGGAAAACTGTTCGCACAATTCCCGGAGGGCTGCACAATTTTTGCATGGTGGAATGCGACGGGCTGCTTTTCGCGGGCCTTGGCGTGCTGGAGGGCCAGACGCCGGTCGCTTGTTCTGAGGATGGCGGGAAGAGCTTTGTACAAGTGCCGTTTTACAAGGACGGCGAGCCATGGTGTGTGGAGCATTCCAACGAGGATCGCGCATACGTTCTTTTTGTTCTGCATGGCCGCGTGTATGCCTTGCTTGGGAGCTTTGGGAATCGTGTGTTTTGCTATGAGGACGGCTGTTTTGAGTACGTCACTGATTGGGAGGATGAAATTTCTTATCAGGTCAGCCTTGGTTTTCCGAGAGGGTGCTTTTTTGAAACGGTTACGTATCGTGACACGTTGTATTTCACTACCGGACATTTGTTCAAGGTGTCAGACGTACAAGCCCCTGTATGTATAGACCCGGATGAGGGAATGGTGTGGGATCTGTACGTTGAGGGGGATGTGCTGTACGTTTTGACGTCGCGCAAGGATGATGAGGGGAATTATATCAACTCGGTCTATTCCATGGGCGATGTTGGATGCGAATTGTTATTTTGTTTTGCGGACAAGTTGCCCGCCGTGAGCTTTGCGGTGAATGGTTCGGATTTCTATTTTTCACTGCGGTATCAGTCATTTATCGATCAAGAACGCAGCGGCTGTATTTTGAAATACAGTCAAGAATAAAGAGGGAGATGCTATGAAAATCATATTGTCCTTGTAAATTTTTACAAGCTTTTGCAAAAACGCCGTCTATATAGGTGAAGGGTCCTTACAACGACCAAAGGAGGAGCAGTATGAGATTAAAAAAGTCGGGCGAAGTACTCAGCGATGAGCAGATCATCGAGCTGTATTTTGCCAGAGAAGAAAAAGCGATTGCCGAGACCGATAAGAAATACTGTGAGTATCTGCATGCCGTCGCCTATCACATTCTGTATAACGATCAGGACGTGGAGGAGTGCTTGCAGGATACGTATCTGAAAACGTGGAATTCCATTCCGCCGCAAAGACCGCGTGCACTGCGCGCGTTTCTTACCAAGATCACAAGAAATCTTTCCTTGGATCGCATAGAGCGGATAGGCAGGCAAAAGCGCGTGCCGGGAGAGGCATGTCAGCCCTTGGACGAGGTGCAGGAGTTTTTGCCCGATCCGCTGGATCTGGACCGTGAGCTGCAGGACGAGACTGTGGCGCGCATCATTACGCAGTATCTGGATGAGGCAAACGACCGCCGCATGTATATCTTTACCTCGCGCTATTTCTTTTCTCTGACCATAGGGCAAATCGCCAAGCGTCTTGGCTGCAGTCAATCCCTGGTCAGCAAGGAGCTTGCCGCTATCAGGCAGGAGCTGCGTGCAAAATTGGAAGAGGAGGGAATTTCCGTATGAATAAAGAAAGATTATTTCGCGTGATCGGACAGGTCGACGACCGTGTGATCGAACGCTATTATGAAATGGATGCAAGGCTTGCGCGCCGCCAAAGTGCCAAAAGGAATCGCGTGCGTGTGCTGATAATTGCCGCGTGCCTTGCGCTTGTGCTTGCCCTCGCCTTACCGCTTGCAGCCTTGACACACCCTGCGGGCAGAGCCGTTTTACAAGGGGATTCCGCTGCGCTGACCGAATATCTGGTGGGCATTGACGGCTTTGCTGAATGGCAGGATCGGACGGCCGAGCAGCTGGAGAAAGCCTTGCCGGACTCTGTGTGGGAGCTTTTGCAGACCACCCCGCTGCTTGACGTGCTGACAGGGTCGCAGTATCCTTCGTATGCCATGAAGGGTGCCACCTTTGGAGCGTATTTGGAGCAGCCCGTATGTTTGACCTACGAGGTGGACGATTCCGAGGGACGCCTGACGAGCATACCGCAGATCGACGTGCGCCCGCAGCAGTATCAGGACGACGCGGCAGCGCCCACGTATACCGTCAACGTCAAGGACTCGGTATATACGCTGTCCTACGTTTATTCGCTCTCTCGCTCGCTTGCGCATCCGCCCGTGCACGTGTATCAATTGTACGGTGCGAGCGGCGCGTATGTTGCGTACGTGGACGTGCAGAACGGCGAGTGCTTGTATTGGGAGTCTCCCGAATATGCGGATGCTGCCGGGGCTGAGCCCGCCGCAGAGCAGAGCATGATCGCGCAGGCCTATGGGATGCTGTCCGAGCGAGTGCGCGATCCCGAGGCGTATACGTTATATGCCGAGAGCGTGGGTGAGTATTTCGTTTGCGAGTACAACCGCGTGTTTTACGGCGATTATGCCACCGATCAGGTGACGCCCGACACCGTTCAGACAAAGAGCTGTGACGGCATAAAGGTCACGTTTGACAAGGCTGGCAACGTCGTGCGCTATGACCTTGGCTATCTGGGTGCTTTGCGCCATGCGGATACAAGAATCCCGACCGAGCTGTTTTCGCTTGCGTTTGATCACACCGCGTCGTACGTGCAAGGCTACAGTGGGAAGGGCATTGAGGCTCGCATTGTGATCACGCCCGACGGCAGACTGGCGTATGCCGGGGGTATGGATTACGTGCTGGAGGAGGACTCTTATGCTGCCACGGCCAAATATCTTGCATATCTGACCGGGGCGGATGAGGATCTGCAGGGCTACGAGCTGATCTCGGACGGCAAGCCCGCAGGGCAGCGCGTGCGTCTGTCACAGAACGTGTATACGCCGGGGAGCAATTATGAGAACACGCGGAACGAATTTGTGTTTGACTCTGACGGGAACAAGATCACCGAGATCGCGTATTATGACGGCAAGGAGTATTACAGAGTCAACTACACCTACGACGAGCAGGGGCACATGATCGGTGTGGAGATGATCTCCGAGGAGACCACAATGCTCAACTACCGTTATGAATATGAATATGGTGAGAATGGGCTGCCGATCAGGCAGATCATCCTTAACTATACGGGTAAGCAGACCAACGAGGTCATGTTTGAGTATGACGAGCAGGGCAGGGAGATCCGAGAAGAGGATTGGAACAGCGTCATCACGCGCACCTACGGTGAAAACGGCAGCTACGTGGAGAGAACGGAAAGCCTGAATTCGGATTGGGTGAGTGAGTATGAAGCAGTTTTTGATCAAAACGGGATCTTGATTCTGGAACACACCGTGCAAAACGGAAATGACACCACGGTTCAATATGAGTATGATGAACAGGGAAGAGTGAGCCGCAGAGAAACTTGGCAGAACGGTGAGCTTTTGATGTACACAACGCGGGAGTACCGCGAGGGTAAGCTTTACAGAACCGTCAATTATGATGCATCGGGCAAGATTTTGGGTATTGGGATCTTCGAATATAACCAGTACAGCGAGTGTATTTACTCGGATTACAGAGATGCCAAGGGCAAACTGAACCAGTCTGAGTCGTACGAGTACGGAACGGTTCCAAAGGAATAATAGCAGCCGCAGCGAAAGGTGCCGCCGTTTTGTATGGAGGGCCCCCGGGGGCGCCGGGCCCCACGAGGGGGATTGGTGGAGGAGGGAGGGGCATTAATCT
>JAZNZB010000090.1:0-129383 GCA_045594705.1 Eubacteriales bacterium
GAAAAGGGTTGAAGGCACAAAACAGCACCGATATTTTGGGAACAGTCGATGAAGAATTGTGGGATGTAATTTATTATGCTTTGGCTATTGCTAACATATATGACATCGACATAGAACAAGTTGCCAAAGTTAAGTCTGAGATGAACGAAAGCAGATATCCCTCTAAAGTTAAGTTTGAAGAAGGTAGATAAATTCCAATTTATCGAACAGAATAAAACAATCGCCGGCAGATTTTCTGTCGGCGATAATTATTTGTTTACAGCGTAGCAAACCTACGTACCATAAGCAAACTTCCTTATGAGAACCCGACTTTATGGTCGGACTTTTACTATTTCATTAGTCGTCGTTGGGCTTTCTGGTAATTGCCACGTTGAGGTTGCTGTTACGTACGCGGATGTCGTCGATCAGAGCTTTCTGTGCTTTGGGATCCTTGAGGCGGATTCTATAGCGCAGCTCATTGAGCGTACCGTATTCTACCGATTTCACGCGCTCAAGATGGAATCCCTTGCAATGCTGCTTGAGAACTTCATCAAATACACCGTCGAAATCAAGATCTTCGGGCACCATAATGGTCAGTCTGAGCGATCCACCACCAATCTTATCAAATCCGCACAGGGAAGCGATAATAATAACCGCCAGGATAATACCGATCGCAATGGCAGCAAAACCGATACCACCCGTACCGCAAGCCATACCGACTGCTGCAGAAAGGTAAATGAAGATCAGATCCTGAGGGCTTTCCACAGAATGTCTGAAACGGATGAGCGCAAGACCGCCGCCGATGCTGATCGCACGAGCGAGGTTAGAGCCGACCGAGATAACGATCACCGAAACGATGGGGCCCATGAGCAGGATCGTCAAAAGTGATTTGGTGGAATAGCCTCTTTTGCGGTTGGTAAGTATGTAGACCAAAGTGACCAGCAGACACATGCCGATGCTGGCACCGATGAGCGCAAGCGTTTTGCCAAGAGTCAGTGTAGAAACACCGGTGTTTGCCGTGTCATAATAAATTTCGATGTTGACCAATAGCTGGTTAAACAGATTCTCTAAAAACTGCATAGTAATCCTCCATTATAAAAACCCGGTCAACAAAAATTCGTCGATCCCGTTGTTTTTCAGTACTGTTTTTTTCAGATCGGTACCGATCTTGGAAAAGGTGTGGAACGAAAGCCCAAACTCGTTCATGATTTTGACAAACCACAAGGGAACTGCCCCTGCAAATTTGACCTCCATCAGCGCAAGATCGGGCGGGAGCAATGGCTCTCCAAACCTTCCGCTTTCTAAGGAAAGATCGTGTCTGCGTGAAATGATATCAAAATCAAAGGTAACTCGGAATTTGGGATCCTCTTTGCCGTAGTAAGCAAATCTTTGATAGCTGACGTAAGCTACCGGCTCGACGGGTGTGTGCGAAAGATAGTAATCAATCTCGCGCAGCACCTGCGTGTTGATGTACTTTGTGTCTTGGGGATATTTTCGTTCTTCTAAAAAGTCGTAAACCTCAGAGAGCTTGAGCTTTGCGCGCCGCTTGGTGCCGATACCGTTGAGCTTCTTTTTGATCTCCAAAAAGACCTTGTCATCAAGTCCCGGCGTGCCGTAACTGCGCAGCCTCAGCTTTTCCTTGAATTTCGGAAGCTGTACCGAGTTTCTGATCACGTCATTATGCTCGTTGTCGAAGTACAGATTGCAGATTGTATAGGGCTTGCCATCCTTGTTATATGGGTCTGCATTCATATATTCTTCAATGCGCTGTCTGAGCTGCTCGGTGAGGCTTGCGTCAAACAGTATCTTTTTTTCTCTGCGCTGAAACGTATTTTCTGCCAAACCGTCACCTCCCAACATAATCCTGGGTTATTCTACCACGAACACTTGAATATAGCGTGAACATCGCATGAATGAAATATGACTTTTGCACAAAACGCACAAAAGTCATATCTGATCAGTATGATTCTTTCAAGAATTTGCGCATAGACTCGATCTGCATCTTGACGTTTTCGGGCGCAGGGCCTCCATAACAAGCACGACCTGCTACACAGACGTCGGGATCGATCGCAGCGTAAACGTCATTCTCAAAAATAGGATTGGCTGCTTTATATTCTTCCAAAGTAAGTGTTTCCAAAGTTTTCTTGTGTGCAATGCAATAGGCGACAAGCTGTCCGACTACCTTATATGCGCTGCGGAAGGGAAGTCCCTTTTTGACCATATAGTCAGCGCAGTCGGTAGCATTAATAAAGCCCTTGGAAACGGCATCGCGCAGCACCTCTGTGTGGAAAGTAGCGGTATCAAGCATCGCGGCAAATAGCTCAAGGCAGATCTTTGCGGTGTCAAGCGCTTCAAAGACTGCTTCCTTATCCTCCTGCATGTCCTTGTTGTAGGCAAGCGGAATGCCTTTCATCACGGTCAGCAAAGACATCAGGTCACCGTATACGCGTCCGGTCTTGCCGCGAACCAACTCGGCAATATCAGGATTTTTCTTCTGCGGCATGATGGATGACCCGGTTGAATAAGCATCATCCAGATCAACAAATCCAAACTCGGAGGATGACCAAAGAATGATCTCATCGGAAAAACGTGACAGATGCATCATCATGATCGAAAGTGCGCCGAGCAGCTCGATCGCATAATCACGGTCCGAAACACCGTCCATACTGTTCTGACAAACACTGTCGAATCCCAAAAGCTCTGCGACCATAAAGCGGTCGATCGGGTAAGTCGTTCCCGCAAGCGCACAAGAGCCAAGAGGCAGGACGTTCATGTATTTTGCGACATCATCAAGTCTGCGCACGTCACGTGCGAACATCTGGGCATAAGCCATGAGATAGTGACCCAGTGTTACCGGCTGTGCACGCTGCAGATGCGTGTATCCGGGCATGATATCGGATGCATGCTGCTCGGATTTGCTACAAATTACTTCCAGTAAATGAATGGTCAAGGCCTTGAGCTCCTTGATCTCATCGCGCAGATAAAGGCGCAGATCCAACGCTACCTGATCGTTTCTGCTGCGCGCCGTATGCAAACGCTTGCCCACGTCACCAATTCGGCTTGTCAGCTCGGACTCCACAAACATGTGAATATCCTCTGCGTTCATGTCGAACTCTATTACACCGTTTTCAATATCTGCAAGAATTTCTTTAAGTGTTTTGCAAATCAACGCGGCATCGTCTTTGGAAATAATACCGCAACTTCCAAGCATGGTCGCGTGTGCAATTGAGCCTGTAATATCCTGCTTATACATACGGCAGTCAAAATGAATCGAGGAGTTGAAATCATTGACACGACTGTTCAGCTGCTTTTGAAAGCGTCCTGCCCACATGGTATTCATAAGTAATGTCCTTTCTGTCAATCAAACGAGGGGTGCCTTTGTCCAAAAGACACCCCGTATTGCATTTACTGCTTATTTTGTGCATCCAGCATAGCCTTGACCTTAATGGGAAGACCAAAAAGATTGATAAATCCTGCGGAATCCTTTTGGTTATAAGCACCGCCGTCTTCGCCGAACGATGCAATTGTCTCGCTGTAAAGGGAATAGGGAGAGGTAACACCGGCATTGATGATGTTGCCTTTGTAGAGCTTGAGCTTGACATCACCGCTGACAGGCTCTTGTGTCTTGTCCACGAATGCAGAAAGCGCTTCACGCAGAGGTGTAAACCATTGACCGTTATAAACAAGCTCGCCAAACTTAATAGCGATCTGCTGCTTATAATGCTGGGTTTCTTTGTCAAGCGTGATCGATTCCAGAACCTTGTGCGCGTGATACAGAATGGTTCCGCCGGGAGTTTCATAAACACCGCGGCTCTTCATACCGACAAGACGGTTTTCCACAAGATCCAAAAGACCGATGCCGTTTGCGCCGCCCAGCTCATTGAGCTTTTCAACAAGAGATACGCTATCCATATTCTCGCCGTCAATTGCAACAGGAATGCCTTTCTCAAATGTAATGGTCAGATAGGTAGGGGTATCGGGGGCTTGCTCGGGAGAAACGGACATTTCGAGGAATCCGGGCTTTTGATACATAGGCTCGCCCGAAGGATCTTCAAGATCAAGGCCTTCATGAGACAAGTGCCAAATGTTTTTATCCTTGGAATAGTTTGTCTCGCGGCTGATTTTCAGAGGAATATTATGTGCTTCTGCATAATCAATTTCTTCCTCACGAGACTTGATATCCCAGACACGCCAAGGAGCAATGATTTCCATATCGGGGGCGAAAGCTTTGATAGTCAGTTCAAAGCGCACCTGGTCGTTACCCTTACCGGTACAACCATGACAGATCGCATCCGCGCCCTCCTTGATTGCGATCTCAGCAAGGCCCTTTGCAATGCAAGGACGTGCATGCGACGTACCAAGCAAATAATCCTCATAAGCTGCGCCTGCCTTCAGGCAAGGATAAATGTAGTTTTCTATATAATCTTTTTTCAAATCAAGCACGTAAAGCTTGGAAGCTCCGGTTTTGATCGCCTTTTCTTCAAGCCCGTCAAGCTCTGTTCCTTGACCCACGTCACCGGAAACTGCGATTACCTCACAGCCGGGATAATTCTCTTTGAGCCACGGAATAATAATCGAGGTGTCAAGTCCACCGGAATAAGCCAGAACGATCTTTTTGATTTGTTTTTTCATGATGCGTGCCTTTCAGTATTGGGGATTTCAAAATATGAGTATATTATACTGCATAATATTGCAAATTGCAATGGTAATATTCAACAATAATGCATATATATACATGGCTATTTTGCTAAATAATGACGGAGAGGATTTCCATGTGAATACTATGATAAACCGTTCATAATAAAGGAGAAAGGAGTTGATGGTATGCGACACGCAACATGGATGCGAAGCATTGGGCTTTTGGGGATTATCACAATATTATGCATAAATTGTTGCATATATGCAGAGGCGGGCGGCGTATGTCATTGGTATTGTAAGCGCACAAAGGATCACAGCCAACCACAGTTTGGCAGCGACCTTGCATGGGTGCGAGAATACGACGGAATCTATATTGATCAGGACAAAGACGACAATGAGAAGGATAAGGTTGTTTATTTAACCTTCGATGCAGGATATGAAAACGGCAACGTGGAAAAGATTCTTGACGTGCTTAAAGATGAAAATGTACAGGGAGCGTTTTTTATTCTCGGGAATCTGATCGATCGCAATCCTGATCTTGTCAAACGTATGTCGGAAGAAGGACACTTGGTATGTAATCATACAAATAAACACAAAAACATCACCAAGCTTGATCAAGCCGATATTAAGCAGGAAATACAAGCACTCGAACACGCATATACTGAGCTGACCGGTAAGCAAATGGCCAAATATTTCAGACCTCCCGAAGGAACATTTGATAAAGAATCCTTATCTGCTGTGCAGGAATGCGGGTATAAGACCGTATTTTGGAGCTTTGCTTATGCAGATTGGGATAATCAAAAGCAAATGAGCCCTATAGAGGCCAAGCGTAAAATCATTGAGAATCTTCACAATGGCGAGATCATGCTGCTGCATCCTACGTCAGCGACAAATGCTGCGGTGCTCAGAGAAGTGATTGAAGAGATCAAGTCGATCGGATATCGCATTGGATCACTGGATGAGATCAACCTGAATGAATCATGAAAAAACTGCTGATTTATGTGTGTGTAATTTTAGTGATTTTCTGTACGCTGCCAATCCGTATATCGGCAGTTAGTCCGAATTCGCAAAAGCGTATTGTGCTGACGTTTGATGACGGACCACATCCCAAGCAAACACGGCAGATACTTGATTTTCTTGATAAATATCAAATCAAAGCTACGTTTTTCGTCATAGGCGTCAACGTCAGAGAATATCCGGATGTCTTAAGGGAAGTATTGGATAGGGGACATGAGATAGGGAACCATACGAACACCCATTCACATGCGGCAAGACTTGATAGTATGACTCTGGAACAACAAATTCTTGATTGCGAGCGCGAAATTTTCTTGCAAAGCGGAGCGTCTGTCAAATTGTTCAGACCACCTGAGGGGGCGTTGAATGACCATATGCGTACAATTATTCGTGATCTTGGATATACAAACGTGTTATGGAATCTTGATACGCTGGATTGGGCGCACACACCTCCTGAGCAAATTGCAGAATACGTGATCAGTAACGCTAAAAACGGTGATATCATATTGATGCACGACTATATCGGTTCTGACAGTCCTACGTTGCAGGCACTTGAGCTGTTTGTGCCCGAGCTGTTGGAGCAAGGATTTTCTTTTATAACTGTAGGCGAGCTGTTAGCCCTTAAGTAAAAAGCCGACCGCATAAAGCGGTCGGCCAAATTTTAGCAATCATGCCTTGGATTCAATGTCTTCAACATCATCTGCTGAAGAGACGGTAATGGGGTCGATCATGTGCTTTTTGATAACGGGATAAGCACAATAAACAGAAATAAACCCTATTAAAGAGAACATAATAAACGCCGGAATGAACATCAGTACACCAAAGTTGTATTGGATACCAATTATTGACAAGGCGGCCCAAAGGGCAATACAAATCACGATCCCAAGAGCGGCCATCAGATTACGCTTGATGCCGAGTGCGGTGAATATCAAAGCGTTTTTTAGCATTTTGTAAATGGAAATATTGAATGTAATCATCATCAGATACATATACATGCGCATAAACAGATAAACGATGATCAGTGCCGTGATGATGAAAAACATCAGGTACGACCAGTAATTTGATCGTGCGCTCCATGTGTACATAAAGTCGATGATCAGTACGATAATCACACCGGCATCGATCAAGCCAAGCACAAAGCCTTGCTTGAGATTCTTTCTAATGGCGTAGAAATAATCCGAGAACATAAATACGCCATCACCGCGTACAAGACCGCGGAGAATATAGGTGGATCCTGTATTCTGCCAGCCCCAAGTCAAGACTAAAACACCAATTAAAACGTAAGGAAGCCAGCTCGCATATGAATTATACGTAATAAAGTTGACCTGTGGAAGCGTTGTCAAAAGCTTGGTCAGCAGTTCAGAACCGCCGGTACCTGTCAAATGTGCTCCCATCAAAGCAGAAAATGCAGGGCTGCTGAGTGTTGGCATCTGAGGTCCGTTAAAAAAGATATATACCGCAAATACAATCGGTAATACCATCGGGAGCATCATTAAATTCAGTGTCAGCAAGTTGGAGAACTTGCGCGTGACAAGCTTGAAGAAATACTTGAGGTTCGGTGTAGTATCTTCGCCGGGCTCAACACCTTTACCGTCGCGGTTCATATTGAAAATATTGGGGATTTGAAACTTTTTCTTTTCCAAAGCAGTGAATTCCTTTGCGTATGATTTTGTATAATTATAATGCTTTATGTCATGTTTTGATGAAGCACTTCAAAAGCAATGACTGTTGTGGCTGAGGCAGCAGAAAGAGATCCGTGAAATTCACGACCGTAATCAATACGGACAATCTGATCGGCCTTATCCAGGATATTCCTGGATATACCTCTTTTTTCGCCACCGACAACCAATAATAATGGCTTCACAAGATCTGCTTGATAGATACTGACAGAGTCACGAACACCTGCACAAACCACTCGATAACCGGTTTGTATAAACGCATCTACGGCCGTCTGGGGATCGCAGATACGAATATCAAGCAACTCGGATGTGCCGGCCGAAGACTTTGCAACGATACCGTCTGCACACAAGCTGTTATGAGGTGGTAGGATTACGCCGTCTACGCCGGAAGCGTACAAAGAACGTAACGTAAAACCAAGGTTATAAGGATCCTCAATGCCATCGGTCAGTACCCAGAAACCGTTAGGTTTGATGCATGAACAATCAGAATAATCGCGGTTGCTGCATAATGCAATAATCCCACCGTGAGTCGTACCGTGCGATAAAGCGTCTATATCTTCGGGTTGTACGAAGCATATTTCGAAGTTATGTGCAGAAGAGATTGATTTAAGATAGCCAATCTCACGATATTTGCTGCGTTTTTTATTGGCATCGATCAAGACAGCATGAATGCAGCGAGAATTAAGTCCGGATTCACGTCCGTGAATGACTGCGGAAATCGACGTCATGCCTTCAAGTATACATTCGTAAAAGATATCGTGAAACGATTTCATAATACAACTCCGTAAAAATTCATAAAGCTCGACAGTATCGCATAGATTTGAACAAGAAACGTAATGCGAGGTGTCTGTATGATGTACATATCTTCAGAAAAAGAAAGATGCGTGTTGTTGGCAAATTATCTTATCGAAAATCAAACGACTGTCAGGGCTGCCGCTGCAAGATTCGGAATCAGTAAAAGCACTGTACATAAAGATGTGACTCAGATTTTGCCGCATGTAAACAGATCATTGTATATGCATGTAAAAGAGGTGCTTGAAAAGAACAAGCAGGAACGACACCTCAGAGGAGGAATGGCTACAAAGCAAAAATACATGTCATGTCAAGGTCCTGAGAGCTGAAAATCATCGGGGGAGAGTCAAAATCGGCAAAAAAAGCCTTTTCAGTTCCCTATATTATACAAAACTTTGATTTTGTATAATTGAATATCGGCTTAAAAGTAATGCCCTATTCTTCAGAATCAGCGTTTATCTTAGTTATTATAGCATATTCTGCTATTAAATACAAGATGACAAAACAAATTTAACTTTACAAGCCAGGAAAATTTACACATTTTCTCTTCTGTATTCCGATAAAAGTCAACCTTACCAAAAATCAAACTCAAAAACTGTGAATTCTCCCGATTTTCAGAATAGTACTTTACATTGTGTGTTGAAATATGTTATAATAAATAAAACCGGTGAAATTTACCGGTAAGGAGGAATTTATTATGGCTATTAAAATGCGCGTACTTTGCACCCCCGGTAAAAAGAAACTGGTTTCCATCACTCAGTTGATCAAGCAAGAGTTTGAACTCAACATCAATGCTGCTGACGTTATTCCGCCCGCTTATTCTTGTGATAAGGAGCGTTTGGTTGTTCTGGCAGTGACTTGTAAGGGTTCTTTGAAGGACGACGTCAGACTCTTTATCAGCGAGCTTAATAAGACTCGTGCTGCTAACGTAGCTCTGATGATCGATGGCACGCCTGAGGGTGATGCTTACGTTCGTTCTTTACTTGCTACTGCAGGAACAAACGTTTGCGAAGAGACACTTTATATCAACGGTGGTAATATCTTTAATAGCAAGATCACCGATCAGGAAAAAGCTGATATTCTTACTTGGGTCAATAAATGCATTGCATCTATCTGATGAAATAAAAAAGAGGCGTGAGCCTCTTTTTTATTTGTCTTGTTGCAGATAAGCAAGGAGATCGTCAAAGCTGCCGCGCGGAAATTGTGAGATATCTTTGCTTTCGGGATTTATCAGATTTCTGTCGATCAGAAATACGTCGCACCCAAGTTGCTTTGCGATCATGTCCTCAGCTACGTTATTACCAACCATCAAGCATTGTGTTGGATCAAACACGGTTCTTTCAAATACCTCACGATAGTAATCAAGGTTTGGCTTGCAGTAATGATAGTTGTCATATGTGGTAATCTCAACGAAATCTGCAGGATCGAGCCCCGCCCATCTGAGTCGGGTATGCGTTGCTACACAAGGAAAAAACGGATTGGTGGCAACTACCATGGGTACGTTTTCTTGCTTGATAAAGTCAACAGTCACGGCTGCATCGGGATCATATCCGCAAGAGGGGCGGACCTGCTTATCGAAAGCACTTGCATAAAACGCCTCAATATCCTCAATATTGACGCGAATGCCCGTAAGTTGCTCATACTGATCATAAAATTCAATAAATGCCTGTCGGTTAACGCAGTGACCGTCGTTGCCGACTACGTATTGCAGACTTCCCTTCAAGATCTCCCCTACTTCTTTGGGTGAATATCTTCCGGACGGAGTCAGATAAGCGACGAGCGCGCTGTAAAAATATTTGACGAATGTGGGTTCGTTCATGGGCAGCAACGTGCCGTCCAAATCGAAAAGAATTGCCTGGTAGCGCATGAATTTCCCTCTTTAATGGCTGAAATGATACGGAAACAGCGTATTTTCGATCAAAAGCTCGCCATTTCTGTCGGTAATCACAATGTAATTGGCTGCATTTTCACGGCTGCCGATATCGCTTCTGAACGTACCGTTATTCTTATTGATGGAATACTGAAGCACGAATTCATACTGTGTGTACTCGCCCAGATCGTCACTGACACGTCGTTGTCCCATGTTGGTGATCTTGATATCGTAAAGCTGGGTCATGGTAAATCCGGGATCGGGTTCAATCCCTTTGTGCTCAAAATAATAGTCACTGAAACAAGCATTGTAGGTATCAACGTCGCCTGCAATGATTGCCTCAACCATGTTGTAAAGCAACGTAACGCCCATGGCTTGCTTACCGCAGTTTTCTTCATCGAGTACGATTACCGAGCCATACTGATCGGAAGATGCATAGTAATAAACGTTTCTGTCCAATCCGAGATATTCTTGATCCTTCATGATGTCATAATCATAATCAATCGGATAGAATATGTTTGTAAAGTTATTTCCCTGATACTCATTCCCGACTCCATCGTTTAAAATATCTTCTATCCAAGGGAAATAGCCAATCAGTGTTTCAGCGATCGCATCGTAAAGAAAAGCTGAAAAGATAAAATATACAATGACAAAAGCCACCATTACACAAAACGTGATAATAATGATCTTTTTCAGTTTTTTCGTTTGTTCGCGAGCACTTCTCGGAATATTGTTTTGTTGTTGCTGTTGATCCACGAAGAAATCTCCTTCAATGTATTGGTTTTGAGGATATTATATCACATATTGTGCATAAAAACAAGATTGACCGTATCGAAAGGTATGAATTTCTTGCAAATTTTTTGGGAATGTTTCCACCAAACATGTTGTATATTTGATAGATATATGATATAATAATATGAATATTTTTATCCCGGAGCAAATTATGAAATATCTTGTTTTAATACCGGACGGAATGGCAGATGTGCGCGTTCCTCAGCTTGACGATATGACCCCTATGCAAAAGGCTTATAAGCCTTGCATGGATGCGCTTGCCAAGGAATCCTTGACAGGTACCGTATTAAACGTGCCGACCGGCATGGTGCCAGAAAGCGACACGGCAAACATGTCGATCCTTTCATTCGACCCGAAGATTTATTCCAAAGGCAGATCCCCCTTGGAAGCACTGAGTATGGGAATTGAAATGCAACCGGATGAGACCGCATTCAGATGCAACCTTGTTACGCTCTCCGAAGAACAAGAGAACTATGAAGATAAGATCATGATTGACCATAGCTCTGATGAAATTTCTACCGAGGAAGCAGATGAGCTCATCAAGGCACTGCAGGAGCATTTTGGCAATTCGGAGCGCACCTTCTATACCGGAGTCAGCTACAGGCATTGCTTGATATGGAAAAATAAGCCAGACAATTATCCTTTTATGCGTCCTCACGATATCCTTGGCAAATGTATCATGGAGTATCTTCCGGTTTCGGAGGGTGGAGAGGAGTATTATGCTTTCATGAAGGAAAGCTATCAGGTCCTTAACAACCATCCGATCAATCAAGCAAGACGCGCTCGCGGACTGCGCCCTGCAAACTCTGCATGGCTTTGGAGTCCTGGAAAGAAGCCATCACTTCCCTCTTTCAGCGAAAAATGGGGAATCCAAGGAGCAGTCATTTCCGCTGTCGATCTGATCAAGGGTATTGGACTGTGCGCGCAGATGAAATCCATTGACGTACCGGGGGCAACCGGAAACGTTCATACAAACTACGAAGGCAAGGCGCAAGCAGCAATTGATGCATTCAAGTCGGGTATCGATTTCGTTTATATTCACGTGGAAGCACCGGACGAGTGCGGACACAGAGGCGAAATCGAAAATAAAGTGCTCTCGATCGAGCTCATTGACCAAAAAATACTCAAGCCTGTGCTTGAATATTTGAACGAATGCCAAGACGACTTTAAGGTGCTGATTTTACCCGATCACCCCACACCGCTTGAAATCCGCACGCATGCTCCAGATCCCGTTCCTTTTTTGCTTTATGATTCGTGCAAAGAGTATCAAGGTGTTGATTGCTTCGACGAATATTCTGTCAAGCAAACAGAATTGCACGTAGAACATGGACACGAGCTGCTCAATCTGATGATAACAACAGCCACTCAAGATACGGAAGTAAATGGTACAGACGCGAAAGAAAACAAGAAGAGAAACGGCTTCCCTTCTGCTTTCTTTGATTATCTGGAAATATTCACAATCTCTATCACTGCCGTATTGTTGATCTTTACGTTCTGCGCGCGACTTTGCCGTGTCGATGGCGAGTCTATGAAAAACTCTTTCGAGGACGGACAGACCTTGATCATCAGCGATTTTTTCTACAAACCTGATAATGGAGACGTCGTTGTATTCCATCAAACGGAAGGCTTTCAAAAGCCGTTGGTTAAGCGTGTCATCGCAATAGGCGGACAGACCGTTACGCTGAATTTTTCAAATAAGAGCATTGTTATCATAAATACAAAGACCGGAGAAACAGTTGATTACAGCGATGAATTTGCTGTTTATTATAACGAATCCAAAACTGACTTTGGTGATGAGTATGCTTGGCGTGACAATATAAATGAGCAAAAGGTCAATGCTATATATAACGAGACAACGGGCGATTATACCTTTGACGTCCCCGAGGGTATGCTGTTTGTCATGGGTGACAACCGCAATTTTTCGGGCGACAGCCGAATGCTCGGGTTTATTGACGAACGTACAGTGCTTGGAAAAGCAATTCTTCGTATCAATCCGTTTACAGTATTTATTGACTAATCCGAAAGGAATATTAATATGCCCTCACAGGTAATTCAATGGTTTCCGGGTCATATGGCCAAAACACGCCGTTTGATTTCCGAAAATCTAAAAAACGTTGATATCATCATTGAAATACTGGATGCAAGAATTCCGTATTCATCCAGAAACCCCGAGATCAGCAAGCTGATCGGTGACAAACCGACGTTGCTTTTGCTGAACAAATCTTCCTTGGCTGATCCGAATGCAAGCAAATACTGGGTACAGCATTATACCAATGAGCATACAGTTTGTATTCTGACTGATTGCGTTGGCGGTGAAGGTATGAAGCAATTAAGTCCTGCCATTCATGAGATCCTGATCGAAAAGGTGGAAAGATATAAAAATAAAGGCATGGCCGGAAGAAAACTGCGCGCAATGGTTCTGGGTGTACCTAACGTAGGAAAGTCCTCTTTGATCAACAAGCTTTGCGGCAACAAAAAAGCCAAGGTTGAAAACCGACCCGGTGTAACGGTTGACAAGCAGTGGGTTTCTACCAATATCGGCATTGACCTTTTGGATATGCCGGGTATTCTTTGGCCGAAATTTGAAGAAAAGGTCGTTGGAGAAAACCTTGCGATTACAGGTGCGATCAAGGATGATATTCTGGACATTGAGGAGATCGCAATGATACTGTGTGGCAGATTACGCCGCTTCTATCCTTCCCTGCTCGGTGAGCGATATAAGCTTGGCGATATGGCTCAGTATGAAAACATGAGTGATTATGATCTGATGCTGGCGATCGGAAAGAAGAGAGGGTTCCTCATCTCCGGCGGCGAAGTGCATTCCGAAAGAACTGCCAATATGTTGCTTGACGAATACCGTGCAGGAAAAATCGGTCGAATTACGCTTGATTCGATCCCTGCGAACAAGGAGTGATCAAATGCTTGAATATCAGCTTGAAAACGAGCTTTATGAAAAAGGCTATACACAGGTGTGCGGCGTAGATGAAGCAGGACGAGGTCCTTTGTGCGGTCCTGTGGTTGCAGCAGCGTGTATATTGCCCTGCGGACTGGTTATACCCGGTCTCAACGATTCCAAAAAACTCTCGGAGAAAAAAAGAGAGTTTTTGTTTGAGCAGATCAAAGCTGAAGCGATCTCGTACAGCATTGCTTGTGCAACCGTTGAAGAAATTGATGAATTGAATATACTTGAGGCAACGCTTCTTGCGATGCGTCGCGCGATCGACGGTCTTGACGTTAAGGCTGATTTCGCTTTGATTGACGGAAACGTCTCTCGGGATTTCCAAATTGATGCAAAGGCGGTCGTTTCGGGAGATGCAACGTCACCCTCAATTGCTGCTGCCTCGATCCTCGCCAAGGTAACGCGAGATCATATGTGCGTGGAATTGGACGCCGCTTATCCGCAATACGGGATTGCTAAGCATAAGGGTTATGGTACAAAGGTACATATGCAGGCGTTGCGTGAGTACGGTCCTTCACCGATACACAGAAAACAGTTTGTCCGTTTTTTGGAAAAGGAAAAGCATGAATAAGTCGCAAGTCGGAAAACGTGGTGAGCAAGCTGCCGCAAAATATCTCAAGGCGCATGGTTATGACGTTATAGAGAAGAATCTTCACATTTCCCATCAGGAAATTGACATCGTTGCGCTCAATCGTGATTGTATCGTATTCGTCGAGGTAAAAACTCGCACGATTCACCCCGAGGATGCTGATCGATTTTCGACCCCTGCTGCCGCAGTTACTCAGCAAAAGCAGCAGTTTTTGCTTAAGGCAGCTTCTAAGTATATTATTGAACACGAATATGCGCTTCAGCCTCGGATGGATGTGATCGAGGTTTATCTTGCACCTGATCAAGAGATCTCGCCGCTACAGGAATTTTGGGAGAGGTTGAGCGGAATATTTGGCATACCTAAAAGAAAAGTATTGCATATCAACCATATTGAAAATGCGTTCGGATACAGGAGACACCGATGAAACTTTCATTATTTGATACACATTGTGATACAGCATATGAGCTGTTTCACAGAAAAGAAGCTCTTTTTGAAAATACCTGTCACATTTCCCTTTCGCATGCAAAGGAATACCAAAAATACGCGCAGTTATTTGCGATCTGGGCCAATCGCAGAAAGGATGACGAGACCTGCTGGCAGGAATTTTTGCAGGTCGCTGACAATCTTGACCGTCTGATCGCACAAGAAAACGGCGCGATCACACGCGTCACAGATAAAAAGACTCTTGATCATGCTTTGCAAAACGGGAAAAGAGTCGTTATTTTAGCTGTGGAAGATGCAAGAATCCTTGCGGGTGACATTGACCGTTTGCAAACGCTGTACGACAAGGGTGTCCGCTGTATCACGCTTCTATGGGGCGGAGAGACCTGTATTGGCGGGTCTCATGACACCAATGTCGGCTTGACTGATTTCGGCAAGCTTGTTGCCAAACGATGCTTTGAAATCGGGATTGTACCCGATATTTCCCATGCATCCGAGCAAAGCGTGGATGACGTTATCGAGATTGCTCAATCCTATAACAAACCGTTTATCGCAACACATTCGAATTCCCATTCTGCATATGCACATACGAGAAATCTGCGCGACCGTCACCTCAAAGCGCTGATGGAGCTTGGTGGCACGGTCGGTGTCAGCATGTGCTGCTCGCATTTGCGTAATTGCTCAGACAAGAATGCGGCAATTGACGATGTTATTCGTCATATCGATCACTACATGGAGCTTGGTGCACAGGATCACCTTTGCTTCGGATGCGATTTCGATGGAACAGATCTTCCCGAGGGCATTACAAACGTTGGCGACCTCTATGCAATAGCCGAAGCTCTTTTCACTCGTGGCTACAGCCAAGAGCTCATTGATAAGATTTTCTGGCACAATGCATACTCGTTTTTTCAAAAGCAACTTACATAAAACAATGGAGACCAAATTATGAAATTTCAAAGCACAAGAGATTCCAAACAAGAAAAATTCACATCTGCTCAGGTCATTCGCAAAGGTCTTGCTGATGACGGAGGCCTGTTTGTACCCGAAAGCATTCCCTCGCTGACGCATGACGAAATCAATGCTCTTTGCGGCATGAAATATGCGCATAGAGCGGCATATATTTTGGGTAAGTATCTGACCGATTACACGCATGAAGAACTGCTTGCGGATTGCTCTGAGGCCTACAGTGAGACCTCCTTTGTGGGGGGCGCTGCGCCTTTGCGGAAAATCGGAGAAAATATGTATACGCAAGAGTTGTGGCACGGACCTACGGCTGCATTCAAGGATATGGCGTTACAGATCATGCCTCGCCTTCTTTCCCGCGCGCTCAAGAAGACCGGTGAGCAGCGCAAGGCATTGATTCTGGTTGCAACATCGGGAGACACCGGCAAGGCGGCGCTTGAAGGATATCGCGACGTCGATCAGGTGTGTATCTCCGTATTTTATCCCGTCAACGGGGTCAGCAAGATCCAGAAGATGCAAATGGTGACACAGCTTGGTGAAAATGTCAACGTATGTGCTATTTACGGTAACTTTGACGATGCGCAAACCGGAGTCAAAAAGATTTTTGCCGATTCTGATGCTGCCAAGCAGCTTGATGATAAAGGATTCTTTCTGTCCAGTGCAAATTCGATCAACTGGGGTAGACTTGCTCCCCAGATCGTTTACTACGTTTCCGCTTACTGCGATCTTTTGAATCAAGGTGCGCTTGAGATGGGTGAGGTATTCAACGTTTGCGTTCCCACCGGTAACTTTGGTAATATCTTTGCGGCTTACCTTGCAAAGCTGATGGGCTTACCGATCGGCAAGCTGATCTGTGCTTCCAATAAGAATAATATCCTGACAGATTTCCTGCAGACCGGTACGTATGATCGTAACCGTCAGTTCCATTTGACTATGTCCCCCTCTATGGATATTCTGATTTCGAGTAACCTGGAAAGACTGCTCTATTTTGCAGCAGGTCCTGAGCAAACCAAGGCATATATGCAGTCACTTAACCAAACCGGTGCATATACTGTCAGCAATGCGGTAAAAGAAAAAATTGATGCTGATTTCTGCGGTTACTATGCCGATGAGGTGCAGACGGCACAAACAATTCGCAAATATCAGGGAAACGGTTATCTGATGGATACGCATACTGCTGTTGCCGTATTTTGTGCGGAGCAGTTTCTCCAAAGCAGCAAGGATGACAATGTTCCTCTGGTTATCGCATCTACGGCAAGCCCTTACAAGTTTGCAGCAGACGTCTATACCTCTCTTGGTAAAAATGCTCCCGAGGATGCACTCAAATCCCAGCAGCTGCTCTCTGATTACACGGGTACACAGATTCCCTACCCGCTGGTCGGTCTTGGTGAGCGTGCGGTCAGATTTGACAAAACCGTACACGCTGATCAGCTTTTGGAAGAAGTGCTTCGCTTTGCCGATTCGCAGAACTAAAAGGAGCGGACATCGGGGTTCCGATGTCCGCTGCAGAATCAAGCCTTGTTCTGATTCTGCTTGAAGGTAGAACAGATGGTGTCGGTAGAAGAGGTGGCATGAGAGGGGCCGATTGCGATCTGGTTGGCTGTGCAATAGCAGTCGCCGTCGTGATACACGCAATTCATTACGTCACACTTGACATCCTTGATATGCTTTTCGCATCCGCATCCGTGTTTGTTATCCATTTTCTTATCTCCTTTTGTCAATCTGACAATAGTAGTTTATCAAGAATTTCTCGGTTTATTCAACATGAAAGGAGGCCACCATGGCAATTTATACCATTGCAGATTTGCACTTATCCATCAACGATCAAACCAATAAATCCATGGAGGTTTTCGGCTCTCGTTGGAATAATTACGTAGAAAAACTTGAGTATTATTGGCGAAACACGGTCAAGGAACACGATACTGTGGTCATTCCGGGAGATATCTCCTGGGCGTTGTCCTTGGAAGAGGCACAGCAGGATCTTTGCTTTCTGAATTCATTACCGGGCAAAAAGCTGATCGGAAAAGGCAATCATGATTTTTGGTGGTCAACTGCTTCAAAGATTCATGCGTTTTTCAAGGATAATGATATTAGTACCATTTCATTGTTGCACAACAATGCTTATTTGGTTGACGGAAAAATTATATGCGGTACGCGCGGCTGGTTTACCGATGATAGCCAGCAACTGACTGTATCTGCTACGGATTATGACAAGATCGTCAATCGAGAGGTTATCAGACTGGAGATGAGTTTGACGCAAGGTCTTGCATTGCAAAATGAAAATGCTCCCGAAGAGATTCTTGTGTTTTTGCACTTCCCTCCCGTATGGGGAAACTTTGTATGTCCGGAGATCATCGAGGTCTTGAAGCAATATCATATCAAGAACTGCTATTTTGGCCATATTCACGGTGGTTATCATTTGCCAAGCGTGCTCTTTCATGAGGGTATTCGATTCGTCAGAATTTCCGCTGACCATCTTTCTTTTGTCCCATATCCCATAAAATAACATATTTTGCAAGGCAAAATCGCGATTACTATTGACAAAACGAGCGGAATTGTGTAAAATATATAGGTTGGAAAAAAATAAAAAATAAAAATAAATCAAATTTTTTGGAGGATCACAAAATGAATCTCGTAAAATCTGAAAAGAACGAACACAGCATGCATTACCTTGAGTTCGCTATTGACAAGGCTACTTTTGATGCAGCTGTCGATAAGGTTTACCGCAAGCAGGTAAAGAACATCAACGTCCCCGGCTTCCGTAAGGGCAAGGCTCCCAAGTCTGTCATCGAAAAGATGTACGGTCAGGGTGTATTCTTTGAGGATGCAATCAATGATCTCATCCCCGAGAATTATGAAGCAGCAGTCAAGGAGGCTGATATCATTCCCGTCGGCCAGCCTGAGATCGATATCGTTTCTATTGATGAAAACGGTCTTGTTCTCTCCGCTAAGGTTCCTGTAAAGCCCGAGATGAAGATCGCTGATTACAAGGGTATCGAGGCTGTTAAGAACAATGTAGAAGCAACCGACGAAGAGGTTAGCCGTGAGCTGGACATGATCCGTGAGAGAAACTCCCGCGAGATCGAGATCACCGAGGAAGCTGCACAGATGGGCGATATCGTTAAGATCGACTTTGAAGGCTCTGTTGACGGTGTTGCATTCGACGGCGGCAAGGGTTCCGACTACTCTCTGAAGCTGGGCTCCGGTTCTTTCATCCCCGGTTTTGAAGAGCAGATCGCAGGTTACACCATCGGCGAAGAGTTCGATGTAAACGTAACCTTCCCCGAGGACTACCACGCAGCTGAGCTTGCAGGTAAGGCTTCCGTGTTCAAGACCAAGGTGAATGCTATTACCCGCGTTGAACTTCCCGAGCTTGACGATGAATTTGCCAAGGATGCTTCCGAATTTGATACTCTGGATGAATTAAAGGCTGATATGAAGGCAAAAATTCAGGAGAGACACGACAAGCAGGCTGAAAACGAATTTGAAGAGAAGCTGATCGAGGCTCTGATCGAAAAGCTGGAGGGCGAGATCCCCGAGGCAATGTTTGTGAATGAGACTGAGAACTTTGTTCGTGATTTCGATAACAGACTTCGCAGCCAGGGCATGGATATGAACATGTACTTCAAGTACACCGGTCTTACCATCGATGCTCTGCGTGAGCAGATGAGACCCCAGGCAGAGCGCCAGGTCAAGGCGAGACTTGCTCTTGAGACCATTGCAACTGCTGAAGGTATTGTAGCATCTGAGCAGGAGATCAATGACGAGTATCAGAGAATCGCTGATGCATACCGTCTGGAACTTGATCAAGTAAAGAGCATGCTTGATGATGCTTCCATCATCGCTGATATCCAGGTTAAGAAGGCTATGGATATCGTTAAGGAATCCGCTGTTGTAAAGGCTGAATAATTTCAGTATTTCTACTTCCCCATTATTTTAGAAACGAGGTAAAAAAGATGTACTATCCGCAATATCCGAGAGACGCCCTTGTTCCTACCGTCATCGAGCAAACAGGCAGAGGCGAAAGAGCCTATGATATCTTTTCCCGCCTGCTCAATGACCGTATCATTTTCCTTTCTGACGAGGTAAATGACGCAACTGCTTCTCTTGTTGTAGCACAGATGCTTTTCCTCGAATCTCAGGACCCCGATAAGGATATTTATTTCTACATCAATAGCCCCGGCGGTTCTGTGACTGCAGGTATGGCTATCTATGACACCATGAAATTTATCCGCTGCGATGTATCCACCATCTGCATCGGTTTGGCTGCAAGCATGGGCGCTTTCCTTCTTTCTGCAGGCACAAAGGGCAAAAGAATTGCTCTGCCCCACAGTGAGATCATGATCCATCAGCCCAGTGGCGGCGCAAGAGGTCAGGCAAGCGATATCAAGATCCAGGCGGATCTGATCCTTCGTACACGCAAGACCCTGAACGAGCTGCTTGCCCAGCATACGGGTCAGTCTGTTAAGCAGATCGAAAAGGATACCGAAAGAGACCATTTCATGACCGCAGAGGAAGCACTGGCGTACGGCATTGTAGACCAGGTCAAGGCTTGCCGCGGCGATATCAAGTGAGGTAGTTTTCATGGCCAATACCCATAACGGTTCTCACAAAGGCGGCAGTGGGGATGTTCCCTTTTGCAGCTTTTGCGGCAGACATGAAAGTCAAGTCAATTTTCTGATCTCTTCTCCGACCGGTGCATATATATGTGATTTCTGTGTCGAAGCATGCAGTGAATCTATTGAAAGCACTATGACTCCTTCAATTGATCTTGCGAAGCTGTCTATGGCAACGCTTCCCAAGCCTATGGACATCAAGCGTGCACTTGACGAATATGTTATCGGCCAGGATGATGCAAAAATCGCGTTGTCCGTGTCGGTGTACAACCATTATAAGCGTGTGCTTTCCAAGAATGAAAAGCCAAAAGGACGCAGAAAAAAAGCGCAGGAACAGATGCAGGACGCGGTAGAGCTGCAAAAAAGCAACGTGCTTTTGATCGGCCCGACCGGTGTCGGTAAGACTTATCTTGCTCAGACCTTGGCCAAGACCCTGCAGGTTCCCTTCGCAATCGCAGATGCAACCACGCTGACTGAAGCCGGTTACGTTGGTGAGGACGTTGAGAATATTTTGCTCCGACTGATCCAGGCTGCCGACTATGACGTAGAGCTTGCGGAACACGGTATCATCTATATCGACGAGATCGATAAGATCTCCAGAAAAAGCGAAAACAGATCGATCACGCGTGATGTTTCCGGTGAGGGTGTCCAGCAGGCACTGCTCAAGATTCTTGAAGGTACTGTTGCAAACGTACCCCCACAGGGCGGCCGTAAGCATCCCAACCAGGAGTTCATCAAGATCAACACCGAGAATATTCTCTTTATCTGCGGCGGCGCTTTTGACGGCCTGGAAGGTATTATTGAAAAGAGACGCGGCAATCAGGCGATCGGCTTCTGTGCTGATATTCAGAAGAAAACCGAGAGGCGTGACAGCGGTATTTACCGTGACGTCACACCCCACGATATTGTCAAGTACGGTCTGATCCCCGAGCTGATCGGCAGACTTCCCGTCATCGTTTCTTTGAATGATCTTGACAAGGATGCCCTGCTGCGCATTATCAAGGAGCCCAAATCGGCTCTGCTAAAGCAGTACGTTAAGCTCTTTGATATGGACAACGTCAAGCTGACGCTGACCGATGATGCGCTCGAAGCAATCGCAGAGCTTGCCATCAAGCGTAATACCGGCGCACGCGGTCTTCGTTCCATCATGGAGAATATCATGATGAAAACCATGTTTGAGATCCCCTCTCGCGACGACGTTGCAGAGGTCGTCATTCACCGTGACTGCGTAGAAGTTGGCGCATTGCCTGAGCTGGTCATTCGCACTGAGCAAATCGAGACGCCAAACGACACGTTATTGCTAGAGAATCAAGAATAATGAAAGGATCCGCACCTTGAAGGTGCGGATCTTTATTTATGAGCAACCGCAATTTCCTGTTCGGTCTGCTTTGAGCTCTCCGCAATATCCGGGAGGACAAAACTCTGCCGTCGGGAAAGGTATATGGCGGAAGACACTGCAGGGATCGGAAGAATCGTTGCTGACGCATTCCTTATCCGGCACACAGTACTCGGTAGCATGTACTAGATACTGTGCAGGTCTGACAAGACGAATGACTGAGAAGAGGCCAAAGGATACAGCAAGGTATCTGCGGTAGTTGTCGTCATCGCCCAGATATTGACCAAGATCAGGGCATACGTTCTCGGGTACGTCGCAAGGGCAACAACAGCAGGTGCAGCATTCCTCTACGTGCTCTACGACCTTTACGCCAAGCACGATGGGATCAACCACCTCAATAATGGCCTGGGGTACGTTCTTTTCCCCACAAACTGCTACAGGCGTTGCACAGAAATCATTGCTGCACTTACCGGATTTGAAGATGTTGACGTTGCTCTCGCTGCCGTATAACACAACGGACTTCTCAAGCACGGCGATCCCTTGGAATTCCTGAGATCTGCCGTTAATGCACGCTTCAAAGACGATCTGAATATAGAAGCGAATGGTTACCGTATAAAAGCCCCTGTTGAACTGAACGGGTTCGATATTGATATGTGTCCAACGGATCTCGGCGCATTTTACACGAACGTTAGTGGTATGCTCAATGACTTCCTGGCCGAAGTCGGTCAAAAAGACGCGTACGTTTTCAAAGCAATCGCGGTCTCTGCAAGAGTCCAGGATGCGATTGGTTTCAATACACACCGTTTCCTTGCAGGCATTGCTCGTAAATCTGTTTTCAGACATGGTAACACCTCCTAAAGATCAGAAGCCAATGGCTTCTTCTCTAATATGGTATGCAGTGATGACGACATCTGACATCGATAAACAAAAATATTTCTCAAACGACAAAACCACCGCATTTTGCGGTGGTTTTGCTATTATCATTGCGTTTTAGGCATCTTTTCGTCGTATTTCATCATAATGAACATCATAATGCAATAGCAGATACACGCAAGAACTGCATTAAGCAGCAAATAGATGATCTGCATCCCAAGCCCTTCCACGTACTCAAACTTCAGTATTGAAAGGATATCAATATAAATATACTGAAAATAAAACGTCAGCCAATAGATGATTGCCGTTGAAAAAATGCCGAGCTGAACAGGGTTCTTAAAGCTGATAAAGGAGCTGAGCGGAAACGCGATTGAACGCTCGTCCTGCTTCTCTTTCCCAAGGATGTTTGCTTTTGCATTATATTCCTTGCGCTTTGCTTCCCTGCTTTTGAACAGCTTTGCCGTGATTAAACCTATCAAGAAGATTCTCAGGCAGTCAAGCGCGACGAACAGCACAAGATCCTCAAAGATACGTACGATCAGATCCTGAACCGATTCCGGAAGCGTATTGGGAAACACCAGCCAGCCAATGCAAAGGATTGCAACGTAATGGAATACCGTAATACAGAAATACGCTGCATAAAGGGTGGTCAGGCTTTTTACGCCGAACAGATAAATCCCGTAAATGATCACGGATGCAGAAATAGCATAGGCAAAAATATCCACGACCGTGATCGCAATATCCAATATTTGCACGATAGGTGTATCCATATAAAGAACGTTACTGCTAAGCAGCATAGAGCCTGACAGCATCCCTATCAGTAATAGCATCAGCCCGCCGTAGCCGAACAGCAGGTTTATCAGTAGTTTCTTTTTATATAATGTCATTTCCAAGTTCCCTTTCCATCATATGTAAACAGTATAGCACAAATGGCTCGGAAATGCTATCTCTAATTGTAAATTATTTGTCTTTGCGCATCATTTTCTCAGCTTTGGCATATGATGTATTGAGAAATATAAAGGAGTCGGACATGCACACTGTTTTAGGCGTTGGAAAACAAAGGATTATCTATTTGAATTCGCAAGAATCAAAGCAAGTAAATGAACTGTTTGAGAGAGTTGTCAAATTATACCGCATGAAGCATGAGATGGGATATCCGGACATCTGTGAAATGCATCGCAACAGTTGCTTGCTGTTTTCTGATGATACAAGCTTGCTCAAAAGCAACGACGTATGCCTGAGTATCGACGAACGACCTTGGGGGATTTATGTGGGCAATCATGCATATCACAAAAGAATTGCGCAAAAAGTCAGTCACATGGCGGGGATCGAACTGTTTGTTATAAACGACTTTACTCATATCAACATCGGGATAGGCGGTTTAATTGGCAAAGCCGAAATATATATGATATTAAAGGATGCTTTGCTGGAATTGCCAGGGTCAATATAATCCATCACTGTTTCCGCGTTTTTTATATCATGTCAGCCTGATAAACTCAAACATCCCGTTATTGCAAGATTTCTACTGTTGGTTGGTGCGGTTGAAATAGTCTTTGTAATTATTTCAACGAATTATTTTGAGAAATTTTCAAAAAGGGGTTGCAAAACGCCGTTATTTGTGATATAATACCAGACGTTCGGAGGCGTAGCTCAGTTGGTCAGAGCGCACGGTTCACATCCGTGAGGTCATGGGTTCGAGCCCCCTCGTCTCCACCAAGAGAATATAGAGGGCATGCATTTGCATGCCCTCTATATTTTTGAACTGTAGTTGTAGTTTTGAGAATTTATTTGGAAAACAGTTCGGGATTATATCTGTAAATATCCTGTGCATCAATGTCTACACTCGGAATAATGATGGGCAATATTCCCGTAGTAGAAGAAATCGTAGATACTGCGGCTCTTGCAAAGGGATACAGTTGTTTGAAGGATTCCTTATGCAAAAGCTCCTTATCCTGCTCGGCGACGATCTCAAATATGCCTACCATGGTCATATCCACAGTCAAGGTATCCAGATTCTCCTGATCCGTCACCAGGATCTTCATTTCTCCTCTGCAGGTATGATTGTTTGCAAACTTTACCTGATAAGTATACTTTGTTTCCAGCTTGGATTTCCCTGTCGCAGTTGCGTGATTCTGAAACTTCAGATCGGTAATACGGTACGTTTTCAAGATAAGTGCATTCATAATAATCTCCATGCCGTTCCGTCGGCTCTGATAGTGATGAAAAAAGAGGCCGAGGCCTCTTTTTTCATAAAGACGTTGTGTATATAATCACAGATACTTCTTGATGGTGTCGGAAGCCTCTTCTACAGGAAGAGAAGAAGTCATGACAACGTTAACGTTCATCTTGGAGCAGAGCTCATCAACAGCAAGAACCATCTTCTCAAAAGCAGCGCGGTCCTCGTTGCAGATCTTCAGAGCGGAATCTACAAACAGATCGGAAACGTCGTGGTTGCTTGCGAGAATGCCGGCGATAAAGCCGTACAGAGCCTCAGCATCGAATACCAGATATTCGTTGGTATTGATCAGTCTTGCCTGGTACTTGATGTCGTATCTCAGTTTCACACCCTTTTCAATGCAGACCACGTCACCGTGAGTCTTGGAAAGAGCGTCGTTAACCAGTTCAATCAAAGTCTTTGTTTTTCCGGTGCCTTTAACACCAATCAGCAATTTGAGCATTTATTTAGTCCTCCATTGTATGCTTTACTACATTATACAGTATTTTTTGAAATATTACAAGACCTTTTTGAAAATTTATCCCAATCTTGCCTCAAGTTTTTGCTTCATTTCCTCATATCCGGGCTTTCCGAGCAACGCGAACATATTTTTCTTGTATGCCTCTACGCCGGGCTGGTCAAAGGGATTAACGCCAAGCATATATCCGGAGATTGCGCAAGCCAGCTCAAAGAAGTAGATCATATAGCCCAGCGAGTATTCACTGCGGTCCTTGACCTCGAGCAGAATGTTGGGTACACCGCCATCCACGTGTGCAAGCAGTGTTCCCTGCATTGCGGTCTTCTTAACGACGTTGAGATCCACACCGGACAAGAAATTCAGACCGTCGACGTTTGCGGGATCGTTCGGGATTTCGAAGGTGACATCGCTGTTCTCAATAGAAATCACCGTCTCAAACAGATTGCGCATACCGTCCTGAATATACTGGCCAAGAGAATGCAGGTCGGTTGAGAAGATCACGGACGCCGGGAAGATACCCTTCTGATCCTTGCCCTCGCTCTCACCGTAAAGCTGCTTCCACCATTCGTTGAACATCTGCGCATAGGTCTCATAACCAACCAAAATCTCGGTGGTCTTGCCCTTTCTGTACAGAATATTACGAATTGCTGCATACTTGTAGCAGTCGTTTTTGCAGATGCAATCATCCGAGTAAGCAAGTCTTGCATCGTCAGCACCCTTCATCAGAGCGTCAATATCAATTCCGGCTACGGCGATGGGAAGAAGGCCGACCGCTGTCAGCACAGAAAATCTGCCGCCAACGTCATCCGGAACGACAAAGGTCTGATAGCCCATCTGATCAGAAAAGGCCTTGAGAGTGCCCTTTTGACGGTCTGTGGTAACGAAAATTCTTTCCTTGGCACCTTCCACGCCATACTTCTCTTCCAGCATATTACGGAATACGCGGAAGGCAACAGCGGGCTCAGTGGTTGTGCCTGATTTGGAAATCACGTTGATGCAAACGTCCTTGCCCTCACAAATGCTCAGCAGCTCAGCAATCGATGCAGCGCTGATATTACAGCCGGCAAAATAGATATCGGGGGTGTCCTTTTTCAAACTATTATACAGCGGAGACTTCAGATATTCAATCACAGCGCGTGCGCCGAGATAAGAGCCGCCAATACCAATGACGATAAATACGTCACAGGATTTCTGAATCTTTTGTGCGCACGTCTTGATTGCTGCAAATTCTTGCTTGTCATAATCATTGGGAAGCGTGGTCCAACCAAGAAAATCGTTGCCAAGCCCCGTTCTTTCGACCAGCATCTTATGTGCTGCACTGACCTGGGGCTGAATTGCGGAGTATTCCTGATCAAGGATAAAACCATTCAAATAATTGTCATTCAGTCTGATAGCCATTGATATACCGCCTTTTTTTGATTATTCGCCGTTGGGCGTCTACACATATTATACTCTATTTCTCTCGCTTTTTCAATACCCGAATCATGGATTTTCAAACTAAATCAACAGAAATTTTGCGATGATTCTGCAAAGAACCTCCCCAAAACGGATTTTCTCAATATCTTGAGAGGAAAGTATACTTACACAACCGATCTGTTTCCCATCTATGGAATACACGACCTTACCAAGCTTATCCCCCTTATGCACAGGAGCAGTATAGAACTCACTGTCTAACTCGGCCTGCTCTTGTACTTTTGTAACCTGATTTTTTGGTAATACACAATAAAACCCTTGATACTGTGCTTGCACAGTATTCAAGGAGCCTCCTTTAACGGGAATTCCCGTTAAGACTCCGTTCTCCTGAGCGAAAAGCGAATAATTTGCAAATCCCCAATCGAATAGTTGGGTCGCAATTTGGTTTCGCACATCTCTGTTCTCAGCACCCATGACCACGCAGATCAAGGTCATGCCGTCACGCTCAGCCGTAGCGCTGACGCAAAAACCGGCCTTGGCTGTTGAACCGGTCTTTAAGCCATTGCAGCCGTTATAGAATCGCACCAACCTGTTTGTATTTGTCAAGCCGAACGCACCTTCACGAATTGTATCCATCCAGATCGAACTGTATTCCAGTATCTTTTCATGTTTGATCAGCTCTCTGGACATAATGGAGATATCCCGTGCCGATGTGTAATGATTGAGTGTCGTATCATCCAGACCGTTGGTGTTTTCAAATTTTGTATTCAGCATATCAAGCTGCAGTGCTTTTTCATTCATCATTTTCACGAATGATTCTTCACTTCCTGCGATATGCTCTGCAAGTGCGAGAGCAGCATCATTTGCCGAGGCGATCACAACACTCTTGACCATGTCCTCAACACTCATGCGCTCACCTTCCTTGAGGTAGATTTGCGAGCCGCCCATTGAACATGCGTGTGCACTGGCTGTGACCATGTCGTTCCAACCTATCTTTCCTTGTTCGACCGCTTCCATAACTAACAGCAAGGTCATTATCTTTGTTACGGAAGCAGGTGGTAACCCTTGGTCTGCATTCATTTCATACAATACGGTTCCGGTTTGTGCTTCCATCAGAACCGCTGATTTGCATGCAAGATCACCTTCAAACGTGATGGTCTGACTTGTAGTTTGCCATAATGACCAATCCTCTTCCGATATCAGCGTTGCATCATCATCCGCATAAGCAGTACCGGTCAGGATGCAAACCAATGTCAATATTGCAAGCATAAAGGATATGATATTTTTGCTTTGTTTCATTTCATACACCGCCTTTCGTTGCAATATATGAAAGAATGTGATCTGTTATGTAAAAAAGCCACTCCGAAGAGTGGCTTTTTGCTATTATTTTACATAGAACTTGAATTCTGTTGTGGTGTTATACAGGTCTCCGGGGCGAAGCACGCAATTGGTAAATTCGGGATGATTGGGGCTGTCCGGCATGATCTGCGTTTCCAAGCAGAAGGCGTTCTGCGTTGCCTTGCGGTAGCCGCCAAAGAACGGATGCCCGTCATCAGTCAGGAAGTTGCCGCTATAGAACTGTACACAAGGCAAATCGGTGCGAACGTCCATCGCCCTGCCCGTTTTGGGATCGTATGCAGTTGCAACACGCTTAATTTTGCCATCAAAGTTCTCAAAGCACCAGCAATGGTCGTAGCCACCTGCAATTTTGAGATCCTTGTTTTCGGTAAAGAAATCTTGTCCGATTGTCTTTGCTTGTCTGAAATCAAACGGTGTACCCTCAACAGATGCAATCTCGCCTGTCGGAATAAGATTGTCGTCAGTTTTGAGATAACGGTCTGCATCCATTTGCAGTACCTGGTCAAATACCTTACCCGAAGCGAATCCGGAAAGGTTAAAGTAAGCATGATTGGTCATGCTGATTACCGTGGGCTTGCTTGTCATTGCCTTATAATCAATTGCCAACGTATCGTCTTCGGTGATGCGGTACGTTACGGTAATCGTCAACTCTCCGGGAAATCCCTCTTCCATATCGGGAGAGATCATGGAGAAGTAGACGCTGGGCTGAGTTGTGTCAGAATAGGACGATGCCCAAACCTTGTGAGAAAAGCCTACCTTTCCGCCATGCAGCGTGTTCTTACCGTTATCGTTGGGATAAAGCTGATATTCATTTCCGTCAAGCGAAAATTTTGCACCGCCGATGCGGTTTGCATATCTGCCCACCAGAGCACCGACGTAACCGTCGGAAGCTATCAGATCAGCAAGGCTGTCATAGCCGCAAACAACGTTTGTAAAGCATCCATTACGATCGGGTGTTTCAATCCCCATCAGAGTACCGCCAAATTCACACACCTTGACGCGAATACCGCCCGTGTGATGCTGAAGCGTATAACAATACACCTCTTGTCCGTCCGGCATATAGCCAAATAATTCTTTTGTGACCATGATTATTCTCCGTAACCGTCAGGATTCATGCTCTGCCAGCGATAAGCGTCCTCGCACATACGATTGATATCATACTTTGCTTTCCATCCAAGCACCTGTTCGGCTTTGGTAGGATCTGCATAGCAGGTTGCAATATCGCCCGGACGACGCTCCACGATTCGGTAAGGCAGCGGCTTTCCGGTGGCCTTTTCAAATGCATGAACAACTTCCAGAACCGAATAGCCCTTACCTGTACCGATGTTGAAGTACTCAATTCCCTCTTGCTTCATAGCAAGCTCCAGCGCAGAAAGGTGTGCCTGTGCAAGGTCGACAACGTGAATATAGTCACGGACGCCTGTACCGTCGGGGGTAGGATAATCGTTACCGTAAACGCGAAGATACTCGCGCTTGCCGGATGCGACCTGCGTAATATAAGGAAGCAGATTGTTGGGAATTCCGTTGGGGTCTTCACCGATCAGTCCGCTTTCGTGTGCACCGATCGGATTGAAATAGCGAAGAATCGAGATCCTCCAGGCGGGATCGGAAATATAGGTATCCTTGAGGATACGCTCAATCATGTGCTTGGTTTCTCCATAAGGGTTGGTTGTGTTTCCCGTCGGGAAATCTTCGCGGATCGGCACGGTTGCGGGATCGCCGTACACTGTTGCTGAGGAGCTGAATACGATGGTTTTAACGCCATGCTCCCTCATGGAATTACAAAGATTTATAGTTCCGGTCAGATTGTTGTGGTAGTATGCAAGAGGCATGCTGACGGATTCACCAACTGCCTTAAGACCTGCAAAATGAATGCAGGAATCAATATCCGGGCACTCGTCAAGCATACGGTCAACCGCAGGCTTATCGAGCAAATCGATCTGATAAAACCTGAAGCTCTTCCCTGTAATCTGCTTAATGCGATCCAGGACACAGGGCTTACTGTTCGAAAAATTATCGAGGATTACCAAGTCATAACCCTTATTCAAAAACTCTACTGCGGTGTGAGAGCCGATGAAGCCTGCACCGCCTGTAATCAGAACTGCCATTTTTATTTCCTCCGTATTACAAATATTTCTGAATGATTTGATTCATCTGATCCATTTTTTCTTCCATATCGGCAACCAGCTTGAACTGATTTCGCGCACGGTCAAGATTATGCTGCTCATATGCCGTTCTGAAATATGTATCTCCGTTCAGATAATCAGTCAGGAATCTGATACCCGTTTCTAAAGTCAGAATATATGCTCCCATAGGCAGTGAACGAATTTCCTCCTCGGTTAAGGAATGGTCAAGTCCGTCAATAAAGCCTTTTGCAAATGCATCAAACATTTCGAGCCGTACGTAGACCTTGTCAAGATCTGTTTCATCTTCGGCCGCAGAGGATGCACCGAATCGAATGCTGTCACCAAAATCAGCCAAAACGGATCCGGGCATGACCGTATCAAGGTCAATGACACAAATGCCTTCACCGGACTCATCATCTAGCATGATATTATTCAACTTAGTGTCGTTATGCGTGACACGAAGTGGAATTCTGCCATCCGCTATTCTTTCATTGATATACCTGCAAGCATCTTTTCTTTGCAATACGAATGCAATCTCTTCACGCACGGTTTCACGTCTGTTTGCGAGATCGTTTTCAATTGCATTTACAAGCTGGAGTAATCTGTCCTCTGTATTATGGAAATTCGGAATGGTTTCATACAGCACAGAAGCATCAAAGTCTGCCAGCTGCTTCTGGAAATGACCGAAAGCCTTACCGACCTTTGTAAACATTTCCTCTGACTCTACTGCCTGATAACATGTGGCATTCTCCACAAAGTTATACGCACGCCAATATTGGCCATTCTCGTCGATGTAAGCATAGCGACCATCATCGGTTAGGACAACATGGAGTGTACCGCGTTTACTGTCTCCGCCGGATGCAATCAATTTGTCTTCGATGTGCTTTGTTACGTTGAGAATGTTCTGCATTACCTCATCGGGCTTCTTGAAAATAGAAGTATTGACAATTTGCAGAACATAGCGATGAATACCGTCGTCTGCAGAACAATCTACAAAGTATGTTGAGTTAATATGGCCTGTTGTACACTCAGTTACTGAAATCGGTTCACCTTCAAACCGAAATTTTTCAGCAATCAGAAATATTTTTGCGTTATTCATGAGATTCCTTTCAAGTATTATCTATTGTAATTAATTCCAAAGACCTTTTGGATAAACGCCGTTTTCGATCATAGCGTGGATCGAGGATTTCACGTACTCCTTGTCTTCAGCATATGTCACACCGTACCATTGCGCATCGGTTGCGTATACACGAACATCACACTTACCTGCCTTCATGAAATCATCAATTGCGCCGGGTAAATAGTACTCACTCTTTAACTCGTGTCCGCGTTTTTCCAAAAACGCTTGAAAGCCTTCGGAAATCATTGGAATTGCTCCCGGAGTCAATCCCCAAAAATTCATAGACACAACGGTTGACAAAGGCAGTTCTACCCATTCACCCTTGTCATTTATGTATGCGGCATTGTCGCTTTGCTTTTTGATATCGGTGCGCTCCGTGACGGAAGTTAACATACCATTCGCATCCACATAGCATTCACCTCTGGAAACCGTGCCGTTGTCGGTCAGTGTGTTGCCAAGTCTGTATCCAACCATACAATAATGCTCACCGCTTTCCATTTCCTTCAAATGATTGGCAGCCTTGACGAATGCATCTCTTCCGTAAAAATCGTCGGAGTTGATAACAGCAAAGTTCTCAGTAAGGTATTCACGTGCTGCATAAACTGCATGTGCTGTGCCCCAAGGCTTTGATCTTTCTTGCGGTACGCTGAACCCTTCCGGGATGTCGCACAGATCCTGGAATGCATAATATGTCTTGATATGAGAAGATACTCTCTGACCCACAGTTTGGGAAAACACCTCATAGTTTTCCTTTTTGATGATGAAAACAACTTTGTCAAATCCGGCCTGAATAGCATCATATACAGAAAAGTCAATAATGAACTCGCCGTTTTCCGTCATCGGATCAATTTGTTTGAGTCCTCCATAACGAGAACCCATACCTGCAGCCAGTATTGCCAATATCATAGTGTGCCTCCAAATGGTTAGTCTGCTCTGCATATCATTATACTACATAACATATAAAATTGCAATAAGAATATGTGAATTTTCCGCAGAATTCGTTCATATCCCATTGACAATGTCCGACCTTTCATGTATAATAATAGTGTCTCAAATGATACACTCGGAGGTTTTATGAAAGAGCTTTACGAAATACTTGAAAAGCTTCCAATTACTCAAGGCGCACAAAATGAGTCCATTGCTCGTGCATGTAAGATTTGTATGCCGCAATTTCAAGAATATGTCAAAGGAGAAATGCTTCTGTCCCCCGGAGAATTCACACATAAGCTTTGCGTATTATGCGAAGGCAATGCTGTTGCATACAGTGCGGAGAATGGTCATTCTGTGGTGCTCAGAAGCTTTAAGCCTTATGAGCTATTCGGCATATCTAATTTGTTTACTGACTCTCCTTTTGCTACCAAGGTGGTCGCGAAATCACCTTGCACTGTCTTGATTCTGGACAAAAGCTTTTTGTCTTATTTGATCGACAATGACAAAACGGTGAGATATCAATATATCCGCTTTCTTGCTGAAAAAACTTTGTTTCTCAATCAAAAGATTGCATGCTTGACAGCGGGTTCTGCCGAAAAAAGGTTGGCGGTATGGTTGAATGCTCAGGCTAATAATGACTCGGTTTCTTTGGAAATGCCCTTGAATTCTCTATGTATGATGCTTGATATGGGACGTGCATCACTATATCGAGCATTTGATCAATTAGAGCAAGACGGCTTTATAAAACGAGACGGAAAACAAATTCTTTTGTATCATCGCGAAGACATGCTATCATTTTATCACTAAAAAAGAAAGGACTTATCAAAATGAAAGCCACGAAACTCCTCTCCCTTGTTTTAATCACTCTGCTTCTCTGCTCTGTATTTGCTGCCTGCAACAACGAAACAAAGCAACCCGAAACACCCAATGTCATGGTATTAAACGGTACCACCGGATTCGGCATGGCAAAATTGATTTCTGATAGTAAAAACAATGCAACCGCATATTCTTATAACTTTTCCGTAGAAACAGATGCTTCCAATATCACTGCAGCGCTGATCAGCGGGAACTGCGATATCGCAGCTCTGCCCACAAATGCTGCTGCAAACGTTGCGCAAAAATCCAATGGCGGTATCAAGGTTATCGCTATCAATACACTTGGTGTATTGTACGTCATGAGCAACAAGGATACTCAGGAAATCAACAGCTTTGAAGATTTGCGCGGAAAAACTGTTTACTGCCCCGCACAAAACCCCACCTTCCTCTTTAAAGCGGTTTGCGAGGCAAACGGCCTGAAGGTTGGCGAGGACATCGTCATCGATAATACCTACGCCCAGCCTGCAGATTTGCGTACGGCACTTGTATCCGGTGTCGTGGATCTTGCTGTGCTGCCCGAGCCTATGATGACGATTGCGAAAAGTGCAAACTCTTCCTTGACCGCTTCCCTTGATTTGACCGCAGAATGGGAAAAGCATTTTCCCAAGGATTCTCTGATGCAGGGATGCCTTGTTGTGCGTACCGAATACTTGGAAAAGAACGAAACGCTTGTTAAGAAGTTTTTGGAAGAATATAAGGCTTCTATCGAATTTGTAAACCAAAATCCTACTGAAGCCGGCAACATGATCGTGGAAGCGGGTATTTTCGGTCAAGCTCCCGTAGCAGCCAAGGCAATTCCCAACTCCAATATTTGCTATATTGACGGAGCGGACATGAAGGCGGGCCTGCAAAAATTCTATGAAGTGCTTCTGGCAACTGCGCCTGCGTCGATAGGTAATGCGCTTCCGACCGAGGACTTCTACTATGTCCCCTAAATCTTTATGAAACGAATACTCAAATATTCGCTTATCGTGTTGTTTTGGCTGGGGGTCTGGTGGATTGTATCTGCAATCGTCAATTTGCCTTTGATATTACCTTCTCCACTCGACGTATTGGCCAAGCTGACCGGTATGGCAGCGACATCTGTCTTTTGGAAGGTTTTGATCACAAGTGCCGTACGCGTCACTATCGGAATCGTTCTTTCATATGTCGGCGGCTTTTTGTTGGCAATTTTCTGCCATAAAGTCAAGTTCTTTTATGATTTGGTATTACCTATCATATCCGTAATCAAAACGACGCCTGTTTCTTCATTCATCCTCATCGCGCTCGTATTCTTCAACCGCGATTTGATTCCCGGCGCAATCGCTGCATTGATGGTGCTTCCTGTTGTATTTTCCAATACAACAGAGGGACTGTCGTCCCCAAATCCTGCACTTTTGGAAACTGCTCATGCTTACAAATTGAGTTTTACCGATCGCGTGCGCTGCATCTGGATTCCTACGCTTCGTCCGTTTTTGGTTTCCGCAGCGGGTGCCTGTGCAGGTCTGGCCATAAAAGCCGGTATCGCTGCAGAAGTGCTGATATGCCCTGAGGTTTCTGTGGGCAGGTATATGTATTTTTCCAAGCAGAACATGGAATACGTTGAACTCTTTGCATGGACGGTTGCGATTGTGATTTTCAGCTATATTGTAGATCTCGTGTTCAAACAGATCTTGATCTGTGTAAAAAAATCAGCGCGAAAGGAGGCCTCGATCAATGATCGTTCGTGATCTTCACTTCTCCTTTGCTGACTCCGAAATTTTTGACGGATTGAATTTGGACATCGCAGATGGACGAATTACAGCAATCATGGCACCCTCTGGAAAAGGAAAATCAACCCTGCTTCGCTTGATAGCAGGCTTGCTTACGCCGACACGCGGGTCTATTGACACAAACGGCCGGTCTGTGGGTATCATGTTTCAAGAGCCGAGATTGTTCCCTGAATTGACAGTATTGCAAAACATCATGCTTGTGATGAATCAAAAGCACGGTAAAAAAGAACGTGCCATACAATTGCTTTCAGCGTTTGACATATCGGAAGCAGCTGACAAATATCCGGAAGAGCTGTCAGGCGGTATGGCGAAACGGGTCTCTTTGGCCAGGATCATTGCCTATGACGCAGAAGTATTACTGTTGGATGAACCATTTTCTGCGCTTGATCTCAATACGAAAGCCCACGTGATGAACCAAACTAAGCAGCTTGTCGCGGATAAAACAGTCATTCTTGTTACTCATGACAAGGAAGAAGCCGATAATTTTGCTGATTTTTTGATAGAACTCTAATAATCCTATTTACCTGTATATAAGAAAATCCCCTTGTGACCTTTGTCATAAGGGGATTAATCTTATTTAGGAATATTTTCAAAATCCTTTGGGCTTGTCATGCCGATATCGAGTAATTCGGCGATCAGTAAAAGCATAAGCTCTCTTTCTCTTTTATCAAGATCATTAAACGTTTTGATCATTGTGATAATATTTTTCAGGCTACGTGCGTTCAGCTCTGATAATGTCTTAACACCTGTTGATTCAAGCATTCCGAAAAGCACATCTACGAAATGTTTTCTTGCTTCAACAGGAAGCGCGTGAATTCTTTCGTTGAGAAGGATCGTATTGATTGCATCATTTCCTATCTTGGACTCTCGAACAAAACTGCCGCCCATTACCTGCCACGACATACCGTCATGTTGGAATACACCGACTTGTTTGCTCTTGACAACACGAAGCTTTCCCCTGTTTTCAAAGAACATTCCGACGACGGAATTCTGTGGCATGTACACGTGGAATTTCGATTCAGCTGCATTATACTCGGGCAACTCGGTTATCGCTTTTGAAAGCCCGGGGCCATCGTTGCTAAAGGAGGCAATTATACGATTTTTGTGTAACGGATCACATTTCACTGTTGCATATAGCGCAAGATGACCGCCTTTGGAATGCCCTCCTATATAGAAGTTCCCTGCTTGTGCTGATATGACAGCATTCACATATTCTACCACGCGCTTGTGCGACGGAATCTCATCCAAAAATGACAAATTAAAATCTTCTTTCCATCCAACAATGGTATCGTCAGTGCCTCGAATGCTGATATAAGACATTTTTTCTTTGAATCTGATTGTGATTGCGCTGAACTGCTTTTCTTCTTCAAAATCAATTTCATTGATGTAAGCGGAAAGCTGCAGGTCTGCAAATCGTTTACAGTTTGCCATCATTCGAAACATTTTGTAGGTTTGATGAGAAATGATCAATCCGGGACGCTGATTCTTTTTGATGTCATTCTCAAAGAAAAACTGCATAGCTGCTTGCTTAATCGTAACAGGCGGCGCTGAGGGATCGGAAGACACAATGCCGGAAAAGTCAACAAACGCTAGTTGCGAAAGAATCAGATTATCAACCTCATTGAGCTTGACTTGATCGAACGTCAAATCACCGCGCCAATTTAAATAGTCTATGATGTTAGCCATGCTATTCTCCTTTCTGAGATTCAAAGTGTCAAATGGTTACTGCACGGTAAGTGCCTGAGCCGACAAAGCAGGTCTCGTCCAAAGGACATGTGATATGCGTGCCGTCTGCCGCTGTGATTTCCACGCCTTCTGAAAACGACATGATACAATGCGTGTTTGCCGGCACTGTGACCTCGTAAACGTATCCGTTTTCGCTCTTATGAGCAGAGACGGTGATCTTGCCGTACATAGAATCGTATGTAATATCGACATGATCAACACCCGTTACGTGATACGGCTTGACAACAAATGTTTTAAAACCGGGCTCAGCGGGCTGCAATCCGCCGAGATAAGCATAATAAATGTAGGCAAATCCGCTGTGCATGGGGTGATTATAGGAAGGAATGCACTTGGTACGATCGGTGTCAATATGGTGCATATCGAGCTGCTCCCAAACGGAAGTTCCTCCATCGTCCATCATGGTACCGAAACTCGTATGTCTGCGATTGAACAGAATTTCCATTGCCATATCGCCCATACCCTCTTCAAAGAGCAGCGGAATGAGGTACTTGTTGCCGTAAATTCCCGTACTCATTGCGTAATCATCTGCTATGATACAATCATGTAAGGATTTGAGCAACAGATCTCTGTCATATTCGGGATGAACGCCAAGCGTCAGCGCAACGGCGTCGGACGCCCAGGTTCCATACGTATGATTATCATAATCATAGAAATGTCGGATAAAGGACTCGCTGATACAATCCGCAAGATCAGTATAATATTTTGCATTGCCATAACCGAACTGATTGCTCAACTCAGCCATTTTGATGCAAATTTCATAGAACATCAAGGTGGAGGAGTGAGCCACGGGAATTCTTCTTGCGCTTCCCTCACCTCCGGGAGGACACCAGTCTCCAAGACCTTCGGAGATGATGTAATCCTCCGATCGTGCAAGCTCATGCTCAACCCATGCCTGCATCAGATCCCAATTTCGGGTGACAGCGGCAGAGTCGTTGTAATAATGATACATCCAATAAGGAATGATAATTTGGGCGCACCCCCAGAGCGGAGATGCTTCGCCGCAGCCGCGCTTGCCGGGTGAGATCATTTGCCACGTGCCATACACGTCCTTTTCTGTGCGGATATCGCTCAGATACTTTTCGTAAGACGCTATCATGTCATAATTCATCATGCCCGTATTGCAAACAATTTGGGCATCACCAAGCCAACCGCATTTTTCGCGCGCAGGACAGTCTTCGGGCAAACCGTGATAGTTGGAACGGAAGGTGCGACAAATGATCTCATGAAGCAAATTCAGATCCTTTGAGGAGGACTTGAATGAACCGATCTGATTAAAATCAGTAGAGAGCGCACATCCAACGACAAAATCAATATCCGGTTGCCTGCCGTATTCATGGCAATAATCAACACCGGTAACTTCGATGTATCTGAAGCCGTGATAGGTAAATCTCGGACGCCAGATCTCACCGTCCTCGTCTCCGCGAGCGATATAAATATCCTGCTGTACGCATTGAGTTGCAAATCCACCGGTTGAACGATAATCCGGCTGACCGGAAGCACTCAGGGTTTCTGCGTATCTGAAAACGTAAAGCTTTCCCTTTGAGGAACGCGGTAAATGAAACTCGGCAACACCTGCAAAGTTTTCTCCCAGGTCAATAATCCACGCACTGTCATCCTTACCGGTAGCAGGCGTTACACTCTTAGCCGGAATGCGCTTGATAATTCTGACAGGAGGCATATTACAGGGCTTAAGCTCTCCTTTGGGAGTATGATCGATGACACAGTTCAGCCACCCGGCGTCGCTGCTGTCGGCATTTGCGAAATCGGGCGTTTCAAGTCTGGCGTCATACGTTTCACCATTGTAAATATTGTTATGCGAAATCGGGCTGTTTTTACATTTCCAGGTCGTATCGGTGACCACTGCTTCTCTGGTGCCGTCTTCGTACTCGATTTCAAGACGCGCAATCAAGCAAACGGGGCCGTAACTGAAGCCGCCGTAGGTCCATACCTGGCTTTGAGCGTAAAAGCCTTCTCCGAGCCATGCTGCAATTGCGTTTTTTTGCGTGATGAGCTTTGTTACGTCATATGAGCGGTATAAAACCTCTTTTTCATAATTCGACTGCGGAGGATCGATGTAGTCGTCTGCGATTTTCTTGCCGTTGATATAGTATTCTGCACAGCCAAGGCCACAGGCATATAGGGTTGCGCGGCGAATTCCGTCTTTCGCGTCAAACTTTTTTCTCAGGTAAGGTGCCCAGCTGACGATCGGATCAGACGAGGTGATCCATTCAGCCTGCCACATATCGGGGTAAAGCTCAGTTGCAAATGAAAGTGTGGAAACTGCGGTTTGACCATAATTGTCTTTGACACAAAGATTCCATTGGTATTCGGTAGCCGGTTGCAAGAACAGCTCTTCGAACGTGATATCGCAACAGGCATCCCCTTCGATGGTGTCGGAATCAAACACAAGCTCTTTGTCCTTGGATATCGTTACGCGATAGGTCTTTTGAACTACATTGCTTTGATCAGAATCAATTTTCCAGGAAAATCTTAAGCCATGTGTTCTGGCAATTGTTGGTGTTGCATTATTGTCGATTTTTAAATCATAAATCTGAAGCATATTTACCTCCCGATCGGAATATTGACTATCTATATTATAACAGACTTTTTGCCGGTAGTCAATTTGATTACTGAATTCTTTATTTATTATTTTTAGAATGTTTTTGAATTGGGCTTATTTCACAATTTTTGGGGAAGATTTATTTTGTTGTTTAGACTGCTCAAGGCCAATCTGCGCTAATTGTGCATAATGACGACTCTGCAGCGTGCGCGCCCACCACGACAAAACGAGCTTTTGCGTTTTAGCAGCAGATTGGTGCAACTGCTACGAAAACTGATCTCTTTCTTTCGCGGATCGCCAAATACCTTATAATATAAAGGAATATAGGTGTTCAGAAAGAGTATAGCATACTTAACATACGGGCGACGCGACGTTTACGGGCCGCTTTTGCACCTCTTTTTCGTTGTTTTTAACACGACAAAAGTGTCGTGTTGATCAGATCTGAAGTCTCGGTGCATTCGTGCTATAAAAACGATCATAATTTTAAAAAATCATCGAAAATATATGCGAAAAACGGCATAATATCATAAAAATATAGAAAAATAAGAAAATAGTACTATGTTACGAATTTCATGCTTTCGAAGAGCATTTTTCATGAATTGTATTGACAAAACTGTATGATTCGTATAAAATGAATGCACGGTGAAACGTGTATTTCACAATTCAGAAGAAAGTGAGGATTTGTCATGTACGCACAAGTTGCTTCAGTAGGACTCGTATTTACAGCTCTCAATGAACACGAATGTGCCCTTTCGGGTATCGGGACATGTCATGATAACCATATCGTGATTCCGATGCAGCATATGGGTCGTAACGTTGTAGGCATTGCGGATATGGCTTTTGCTCATAATCATGATATTGTCTCTGTGATGGTGCCTTCTTCTGTAAAAGCAATCGGAGACTATGCGTTTGCTTGGTGCCACAATCTTCACGCAGTCACTATTGAAAATCATGCTGTCAATTCTATTGGAGAAAGATGCTTTATCGGTTGCGACAAGCTGACGCAGCTTTATCTTGGCGATAGCCTGACGACGATCGGCGAGAAGGCGTTTGCATTCTGCGCTTCAATCAGAACGCTCGCGCTCCCCTACGGTACAAGAACGGTTGGTCACTCCGCTTTTGAAGGCTGCAGATCCTTGGAAACCGTGATCCTGCCCGAAACGCTCAATACGCTCCCGAACAACATGTTCGGTGCCTGCATTTCGCTGACCTCCGTTTCCCTTTCCAGTCTGACAAGATCGATCGGCTATTACGCATTCTCCTATTGCCGCAATCTGCGTCACATCAACGTCGGAAACGCCGTCGTAGACGAACAAGCCTTCTATGGTTGCGAGTCTTTAGCAAGCTAAAGAAAAATCGTTCATATAAAAAAGATCGGATTTTCCATATCCGATCTTTTTTGTTTGGAATAATTTGTGCAAAATGCTTGCAATTACACTATATATATGGTATACTTTCCTTGTATAACACATCATACGGAGGTATGCACATGAAAGATATGTTGAGCGCCGGTAAGGCCAAGTGGATCTCCTTTGGCTATCCGGGAGAAAATGAACATACAGAGATCTCCAATCCTTGGGAAAACAAGCTGGTTATGACCGATCAGTTCAAGGCGATCGAGACAAGACACGGTCTTTCCCTGTTCCGCAAGAACTTTTCCGCTACCAAAAGTGGCAAGGTCACCATAGACGCAACCGCGCTTGGAATTTTTGATCTGTACTGCAATGGCAAGAGAGTTGGTCGCATTGACGAGAATGGCAACGAGGTCTTTGACGAGCTCAAGCCGGGTTATTATGAGTTCAGAAAAAGAGCTCTCTACTTCAGCTACGACTTGACTCCTTATTTGGTTGACGGCGAGAACGTATTGCTTGCAGCTGTCGCACCCGGTTGGAGAAACGGCCGTATTGCCTTTAATGCCTTTGAAGGCGAAAACGAGGCGTTCTTTGCCAAAATCACCGTGAATGACGACGTCATTTACACCGACTCCGACTGGATGGCTACCTGGGGCGGCAGAGTTCGTGCTGCTGACATCTGGGATGGCGAGCTTTATAATGCAAATTATCCTTCTTATAATGAAATGAGTACTGCCGGATACGACGTGTCCGATTGGAGCACTTCCACTGTTGTGACACAGGACATTGAAATCACGCCCTTCATCGGTCCTACCGTCATGGTGCGCCCCGAGCTGACAAGAAAGCCGATTTCCTTGACCGTTCATGAAGGAACGATTGACAACGGCACCGAGCACGGCGAGATCAACGTCGTATATGCAGCAGAAAATCAAGAAGCGATCAGCCTCAAAAACGGTCAGGTGCTGACTTACGACCTTGGGCAGAATATGGTTGGCTGGCCTGTCATTACCGTCAAGGGTAACGCCAAGACCACCATTCAGCTGCGCGCTGCAGAGTTTCTCAACGACAGCGGCTCCGAGGCTCGCGGAAACGACGGTCCCAAGGGCTCTGTCTATACCATCAACTACAGAAGTGCCCGTGCAAAGGCTTATTACATTTTGGGAGGAGCACCCGAGGGGGAATCCTATCAGCCCACTTTCTCCTTCTTTGGCTTCCGTTATATTGAAATCACCGCTGACAGCGATGTGGAGATTCTTTCATTCCGTGCTGACGTCATCGGCTCTGCTACCCGCGAGACCGGCAAGATGGAAACCTCCAATGCTCTGGTCAATCAGCTGATCTCCAACATCATCTGGGGTCAGCGCGGCAACTACCTCTACGTTCCTACCGACTGCCCTCAGAGAGACGAACGTCTTGGCTGGACGGGCGATACGCAGATCTTCTGCAACACCGCTGCATATAACGCGGACGTTCGCTTGTTCTTCCACAAGTGGCTTCAGGACGCAAGAGATAGCCAGGCGGACTGGGGCGGCTACCCTGACGTCATCCCTGCGGCGCGTGTCGTAGGCTGTGGCGGTGCAGCATGGGGCGATGCAGGTATCATTGTTCCCTACGTCATGTGGAAAATGTACGGTGACGTAGAACTCCTTCGCGACCACTATGACTCCATGGTAAAGCACATGAATATGCTTGAAGCACGCGACATTGAAACGCCGCACAAGCACGCTGCATACGGCGACTGGCTGGCTTATGAGCCCTCTGATCACTGGATGGTTTCGGTTTGCTATGCTGCATTTGATGCACGCCTGATGGTTCAGATCGCTCAGGTTCTGGGCAAGCATACCGATGCCAACCGTTTCCGGAATTACTTCAATGCTCTGAAGCATCGTTTCATAACCTTCTACTGCGATGAAAACGGTGATCTCTTACCCCAGCATCGTACCCAGACCGCTTACCTGCTGGCTCTGAAATTCGATCTGCTGGCAGAAAAGAACAGGCCCACTGCAATCGCTGCACTGCGCCGGAAGATCATTGACAACGGCCACAAGCTGTCCACAGGCTTTGTCGGAACGGGCATTCTTGCTCAGACGCTTGCCGAGATCGGAGAAAACGATCTTGCTTATTCCCTGCTTTTGCAGCGTGAGAATCCTTCCTGGCTGTATTCCGTTGACCAGGGTGCTACCACCATTTGGGAGAGATGGAACTCCTACACGCTGGCAACCGGCTTTGGCAACGTAGGCATGAACTCCTTCAACCACTATGCATACGGTGCTATCCAGGAATGGATGTACAGACACGTTGCCGGTATCGAATACGATCCCGCAGCTCCCGGCTTCGAGCGCGTGATCCTGCAGCCCAAGCCCGATACAAGAACCGCAGACGAGCTGCCCGAGGGTCAGGAGAATATCAAGTATGTCAACACCTCCTACGACTCTTACCACGGTACCATCGTCTCCAACTGGTCGACCGAGAACGGCTTTACCTACTACTGCGAGGTTCCCGTTCCCACAAGACTGTATCTGCCTATCCTGACCAAGAACGACTGCTTCACGCTGGACGGCATCAGCCATAAGTTCTCTGAGTTCAAGCAGGCTGCATACAACGCAAGACTTAACAGAATTGTGATCGACCTCGCTCCCGGTAAATACGAATTCAAGATGTAATAATTCAAAACAGCCCACCTCTCTAAATTAAGGTGGGCTGTTTTGATTATTCTTTTTCAAAAGCCTCTGCTTGTTTCACGATATTCTTGAAACGATCTAATTCACGGATAGGATCAAATGACTCCCATTCAAGGCTGGCAGTAATTCTATTATGTTTGGGATATGTGGCATTGTATGAGTAAGAGAATTCCATACCATAAAAACATGGTAGTTCACTTCTTGTAATTACATTAAACGCTTTTTCATTTATGCGCTCTTGATTTATCCATTTTTCAAGCCATTCCATGGCCTCATCATATCGTTCGAGATGTATACACATCGCTGCACACCAATCATAGCACGGATGATTGATATAGTAAGGCACTTCATTCTCGCTTTGCCCAAATATAAGCTCATAAATATTGGGGAAAAGACGATAACAAGCATATGCATCCTCATATCTCTGCTGCTTTTGATAAAGATGTCCGAGAAGCGAAAGATCTTGGGACAGATTCATAAGTGCTGCATTGATATTCAAACTATATTGCTTCATAGCCTCATCTACTTTTCCCATATCGCTATATACAACAGCAAGATACCTGCAGCGGTTATCTGTTAATTTCATTGCATGCTCTTCTGCCTTGCTATAGTCCTTCATAATTCTGTATATACTTACGAGCCATCGATTTGCGCTATTCAGATACTCGCTGTCTGTACAATGATTCAACACAATATGTGCTTGTCGTATTGCTTCGTCTGCCCAGGCTTTCATCTCAGATTCACGATCAACGATCTCGTCTGCAAACTGCTCCTCTGTGTAATCCCAAAGTAGATAAGTGATGAAAGACAGTGAACAACAAATAAGTTTGTAGTTGTTTGGATAAATGGCTAACTCGCTCTGAAGTTCCTCACAGCATGATTTACGATGCATAAATCGGCTGATGCCCTCTTCAGGTTTATTGCTGATGCGGATCTCGACATCTCGAATAAAGCTTTCAACTTGCTCATCGCCTTCTACGCAAGCATTCCCGAACAGTATATCGGTCGTCACTCCGAGCACGTGCGCGATCGGAACAACTTGCGAAATGTCCGGCATCCCGACATCATTTTCCCATTTGGAAACCGCCTGCGATGTAACTCCCAGCAATTCCGAAAGCTCTTCTTGCGTTAAGTTTTTTTCTTTACGTAATCTTCGAATAATTTGTCCCATTGTTTCTTTCATAATCAAGCCTCCATCTTTGATATTGGGTCTGTACTCATTATCTCACATAGTTCATAATAATTGAAGCGAGACAAAAATGAGTTATACCCAACTATGCGTTGGATTTTCCGACATGTCTTTTATAGTACACAAAAAACCTTGGCAAATCTATACTCTGCCAAGGTTTTTGATTGTTCTGAATTGTTTGATCGCAGATCAGACATGTATATATATTATTCTGCTTTATTTCTATCTCGCATACTGCGCTCAATCACGCGGTCTGCGTCGCGCTTTGCGGCATCGTCGCGCTTGTCGTACAGCTTTTTACCGCGACAGAGACCAACCTCTACCTTGACGTGCGATCCGCAAAAATACAGAGACAGCGGGATCAAGGTAAATCCCTTTTGCGAGACAAGCCCGTGCAACTTCATGATCTCGCGCTTGTGCATCAGCAGCTTTTTGTCACGCAGAGGATCTTTATTGAAGATATTTCCCTGCTCGTAAGGGCTGATATGCATGCCCTTGACAAAGATCTCGCCATCCTTGATGTCGCAATAGGCGTCCTTCAGGTTGACACCGCCCGCGCGTATGCTTTTGACCTCAGTTCCGTACAGCGCGATTCCTGCCTCGTATTTTTCATCAACGAAATACTCGTGCCATGCCTTTTTATTTTGTGCAATGATCTTATTTCCTGTCTTTTTCTCTGCCATAATTACCTGCTATTTTAATCGTTGGTGTCCTTATGAAAAATTGTTTCATCCGGGAAATGTAAGCCTAATTTCTCGCGCGCGATCCGTACGATATACTCATAATCGATGGGAGAATCGATCAAAAACTTCAGCTCGTCTACCTGCTCCTTGCGGTCGTCAATTTGCTGTTTGAGCTCGTTGATCTTTTCCTGATTCGCGTTATATATCATGACACCGGACACAAAAGTGCACAAGGATATGACCACGATCGCGATCAGTGCGCATCTGAGCAATATTTTCATGCCGGACTTTGTGCTTTCAACAGCTGTGTCCTGCTTGTTTTCCTGTTCGTTCATGCTTTTGCCTCCGTAATATTTTCAAATCCGTTTGATGCTTCCAGCATCATTGCTTCTATCCTGTCATCAGTGCTCTTTATCATTTTTGATAAAGATGCTTTGGCTATCATCGGTCCTATTGTCAAATGCCAAAGCCAGCGAATGGGCACAGATAAAATGCGCCAAGCTGTGAAAAGAACAAAATCTCTTATTCTTACCAACAACTTTCCAAGCAAGAGATCACTGACAAAAAAGCCGGTCACAGCCCCCAATGGAGCAAGGTATCTGTAATCCCCGTCATTGACGTAATATACCAGTATTACCGTCATAATACCGGCAAGAATCATAAAAATAAAATCTTTGCAATTTCCGTATATTTTTTTGAACACGGATCGCTGTGTTGTGATGGGGTCTGCAAGTCTGTATACAATACTGAGCATTACACCGATCGGCATAGCACCGAACATCAGCATTGCCAAGGATGTCTGTGAGAGCTCCATCAGCGAAACAGCTTCTTGACAAGCCCTGATTTTTCTTTGTTTTTGGGCTCGTAATAGTAAACACCGGAAACAGTACCTGAAAGTACAACGATCCCGGCGTCAATCTCCAAAACGGCAACTTTCAGATCTTTTCCTTCGATTGCCATATCACCGCATTGTGTTTTGAGTATAACAGCCGTTTCGTCAAAGCTAATTACCTCTGTCACACCTTCAATGCGCATTTCACTCCGATCCATCAGCAAGATCGAATGCTTGGTTTTTGCTGTTTCCATGCATGCCTCCGCTTATTGTACTGGCAGTATTCAAACCGCCAGTACATTATATGCGGATTTCTGAAAATTATGATATTACCTCATATAGAGAAGAGGCATCAGCCTTGGCCGTGTAATCCTTAACGTCAAGCACGCGTACCTTCAAAGTGCGTTCGCCAAACGTTACCTCGATAACATCACCAACCTTCACATCATATGACGCCTTTGCCTGTCTGCCATTGACGCATATATGCGATGCATCACAAGCCTCATTTGCAACTGTGCGCCGCTTGATGATTCGGGAAACTTTCAGGAATTTATCAAGTCGCATGGATTAGTTAAGCTTATCCTTGAGAACCTGAGCTGCAGAGAAAACAACTCTCTTGGAAGCTGCGATTTCAACAGCTTCACCGGTCTTGGGATTTCTACCCATTCTTGCATCGCGGGTCTTAACGTCAAAGCTACCGAAACCGGAAACCTGAACCTTATCGCCGGAAGCCACTGCGTCGGAAATTGCATCGATAACAGCCTTCAGAGCTACTTCTGCGTCCTTCTTGGTCATGTTGCCGTTCTCGGCGATCTTCTGAATCAGTTGAGTCTTGTTCATTTTTATAATTCCTTTCTTTATATTGGATTTCGATATTATTATACCATAAATACGTATATATTGCAAGGGATTTTTGAGAATTTTCTCAAATCATTTTGCAATTCTTTTTCTTGTTTTCATCCCAAATACGTTCAAGCTCATCGCGATCCACATCTGCAATATTGAAACCACGATTTTCCACTTCGGTTTCAATGGCCTCAAAGCGATCGATAAAACGATTGGTCGCGTTATACAGTGCTTGCTCAGCATTGACGTTCAACATTCTTGCAAGGCTTGTGACGGCAAGCAGCAGATCGCCGATTTCCTTCTCGGCTTCAACCGGATTTTCTGCAACCTCCATCACTTCCTCAACTTCTTCAAGGACTTTATTGCGGGCGTCTTCTGCATCTGCAAAATCAAAGCACGAAGCTTTTTTACCGACCTTTTGGGCTCTGAGCAAAGCAGGATACATGGGAGGAATGGCGCGCAGCTTATCTGTCACAGTCATGCGCTTCTTCTCTTCACTCTTTATCGCATCCCAATTTTCAAGTACCTGTTCGGAAGTATCCGCGCAGACGTCACCGAACACATGCGGATGTCTGTGAATCAGTTTCACGCAGATATCGTTTGCGACGTCATTGATATCAAACCTTCCCTCCTGCTCTTCAATGCGAGCATGGAATACGACCTGCAGCAATACATCACCCAATTCTTCGCGAAGCAATACGGGATCATCCGTATCGATTGCTTCAATTACCTCATATGTTTCCTCAATAAAATCGTTTCTGATACTTTTGTGTGTTTGTTCCTTATCCCAGGGACATCCTTGCTCACTGCGCAATACCACGACCACATCAACAAGATCATCGAATGTATATGTCTTCTTGGACAAAAGACTTAGGATCTTTTCTTGAATTTCCATATGTTTTCATTCCTTTTTAGTATTCTTTATATCTGATATTCGGAATAACCCGAATAAATACGCAAGTATTCCGTAAAAGAGTACGGCTGTTGCAACCGTAGCCGATACTCTGATGATAATCAAATCCGTGACTGATATCAATACTCTTTTCAAAGCAGAGGCTGTACCGATTGACAGCACGGATATTCCGATTGTGCATATCCATGTGTTACAAAACGAAAACGGAGGAGCAACCCTGCAAACGAAAAATAAATTGACGGTAACAATCACGATACAACAAATCAAAGTACTGATCGGTGCCGCCATGATTCCTATAGAGGGATTGGCGCAAAGCAAATACAGAGTAAGCGCCTTAATTGCGCAGCCTGCTGCCGTAGAAACCATCGGTAACCAAGCATGCCCATATGCTTGTAATATAGCACTTGTTGCTGTAATCAGACAACTTGCAGGAATTGCCATACTGATCACTATGAGCATAGGAATTGCCTCGTCAAGATTTTGAGTTCTTCCAAACAAAAGCGGCAGTACCTGATCCGAAAGCATTCCCAATCCAATTGCCCCTGGAATTCCGATCAGTGCGGTCAATCTGAAGCTCGTATTCAAAAGATCTTTTTGCGCCTGTATATCTCTTCGCTCATAAGCCCCGGCAAGATGTGGGATCAACGGCATGGCAAGAGAACCGAACATGGCAGGAATTGCATTATACAACGGTATGACCATTGCGCTATAACAACCATACAACGAAACAGCCATTTCGCTCTCTACGCCGGCATCCTCTAACCTGCGCATGATCAATCCGAGATCAATGATTTTTGACATTCCGGAAAGAACGGCACCCAATGTTACAGGAAAAGCAACAGAGATCAACTGTTTTAGCAAAACGTGCCAATCGACATTGTCAGATGTTTGCTGGAACTTCTCTCTGTTTCCATAAAGGAGCAAAAAGACCATGCACAAAAACGTTCCCAAACTCAAGCCAAGCACTGCAAAAGCGGCTGATTCGGACAGGGTTTGGTGCTTGGATATTGCAATATATGCAAATACCAAACCGAACACAAGCTTTCCAACGGCTTCTATTACCTGTGAAACGGCGGTTGGCAGCATATTATGCATACCTTGGTAATAACCGCGCAAAGCGCCTGTTATACAAATGAACAAAACTGCCGGCGCCATAAAGCGCAAGCTCATAGCTGCACTGCGTGCTCCTATGCGAACAGCAATCTGTTCGGAAAAAGCAAATACACCGAGTGCGCTTATCAGACCAATCACTATAACAATGCATAGGGACAACAAAAATATCCTTTTGTGCTGTTCTCTGTACTTATTCATTATTACAGATATTGCAACAGGAAGTCCGGTTGTCGAAACTATACATAATATCGCATATACATCATACGCTGCATTGAAATAGCCCATACCTTCAGAGCCTAACAATCTGACAAGCGGAATCTTATAGCATACGCCAATTAGCTTTACAATGACAGTAGAAAGCGTTAATATAGCTACACCACCGGCAAAGGAGGAATTCACCTCGTTTTTCATTGATTCACCACCTCTCATTTATATATATGAAAGGTGGTGTAATAATCAGAACTGAATGAACTCTCTGTACAATGAATCCTCTTGCAGATATTTGGCCGGAATAGGGTCGATTGCGGCTGTTCTGTTCAAAATATCCAGTGCACGAAGATAATATCTGCTTTGCTCATCTACTTTGGGCATCAACATACGCAAATACGGAGTAAGCAGATGCAGATCATACGCCATTGTAGAATCAATGATAATATCGCATCCTTCCCGGTACGGAAAGATGTGTGCATCTTCGTTGTCACGCACTCCTCTCCAAATCTCCAGCGTTCTATCCGGACTTGCACCGCGATACTGAGAATCACGTACAATCCTGCGGTAAAATCTGAAAATGTTCGGTTCAAATACCTGCTCTCCAACTCGGATCGCCTGATCAGGGCAAACAAAAATACTGATCATGCCAAAGGGCTTAACCAAGGATGTGATTTCCGGATAGATCGCTTGAATTCCTTCCAGTATAATCATGTCCTTGGGGCTGCATTTGAAATCACTGTAACCGCTTCGGCTATGCGTATAAAAATCAAAGATCGGGAGTTGTGTTTGATTTTGATCAACTAACTCTGCAAGGCATTTTTCAAAAGTCGACAGATCAATGGCATCGACAGAATCCATATCAAGTCCGGTACCCTTTTGCTCTGACATGCGGATCAAGTAATCCATGTTAAAGAAAAAATTATCCAAGGATATCACGTGCGTATGAATTCCCTGCTGTTCCAGCTCCCGGGTGATTTTCAGTGCCGTCGTCGTTTTGCCTGCACAGCTGGGACCGGATAGACAAATAAATCTGACACCGCTTTGTTGTATATACGTTACTGCTTTGGCAATCTGTAAATCAAATTGCTTGTCGCAATCTGCAAGAAATGCAATTGCTTCCTCATCGGAATAATGGGGTTTGGTAATATGCATATAAGACTCCTTTGTATCAATCTAACAGGTTTCTTTCCTCATAGAATGATACGATCTGCTCAAGCTTTTGGACAGTATTGTTATTTCGCAAGTATTCATAAGGATATTTATCATTGAAATATCTTTTGATAAAAGGCTTTGAGCCATCTGCGGGCATATAGTCTACTGCTTTTGTTACAGCGCCTGCACCTGCTGCAAATATCGAGTGCACTTCTTCCATCATATAGATGTTATAAAGCCCTTCGTTCCCGTCCGTAGCAAGTCCAACGTTTTCAAAATTTCCAACAGTATTTTTTTGCCGATACATATAATAAGGCTTGTATCCTTCGTGCATTGCTTTAATTTGCGAATAATCCACACATTTTCCTGTATCCCCGCCTCGAATATCGTATACCTTCGAGTCTTTTTGCAAGATTTCGGCTGATTTTTTGACACAGAAAGTATGTACGGTAATATTTTCAGGTCGTAACGCAAGAATTTTATCGAATGATGCAGAAAACGTTGAAAACTTATCTCCGGGCAATCCTGCAATCAAGTCGGTATTGATGACCTTAAAGTCGGCCTCGCGTGCAATCTCAAAGGCACGGTAAAAATCGCTGCTGTTATGCGCTCTGCCAATTCCCTGTAAAACCTCATCGCAAAGTATCTGTGGATTGACACTGACACGATTGACACCATATTGCTTTGCAACAGCGAATTTTTCTGCAGAGATTGTATCAGGCCTACCGGATTCAAGAGTATACTCTTCAAGCTTTGATACATCTGTAGATTCAGCGATTACCGAAAGCAGCATACGCAGTTGCTCTGCGGTCAGAATGGTAGGGGTGCCTCCACCTATATACACCGTTTTGACATTCAACCCGAGGCGATTGATACAAGCAAATGTTTCTTTAACCTCGTCGCATAGTTTTGCCAGATATTCAGGAATCAAAGACAATAGCCTCTTAGAGGTATAGGATACAAACGAGCAATATGCACATCTTGTTGGACAAAACGGAATTGATATATAAACACTGCAGTCCTTTTTTGCCGGCGTTGCTATAATTTTGGCTTCATTGAGCGCAACGTCGGTAGCAAGAGCGGCCTTTTTAGGAATGACGAAATATTCACCGGAAAGGATTTTTTTGACACGCGTTTTACTAATGCCTTTTTTGAGCATTTCAGTAGCCACCTTAGAAGGGCGAACGCCTGTCAGCATGCCCCAAGAAGGACGATAACCACATATCTCGCCACCTACCGCAAGTATTACATCTCCCAAAGCAAGCTTAAGCAGCTTATCACGATCAATGTCTTCGCGGTAAGCATAATCTCTTTGTGCACTTGCCTGCTTTGTACCCATTGTCAGTGTTGCACTCACATGGTACCCAATGTCGTCAGATGCTGCTTTGAGATGCAGAATCGGTGTGTTGGGAGTCACATCTTGCTCCTCAGAGAATTTTTCCCCCGGAAAAAATATCATGCACAAGGTTTGGACGTAATATAGGTTTACTTGTCCGTCTATGATCAATTTCATAATACTTACTTTCCTTTATTCTTCAGAACTTCACTGTCCATAACTATTGTAACCGGTCCCCAGTTGGTCAGACTGACGTCCATATCTGCACCAAAGATACCATGACCCACATGTCGTACTTGCTGAGATACGAGCGAAAGAAAATACTTATAAAGTCGGTTGGCTTCATCCGGAGCTGCTGAACCAAAGAAATCAGGGCGGTTGCCATGACGATATTCCGCAAGAAGTGTAAACTGAGAAACTACCAAGATTTCTCCGTCGATATCCTTGACAGAAAGGTTCATCTTGCCGTTTTCGTCGCGGAAGATCCTGTGCTTGACAATTTTTTCAGCCAACAGTCGTGCGTCCTCCTCACTATCTCCCTTGGCAACGCCAAGTAAAATCAACAAACCCTTGCCACATTCTCCAACAACTTCACCATCGACCTCGACCTTGGCATATTTTACTCTTTGCAATACTGCTTTCATGATGAATATCCCCTGACTACATCCACAACGCCATCAAGACTCTTTAGTCTGGACATAATGGACTGATAATGATCTGTGTTTTTACAGCTTACCTTCAAATTGATGATACACATACCGTTTGTTCTCTTTTGCGAATTGACTGACAAGATTGCAACTCGCATATCTGCAAGAGCAGTAGCAATATCTGCCAGCATACCAATTCGGTCCTCGGAATGCAGCTGGATGAATGCTTCGTATACGCCAACGCTGCCGGAATCATTCTGGGAGGTTTCCCATTCTGCCTTGACCCAGCGGTCCTCGTATTCACTTCTGCCCATGATGTTGATCACATTCGGGCAATCACTTTTATGAATAGAAATACCGAAGCCCTTGGTAATAAAACCAATGACGCGATCGCCCGGCAGCGGGTTGCAACACTTTGCAAATTTGACCTGGCAACCGGTTTCACCGTCAACAATAATACCGCTGTTGGAGCGGACATTTCTGACCTTGGAGGGGGCCGAGATCATATCGCTCTCTGTAATTTGCGGAGCTTGATCGACTTCCACTGTCAGATACTTCGAGGCTTCATCCTTTATCTTATTAGCAATCTTTGAAACTGCAAGACCGCCATATCCGATCTCATTGAACAAATCATCTGCACTGGCAAAGCCGATACGCTGTGCAATTGCAGCACAGATCTCATTGCGCACGGTTTCTGAAGGCTTGCCGATTGTTTTTTTGATCTCAGCCTCGACCTGTGCTTTGCCTTCAATGATATTCTCAGTTCTCTTTTCGCGCTTGAACCATTGACGGATCTTGGCGCGAGCCTCACCCGTTTTTACAATCGAGAGCCAGTCTCGGCTGGGGCCTTTACTTGCGGACGAGGTTAATACCTCAATGATCTCACCGTTTTCAAGTACTCTGTCAATGGGTACGATGCTTCCGTTGATTTTGGCTCCGATCATTTTATTACCGACCGCGGAGTGAATGGCATACGCAAAGTCAATTGCAGTAGCTCCTTGAGGCAAAGCAATGACGTCACCCTTGGGGGTAAATACAAATACCTCATCGTGGAAAATATCGGTTTTTAATGCGTGCATGAACTCATCCGGGTCACGCGCTCCGTCCTCTGTCTCGATCAGACGTGCGATCCATTCCAGCTTCTTGTCCATATCCTCCTTAGAGGTAGCACCGGATTTGTATTTCCAATGCGCAGCAATACCGTATTCCGCAATATGATGCATTTCCCACGTACGGATCTGCACTTCAAAAGGAATACCCGAGCGCCCAATGACTGTCGTATGCAAGGATCGGTACATATTGGGCTTGGGAGTTGAGATATAGTCCTTGAATCTTCCGGGCATTGAGTTAAACATCTCATGAATGATACCCAATACTGTATAGCACTCAAGCTCGGTATCCACAATGATACGCATCGCATAGAAGTCATAGATCTCGTCAAAGTTTTTCCCCTGAGAAAACATCTTCTTATAAATGCTGTAGACAGTCTTAATTCGTCCCTCAAGGGTATAGGAGATGTGATTTTCCTCAAGCTTTGCACCAACAGTCTGACGAATGCCCTCTATGAAATTCAAACTCTGTCCGTACTTCTGTTCTATGCCGGTACGAACCTCTTCATATCCGATGGGGTCCAAATAGCGGACGCCGAGATTTTCAAGCTCTTGCTTGATTTTTTGCATACCGAGACGGTGTGCAAGCGGCGCATAAACCTGCATGGTTTCAAGTGCGGTAATTCTACGCTTATTGTCCGGCTTTGCATCCAAGGTTCTCATGTTATGCAGTCTGTCACATAACTTGATAAAGATGACTCGTACGTCCTTGGACATCGCAAGTAACATTTTTCTCAGGTTTTCAATATGCGCTTCTTCTTTATCCTCAACCTGCAGCGTTACGATCTTGGTCAAACCGTCAACAAGAATTGCAACGTCCTTGCCAAAAAGCTTTTCAATTTCCCTGAGATTTGTCTTGTCTGCACAATCTTCAACTGTGTCATGCAACAAGGCTGCACAAATTGAGTCTGTATCAAGCTCCAGACCGGCAACGATTTCTGCAACAGCAACAGGGTGAGAAATATATTTTTCACCGCTGGCGCGATATTGTCCATCGTGCAAATTATCAGCATATTGAAAAGCATGCGTGATTTTTTCTATGTCATATTTTTTACCGGTTGCTTTGAGAATATCAAGCAGCCTGGTGATGTCTGTATGAACAGTATTTTGCATTGTTGTTCCTCTGAATTCTTTTGTGTAAAAGATATTACTTACATTGTGTACGTAACTTCTTTAATATCTCTGAATTCTCAATATTCGTTTTGGCGGCATTACAGTATACATCGAAAATATAAAGATTGTCACCGGGTTCTTTGACTCCGCACAGAGAGAGCTCCTTGAGAATCATAATAATAAACTTCAATTTGACGTAATTGATTTGCAGTGCGGATGTCAGATTCAGTGTAGACAGCAGAGTTTTATGTGAAAAAGTGTTATGCCCGATTCGGCACTCTCTGCGCAATAGCTTGTAAACCTCGGCAATGTCCTCTCTGTTAGGGACAATGTTTTCTGAACAAGAGAATTCCGCGCCATCCAAGATCTGCTGATATCTTTCCTTTTCCAGTTTGCATTTCTCTGCGTATTCGTCTGATATGCGCATATCCTTAACGATCATCTGCAGGCTCTTGACGTTCTGATACTCGTTGATGCTGAGTTGGAACATAACATCCACACAATCGGAAACACTGAACGGGAACGTGGAGGCAGGTACTCCAAACCATACGGCCTGCATTTGTAAGCCATCCTTGGCTAAAATCACTTTACAGTGCTTGCCTGCTCCCAGCGGAATGACCTTATAGACCGTCAGATTTCTGGTTACAAGCTCAGGCGTTGGGTTTGCAACACCAAAGGGCTCCAATTTAGTTAATTCGACCGCTAAGGGCATACTCAGGCTATGAATATCTACCTCACAATCTGCTTCATAGCGGATGTCCAGCGCATCACTGTCGAGATTCTCTCTTGCGTATTTATTGATTCTCTTTCGGAATTCATCAATATTGCATCTCGCAATCGAAAGCCCTGCAGCCAGCTCATGTCCGCCGTAGCGTGTCAGCAGATCACTGCAATGCGTAAGTGCATCAACAAGATTCATGCCTTTGATGCTTCTGCCCGATCCCTTGCCAATGTCATCTAAGCTTGCATAGCCTCGTGTAGCTCCGTCAAAAGAAATCAGCACGGACGGCAAGCCATATTTCTCTGTGATTCTGGACGATACGATACCGATGATTCCCTGTTGCCATGAATCATCCTCCAACACAATGACTCTGTCATTAATAAAATCATGCTGCTGTTCGATAGTTCTGTAAGCCTGTTCGGCAATACGGTTTTCTTCTATCTGTCTTTGGGTGTTGATTTTGCAAAGCTCCTCTGCCCGCTCTTTTGCTATATCGGGGTCATTCTCAAGCAAAAGCTCAACCGCCTTAGTAGCGCTACTGATTCTTCCGGCTGCATTGATTCGTGGAGCAATGCCAAAGCCGATGAACCCGGAGGTGATCTTTTTCCTTTTTGGAGGTTGATCCTGTCTCGTATTTGGATTATAGGATGATGCATCGATCAGTGCATTTAATCCGCATCTCTGTGTATTTTCAACAGCCTCAAGACCTACTGAAACAATGAATCTGTTCTCGTCTATGATGGGCATAACGTCCGCAATCGTACCAATAGCTGTCAGATCTACATAATCTCTGCATACGCTTTCGATCGCTTCCTCTGCAGTGCCACCGCGCTTTTTGTATTCATTGATTTCATATGCACATATCAATTTGAATACCACACCAACCCCTGCAAGCTCCTTGAAAGGGTAAGGGCAATCGGGTCTGTGGGGATTGACTACGGCGCACGCAGGAGGCAATTCCGCTCTGCATTCGTGGTGGTCGGTAATCACCATGTCTATTCCGATAGAATCCGCGTATTTGACCTCTTCATCAGCAGTAATTCCCGTATCCACAGTAATGATCAAACTGACACCGTGATCGGCCAACACATCTATTGCCGCCTGACAAAGTCCATACCCTTCTTTATCACGGCTGGGGATATAGTAAACGACGTCAGCTCCCTTGCTTTGCAAATAAAGGTAGATTGATGTCACGGAGGTGACCCCGTCAACGTCGTAGTCTCCATAAATGGCAATGCTTTCCTCGTTTTCGATAGCTTTCTCAATGCGCTCAACCGCCTTTCCCATATCCTTCATCAAAAAAGGATCGTGCAAGGCAGAAATATCTATGGACATAAAGGCTTTCGCTTTTTGCGGTGTATCATAACCTCTGTTATAAAGTAATCTCGCTGTAATCAGAGAGACGCCTGTCTCTTGTGATATCCGTGCGATCTTATGATCGGATTCTTCCCCGCCCGGCGTATAAAGAAGCGACCATACACGTTCTCTTTGCAATTCTCTCATGTTATTTTTCCTTCATCTCGTTCGTAGTCTGATTCCTTTCGGTCACATCGGCACCAAAAGATCATCGTAATGCATCTAAATCATTTTTTGATTCAATCATGGTATGGAGCGTAACGCTTCATGACTGCAAGCGCTGTTTTAACACCGTCAACTGCGGCACTGGTTATGCCTCCTGCATACCCCGCTCCTTCTCCGCAAGGATATATATATGGAAATCCAATAGCTGTGCCCTGCTCATTTCTCGTAATCCGCACAGGTGCACTTGTTCTGGTTTCTGCTCCGGTCAAAACTGCATCGGAAGCAGCAAAACCGGGGATTTTCTGATCAAAGGATGACAATCCGTATCGCAACGTTTGGTTAACGATATTTGGGAATAATACAGATAGATCCGTCACCTTGACAAACCCGTTCATATAAGTCGGTAAGACACGCGAGGGCTCATGCTTGGTTTTTCCCGACATGAAATCTCCCACTGTTTGGATCGGTGCAGCATAATTCTCTCCACCGGCAAGGAAGGCTTTTTCCTCAATCGTTCGCTGTAGTTCGATCATCCCTTCGACAAGACTGCCATTGATCGGGGCAATATCATCGCAGCCGAGAGAAACAACCACAGCTGCATTTGAATTACGACCGTCTCTTGCGCGATTGCTCATACCATTGACCACGACGCGCCCCTGTTCAGATGTAGCTGCCATGACCTCGCCACCCGGACACATGCAAAACGTATACACACCGCGTCCCGTTCCGGTATCCGATAACGCATACTCGGCATGACCAAGCGCGGGGTGGCCGGCAAAACTCCCGTATAGTGCTGTATCAATTTCCGTTGTCAGATGCTCAATTCTGACGCCCACGGAAATTGGCTTGGCAATCAGGTTCATTTGCTTCTCCAAAAGCATTTTATAGGTGTCACGTGCACTGTGGCCTATGGCCAAAACAATACTGCTGCATCGAATATTCCCCTTTGTTGTGTAAGCGATGACAGAACCGTCAGCACATTGATCAAACCCTTCCAATCGGCAACGGTAGATCACTGTGCCGCCAAGACTGCGAATTTGCGCAAGGATACTGTCAACAACACCGCGCAACAGATCAGTTCCGATATGGGGCTTTGAGAGCAGCAGAATATCCGTCGGAGCACCGTGTTCAACCATGGTTTCAAGTACGAATGAACACTTTGGATCGTGGATTCGTGTCATTAGCTTTCCGTCCGAAAATGTTCCTGCGCCACCTGCTCCGAACTGAATATTCGAATTGGTATCAAGTATTTTTGACTCATAGAAATGCATAACCGACCGCGCGCGGTCGGTAATAGAATCGCCTCTGTCAATAATGATCGGCCGATAACCGTTTCTTGCAAGCATCAATGCAGCAAACAAGCCCGCAGGTCCCATTCCCACTATTAGCGGCGGGGCCAAAAGAGGTTCACGGCCATATTCCGGAAGAATCTCTTCGCTTCGCAGAATTCGTATCTTTTCTTTTTGCAAGACCGCTTCGTTTTTAGGATAAGCACCATCTTGCTTGGATGCCAGTACCGAGAATACGAATTTGATGTTATCACGGTCTCTTGCATCGACTGATTTTTTGAATAGTGAAAGCCGATAGCTTGCCGGATTCTGACCAATTCGTTTTATTCTTTTGGCAGCTCTTGCAAAAATCTCTTGCTCATCTGCGTCCACAGGGACGGCGATTGATTCAATCACCATCCCTGTCGTACGCTTGATTTCATTACTTATCATGATCAGCTCGAGTCACAGTTACGGATATTTCAATTCCGGAAATATCGTATTTCAAAGCTTCGTTTTTATTTGTTTCATGAAACAGAAGTGTTTGGTCTTCAGCATAAAAGCTTGCGGCAGTTACAGGGATTTTGTGAGTGCCCTCTTTGTCCTTGACACTCGAATAGTCAACCTCAAAAGAAACCGAGTTGATCTTGATCACTTCCTGCTCTGCACCAACAATCGTAAAGGTTCCGTTCATGGTGTTAGGATCTACGGTATAGGTAAAGTTTTCACGGTCCAGATCCGACGATACGTCAAGCACCGAATACTGGATCTGCTTGGAAACGTTAACGGTTACAACTGCAGGTGTAACATCATAGTTCTTAAGCTCGACCCGGTTGCCGCTTTCATCAAAGTAGTAAGCTTTAATAGATGCAACTCCATTTGTCGCAGAAGAAACGTCAGCAATCAGTCGAATGCTTTGTGCATCGTATTTCACAAGCTCACGATTGATGCCGCTGATCGAAATATTTGCGGCCTGTACGCTAAGTGAGTGGATTTCCAATCCAACCTCATTTTCAAAAGACTCTGCACCGACGATTTCGACCGGCAATTGATTATAAGTCTTCACATTAATGTCGTCGTCAATCGCCTGTGCATATAGCCAGATACCGCATGCGATAAAGAAACATGTAATCAATGCTCCAATGCGGATGCCCTTCTTTTCATGAAAGTTGGTGGTGTTAGATTTGATGCTATTCATCATTCACCCTCCTCACCATCATTGTCTCGTTTTTGCTCGGTTACGTATTTTTGATTCTCCTTCTGCTCGGATCGGATCGGACGTTTGGTTTTATTGCCCATGAATTTTTCAATCGCATCGTGCAGATTCTTATAATCATAATCTCTATGGAGATATCCACCGTATGCAATCGAAATGATGCCGTTTTCCTCTGAAACGATTACGACCATGGCATCACTGACTTCAGTGATACCTACACCTGCGCGATGACGTGTCCCAAGATCTCTCACAACCTCTTCGTTGTCAGATAAAGGAAGCTTGCATGCGGCTGCCCCGACTCTGTCACCCTCTATGATGACTGCACCGTCGTGCAGCGGTGAGCGATTGACAAAAATGTTCCTCAAAAGCTTAGCAGATACCATTGCATCCAAGCGCTCGCCCTTGTCCATATAATCCTGCAGCTTGGTGGTTTTTTGCAGGACGATCAATGCACCGTAGCCTTCTGACGAAAGCGAGCAGGCGGCAGAAGCAATTTCGGAGGCCAGATGATCAATTTCTGCAGAGGTACCAACCCGTTCACCGCCGAATCTTCCGATTCTCAAAGACGTGTTTCCAACACGCTCCAAAGCATCACGCAATTCAGGCTGGAATATGACTACGACAGCGATCAGACCCACAGTAAGAAAATTATCCATAATCAGTCCGACGGCCTTCATTTCGAGGATGCTGCAAATGATGAAAACGCTGAAAAGAGCCGCAATACCCAATAAAAGCTTGCCGGCTCTGCGCCTTCTGACAAATATATACAAGTAATAAAGCAAACCCGTCAACAAAAGAATGTCGAGCAGATCAGTAAGAAGATTCATATTCTGGATAGGAAACAGAATATAGTCCGCTGCAAATGTCCGGATCAAATTCACAAGTTCCTGCCAATTAATCATTCATACCACCGCCTTTCAATAAAATACCATTAAACATTATATCACAACATTTTCATTTTTTCAACGGTTTCTTATATATTTTATAAAAAGTTTATAATTATAATTAGAAAAGAACCGCCACAGGCAGAAAAGCCCATGGCGGTTTGCTGATTATTATTTTATTTGAGAGACATTTTCCAGGAGCATGATGCGTACTGCATGCAAATAATCATCATCATTTGTGTAAGTGATAACGTCAGTTGTTACCATGTTAACTATGCTATTTGCAGCATCCTCTCCTGCTGATTTCTCAAGCATGTCAAGCAACTGATAGTCCTGAATGCCAAGACGTATATTTTCCAGCCTGAACGAAGAAACGGGTTCATAAACACCAACCTCTGCACCGCTGTAAAGCAGCACTCCGTCACCGTAAACGCTGGTGATTACAGTAGATGCGAGATTGTTGTAAGGATCGGAAGACCAATAGGTAGAGCCCCAATAAAGCACTCCCGTCGAATCGGTCATTTTGCACTGCCAGATTGAAACGACAGGCTCAGTGCCATCACCCGTAGCAAGCCAGTTTGCATAAGGTTGATTGGGTTCCCAGCAGAAATACAACCAAAGCTCATCGCCTTCTGCAACCTCTGCCTTCATTCTTTCTGCAAATGAGCCGTATTGCTGATCTTGAAGTTTGGTTGTCAGATATTGCGTACCGCTGATGATAGATTTATCTCTGGGCGTAAATGCAAAGACCTTAGTACACCAGATCTGCGTATACGGCTTCATAAAAGTGATCTGGTCCGAGCCTTCAATACTGATATTTGTAAAGAACGGGGATATCTGTCTGTAACCGGGATATGTACTTGCAAGACGATCTCCGTGCGATCTGAGCGCATAAAGCAATTCTGCGTTGGTGGGCTCATCGACATAGTAGAAATATCCCTTGTCCAGCCATTCCTGCTTTTGAGAAAGCATCGCATAAGCCCCTGCTTCGTCGCCACCGTTGCTTTCTTTAATGCTGAACGAGGTCACTCTGGGATTATCCAAATACTCGATCACGCGCTCATCCCACAAGGAATAAGGCAAATTATAGCAAGAGATTCGGTTCTCCAGCATGAAATCATAGTAGATACGGTAGATTTCTTCTGCCGAATAATCATTCATTCCCTTAGCTTCATACGAGTTGGCGATGACCCACGGAGACATTTGAACTGCGGTCTTGAGAGCAGTATGCTCCAAGAGCGAGAAGCCGTACACCTTTGTATACACATTGGCAGTTTTGATACATGCGCCGGTGTCGGCATCATAGATGTTAAGCGTTGCGCCGTAAAGGCCGGCAGCCTGTTCCGATTCCGTCCACACCTTGAGCACAAATCCCTGAGAATTGTTCTGTGCCACCTCGACACTTCCCTGTACCGGAGGGAGCGCATCGGGCACCCAATCGTTCCCGATCTTGACATAGTGTTCACGAAGCAGCTTTGTTTTCAGCACGTTACCCTGCCCGTCGGTCATGTCCGTGATTTCAACGCGAATACTACGGTCTGATTCGGTAGGAACAACAAAGAACTGACAATTTTCAATGGAATTACCTGCCATATGAATGACATAGGTATTCAAACCGGAGGGCGTGATATGATCCCGGTAGGTCTTTTCGGTCATATGGTCAAACCAGAGCAGAACCGAATCATCTTCAGCAGAAGCAGTCAATTTATCATAATTCACACCGTCAACAGCCTCTTCCTTGAGATCAGATCCTTCGCCCGGTCTGGTTGTGTCAATGTCAAAATTCTGATAAGCTTCCTCTGCGGTCTTGTAAAGATCGATGGACGCAATATACACAGTTTCCCCTCCACCCGAAGGAGCAGTCAAAAAGTCAAAGCGGAACATATTGATTTTGCCCGACCAATCTGCCTGAGACAAATCAAAAATGACGTATTGCCAATCGGAATTGGTCTGGTCAAATGTCGCAACCTTGCTGTATCCTCCAACAGGTCCTGTTATCTTTCCGGCAGCATAAAACAGTTCAAAGCCATCACTTGTTACGTTTTCGGCCTTGATCTTGATTACAACGTACTTGTAATCGTTTGCACTTGCGGGAGACATCAAGAATTTTTTCATGTAACTCTTGTAATCCAGCATGATAAACGGGTCGTTTGCACCGTCATTGGTTGTCAGCTTAAGCACGTAGCCGCACTGCTCATCCTTGACAATTTCATACGTACACTGATTTGCATTGGTCAGCATCTTACTCCAATTGAAGGATTCCTGGCCCGTAAAGGTAATGCTTGTGGGAGAGTGCGGATCGTTGAACTCATTTGCCACGGTCTGCTCTTCGGTTGTCTGTTCCTGGGTCGTCACGTCCTCGGTTGTCTGTTCTTCGGTCTGCTCGGGATCGCCCGTTTGCTCTTCGGGTGTTGCTGTGGTTTCATCGCCCCCTGTCGAAGGGACGGTATTGCATGCTGCAAATATGACGCAGCCAAGCGTAAGCATCGCAAGCGCGATCAGAAACAGTTTTTTCAAGTTCATGAAAACCTCCTTTGTATTATCCGCGGTTTCTCAACATTTCGTGCTTGATATCCCAAAGCTTTTGGGACAGGTCTACGTAATACTTATGGGGATTTGTGAATCTGCGCACTTCTTCCCACATGCCGGCAATTTCTTCTTGGCAATGTGCTTTGATTTCTTCGATATCGGGCAATTCGTACACTTGTACTCCATCTTTGAAAATGGGAACCATCAGCTCGGTAGCGATATAGTCTGTCATGATCTTGCGTTTCCAAGTGTACTCGGGATCAAAAATCTCATAAGGCTGTGAGTCGTCGATTACCTCGTCGTGTAAGCAGATCACATCCGCCTCTGCCTTTCCCGTGGTCTTGCCGCGCAATCTGTAGATCTTTTTGAAATGCGGAGTGGTGATCTTTCCGACATTTTCACTGATCTTGATCTTGGGCTGAATGGAGCCATCCTCTCTTTCCACGGCGACAAGCTTATATACGCCGCCGAACACGGGAGCTGAGAGTGAGGTGATCAATCTCTCACCAACGCCGAACGCATCCACGCATGCACCCTGACGGATCAGCTCACGGATGATATACTCATCCAAGGAGTTGGAAACTACGATCTTGCATTCCGTCCATCCTGCAGCATCCAGCATTTCTCTGACCTTTTTGGTCAGGTACGTAATGTCACCCGAGTCCAGACGAACGCCGCACTTGGTAATACCGAGAGGCTTGAGTACCTCGTTGAACGCGCGAATTGCGTTGGGCACACCGGATTCAAGCACGTTATAAGTGTCAATCAGCAGCGTTGCATTTTCGGGATAGGTCTGGCAATAGGTCTTGAATGCTGTGTATTCGTTGTCAAACATCTGCACCCAGGAGTGCGCCATAGTGCCGGTTGCGGGCACGCCGTAGGCGATATCGGAAATGGTGCAGGCAGTGCCGGAGCAGCCGCCGATATATGCAGCACGAGCACCAAGGATCGCAGCGTCGCTTCCCTGCGCACGTCTGGAGCCGAATTCGCTGATGGGTCTTCCCTTGGCTGCGCGCGCAAGTCTTGCAGCCTTGGTAGCGATCAGGGATTGGTGGTTGATCATCATAAGAATATAGGTCTCAATAAACTGTGCCTCAATCGCCTTTGCACGAACGGTCATCAAGGGCTCGCCCGGGAATACCACAGTGCCCTCGGGGATTGCCCAGATGTCACCCGTAAACTTGAAATCCTTGAGATATTCAAGAAATTCCTCGGAAAAGCAGTTTCTGCTGCGCAGATAAGCGATGTCGTCATCGTCAAAATGCAGATTGTTGATGTATTCAACGACCTGCTCAAGGCCTGCTACGATCGCGTAGCCGCCGTTGTCCGGATTGGAACGGTAAAACACGTCAAAATACGTGATCTTGTCCTTGAATCCGCATTGGAAATAGCCGTTGCTCATGGTCAACTCATAAAAGTCGCAGAGCATTGTCAAATTTCTGGAGATGTCTTTCATAATGTTGCCTTCTTCCTTAAGATATTTATTTACTTTATTATATCAAAGCGAGGCGAAATTGTCAATGAAATTTGCTTTAATTGTTGCAATTCTCACGTATACATGCTATAATATACTCAAGAATGTCATTTCGGAGGTTTCTATGAAACACGGATTTGTGAAGGTTGCGGCAGCTGCTCCCGAGATCAGATTGGCTGACTGCACAAACAATGCGAACGTGCTTGCGCAGACTGCACGCAAGGCTTACGATCAGGACGGCACGCGCGTGCTGGTATTTCCCGAGCTTTGTCTCTGCGGTGCAACGTGCGGTGACCTGTTTTTTCAAAACACCCTGATCGCGGGTGCAAAAGCAGCGCTTGCTTCTTATCTGGAGCAAACGGCTGATCTTGATATGCTCAGCATTGTCGGCTTGCCTATGGTGCTCAACGGCAAGCTGTATAACTGCGCCGCAGTTTGCAACGCAGGCACGCTTTTGGGCGTCGTTCCCGCAAAATCACATCATAGCCGCCATTTTGCTGCGCTTGCGGATGACGCCTATGCATTTGATCCCTTTGGCGATGGGATGCAGGTTTGTAACTTTGGCAATAACACCGTCTTTTCCTGCACCGATCTGCCCGAGCTCAAGATCGGCGTATGCGTTGGTGATGGCGAAATTGAAGGCCTTTGCGCTGCGGGGGCTACCTTGATCTGCCGCCTTGATGCTTCGCCTGCACTCGTCGGATATGATTCTGCGGCAAGCGCAAAAGCGCAATATATGTCTTGTCATAATCATTGCGCATACCTCTCTTGCAATGCAGGCAGAGGCGAATCCACCACCGATGCAGCTTACGGTGCGAATGCCGTTATTGCAGAAAACGGCACTATCCTTACCGAAAGAAAATCCTTTGATTATTCCGCCGATTATATCGTTACCGAGATCGACGTTCAGATGCTTTGCGGCGAGCGCTGCAAGGATGCTGCGTTTAGCAACAAGACCGGCAACCGCGAATTTGCCGAGATCGACTTTTCGCTGACCGCATACGACACAGAATTGACCAGAAGAGTCAACGCGCTTCCCTTTATTCCGACATGTAATTGCGATTATGAGACGATTCTGCGCATTCAGGCCGAGGGCTTGCGCGCTCGTATCAAGGCAGCGCATGCCGACACCTTGGTGCTTGGCATTTCGGGCGGTCTTGACTCTACGCTGGCACTTTTGGTGGCGGTCGATGCCCTCAGCTCGCTTGGTATACCTGCGAACAAGCTGATCTGCATTACCATGCCCGGATTCGGCACAACAAGCAGAACCAAGAACAATGCGACCGTGCTTTGCGAGCAGTTGGGCGTGGATTTCCGCGAGATTCCGATCGGCGAATCGGTTGCTCTGCACTTCAAGGATATCGGACATGATCCGAGCAATCATAATGTCGTATACGAAAATAGCCAGGCAAGAGAGCGCACGCAGGTGCTCATGGACGTGGCCAACGGCTGCAACGGTCTTGTGGTCGGTACGGGTGACCTTTCCGAGTCGGTTCTCGGCTGGGCAACCTACAATGGCGACCATATGTCTAATTACAGCGTCAACTGCGGTGTTCCCAAGACGCTCGTTCGCAGACTTGTAGGCTTTGCCGCCGACCGCTATAAGGCAAACGGACAGACCGCTTTGGCAGACGCGCTTTACGACGTGCTCGGCACGCCTGTCAGCCCCGAGCTGCTCCCCGCAAACGAAAATGGCAGCATCGCGCAAAAGACCGAGGATCTTGTCGGCCCTTACGAGCTGCATGACTTCTTTATTTACTATGCGCTGCGCTACGGCTTCGGCCCTGCCAAGATCTACCGCCTGGCGCAATACGCCTTTGACGGCAGCTACGACGACAGCGAGATCAAAAAGTGGCTCAAGGTCTTCGCACGCCGCTTGTTTACCCAGCAGTTTAAACGCTCCTGCATGCCCGACGGTCCTGCCGTCAGCGCCATCACCGCATCTCCCCGCGGCGGCCTCTGCATGCCCTCCGATGCAGCCTTTGCGCTGTGGATGAGTGAGATTGATGGGATTTGATCCTTGTCTGGTGACGCAATGAATTTGATTTTATCATCTTGTGATTTTGGAAATCCGAATTCCGCAAAGATCATATTCGATAATCTTCCCAAACCGATTTCAGAATGTAAGGTATTATTCTTTCCAAACGATAAAGCCACCCCGGAGAAGATAGAGAGCGGCAAATACAAGTCTCGTTTAGCAGCATTCGGCTTTCAAAAGAACAACATTTACGTTGCAAACTACTTTCAACCGAAGTCAATCTTCTATATTGACGTTGACGTGATTTATATCAGTGGCGGCAACACCTTCGGTACTATGAAGCGAATTCGTGAATCCGGATTTGATCAGGTGATCCTGGATCTTGTTCGCAACGGTGCTACCTATATAGGGGGTAGTGCGGGTGCACACATAGCAACCGCCGATCTCTCTCATGTAACAAAATATGATCAAGACACGTTCGGACTTTCAGACTTTTCAGGACTGGGACTATATCAAGGCATTTTGATTTGCCATTATTCCGAGGACAGAAGAGAGGATCTGGAGCATCTTCGTTCTTCAGGTGTCTACAACGTGCAGGCGCTTTCCGACCAGGACTCCATTGTAGTCAAAAATACTTGATCTCAATTTCCGATGTAAAAATTCCCTCTTTTTTCAAAAAACATCTTGCAAAACAGAGTCAAATACTGTATAATGTATGTTGACTATATATGTTCTCTAAAAATATGTACATATATCAATTCAGGAGGAAACACAAATGAATCAACGCTATGAATCCGCAAAGCAGATCTACGCTAAGTACGGTGTTGACACCGAGGCTGCGATCTCCAAGCTTTCCGACATTCGCATTTCCATGCACTGCTGGCAGGCAGACGACGTTCTTGGTTTCGAGAACAACGGCCCTCTGACCGGCGGTATTCAGACTACCGGTAACTATCCCGGCAGAGCAACCGGTCCCGACCAGCTGTTTGCAGACCTTGAAAAGGCTCTCTCTCTGATCCCCGGTACTCACAAGCTCAACGTTCACGCAAACTACGCAATCTTTGAGGATGGCGAATTTGCTGACAGAGACGCGCTTGAGCCCAAGCACTTCCAGAAGTGGGTTGACTTCGCTAAGAAGCACGGCATGGGCCTTGACTTCAACCCCACCTACTTCTCTCACCCCAAGGCAAACGGTCTGACCCTTTCTTCTCCCGACGAGGAGATCAGAAAGTTCTGGGTAAGACACGGTATCTGCTGCATGAAGATCGCTGAGTACTTTGCAAACGAGACCGGCTATCCCTGCGTAATCAACTTCTGGACCGGCGACGGCTTCAAGGATATTCCCGCTGACCGTATGGGTCCCCGTATGAGATACGCTCAGTCCCTGGACGAAATCCTGGCTTGCGGCTACGACAAGACTAAGGTTTACCCCTGCGTTGAGTCCAAGGTATTCGGTATCGGCGTTGAGTCCTACACCGTAGGCTCCGGCGAATTCGCTCTGTCCTATGCTCTGTCCCGCGGTATCGTTCCGCTGTTCGACAACGGTCACTACCATCCCACCGAGGTCGTTTACGACAAGCTGCCCGCAATGCTCTGCTTCTCCGAGAAGCTGGCTATGCACATCACCAGACCCATTCGTTGGGACTCTGACCACGTTGTAAACTTCGACGACGACACCAGAGAAATGATGATGGAAGTCGTTCGTTGCGATGCTCTTGACAGAGTATTCTTGGCTACCGACTACTTCGATGCTTCTATCAACCGTGTAGCTGCTCTGGTTATCGGTATGAGAAGCGTTCAGAAGGCTCTGCTGTATGCTCTGCTCTCTCCCAACGCTGAGATGAAGGCTCTGCAGGATGCAGGCAACACCACCAAGCTGATGATGCTGCGTGAGGAAGTCAAGACCCTGCCCTTCGGCGATATCTGGATGGAATTCTGCGAGAGAAACAACGTATGCGGTTGCTCTTGCTGGTTCAAGGAAATCGAAGAATACGAGGCTGAAGTTCTCTCCAAGAGATAATCCCTACATAAAAGAATGGGCTGTTGCTTAGGCAACAGCCCATTTTATATTGACAAAAGCCGTGTGTTTCTGTATAATATAAGTAACAAATTCTGGAGGTATTGTAATGAAACGATTGTTGATTTTCATGCTTGTCCCACTCTTATTGCTTCCATGCTTTTATGCATGCAAGGACACCCCTGCTCCCGATGAACAAACCACGGAATCCGGGCAAGACGAGCCAACACCCGGGCCGGAAGACTTGGTGCTTGTCAAGGACGGCGCATCCTCTTACGTGATCGTCAGACCTGCCGATCTGACTGCAAATGATCCCGCCTTCCTGGCAGCGGTGCTTTTCAGAGACGCCGTTGAAAAGCTCACAGGCGTCGCTCTGCAGATTGTTACGGACAACGAATCTGATTACGCTACTTCCGAGCATGAAATCATCATCGGAAACGCGCGAAATTCTACGTATACCGAGAACACTGTGTTCGCTTCGGACGGCAAGCTTTACATTGGCGGAGAAGCGCAACTATTGTCCGATATGGTTGCGGCATTCTTCCATACGTGCTTTGATGTTGACATCCATGCACAGGAGGTATCACAAATGAACGAGCTGAAGATTCCCGCTGATCTTTCCATGGATCAGGCTGGTAATATTACGACTAATCAGGTGCGACAGGACACCACCGCCTGGGGTGACACTATCACTTATGCGGATGATGTTGCCAATCTTATCAACTTCCGTTATCTTGATCAAAGACGTGATACTGCAGAAATCACGAACGGTGACGTGCGTTTGGTTTACAACCTGGATAAAAAAGACAACAAACAAGTCTCCGGGCTTTACAATCATAACGGAATTGCCTACCTGACAGACACGATGGATGCATTCGTCATCACCGAACGCGGTGACAAACTGTATTCTTCGCACTCGGGCAACAGCGCACGCGGCAATATCTACAGATTCGGTTATTACTATTACGATATTCATTTTCTGGATCAAGGCTTTTTGCCTTCCGTTTATGAATTTGATGAGAGCGCAGGCAGCTACGATCTGCTCGCCAAGGCGCGCAAGCCCTCCTCCCACGACATTAAATCTGTCGCTTTGAATGACGGTGTACTGACCGCAATCGTACAAAGCACATACGATCCCTATTTCCATTGGAACGTGAAGTATAACGCGGAGGATTACAACGCAATTCAAATCACCATGCGCACCGAGTATGCGTCCAACGTTACGCTCTATCTCAGAGCAGGCTCTTATGGCGGCTTTAACGGTGATCAGAATGTTTCCTTCTCGGTAGAGCCCGGCGATGAATACTGTACCGTAATCGTTCCTCTTGTTTCTATTCCTGATTATACGGGTAAGGTGGAAGAAATCCGTGTTGACTGTGGCGATAAGGTCGGCGAGAAGATCGAGATCACGGAAATGAAAGCGGTTAAGATCAAAACAACTGCAGCGACCGCCATGAAACTTGACCGCAACCTGCATGTTTACGGTGACAAAATTCATCAGCAAATCCGCGTGGTGGCAGATGGTGACGCTCACGGCTTGAAAGGATTTGGCATGGTGACCCGTATTGAGCAAAGCCGTGTTGCTTCTCTCGTCATCGCGGACCAGAACGGTAAGCACACCACCGTTGACGGCATTGATGCGGCTTCGGTGCAATACGTTGGCTTTGACGTGACCGATGCAGGCATATTCGGCTATATATTCCCTGCCGAGAACGAATACGCAGGCGAGGTTACTGTAACGCTTGAGGACGGCCACTACGTGATCACACAGACCTATACCCCCGCTTCCACAACTCTGAATAGCCATGATAGCTACTCGATCGGTCACCGCATCTACACCGACAAGGGACACTCGTTCGACGAGCTGGAGAGACAGGCTTATATTGAACGCACCCCGTTGACCGACATCAAGATCGTCAACAAGAGCGATAACGCAAAATACGTTGGTTACAACAGTCTTATCGGCTGTTACACATACACGCTGGATGGTACAGACTTCAATAAGCCTTATTATCAAGAACCTCAAAAGCATTATATTGTTGATACGCAGATCGTCGGAGACGATTATGACCGTGAGATTTATATCTTTGCGCACACCAACAATACGGGATGCCTTGAATGCGGCGTGGTACTTGACGAAGCTGACAGACTGCTGCCCATCAACGTAGAGGTCTGCAAGAACTTCAAGGGCGAATATGAAGAGCCTGTGTTCGATCCCGAGGACATGCATTACGGCTACTCGATCTTCCCTATCAAGCTTGAAAAGAATGAGACCAAGCAATTCAAATCGGTCAATCTCTATCAGAATTGGGGGCAATTCCCGCTCAAGCAGCTGTCCTCTATTCAGTTTATCGCTCCTTACTATCATCTTTCCTGCGGTGTGACTGAATCCAACTGCATCGCCCCCTATTACGTTTACGGAAAGGACTACTGGACACTTCCGGACTTCCGCGCCATGTCCGCTCCTCTGTGGCCCGGACAGCCTCAGCACACCAGCGCGGGCAGATTGTACTGGCTGCAATACACCGATGCACAAGGAAACTTCTATGGCTCCGAATCACAAACCGCAAATATTTCGACTTCCGGCCCTGTTTACGTGGATATCGACATGGGTTATCTTTCCGATGACGGTAAGATCCAAGTCGATTACAGACAGGTGGAGATGGCGCAGTCCGACGAAACCAGAACCTACTACACGCTGGATCTGACTGTGCTTGAGGATCTTGAGATCAAGGATTTTGTCAACAATTTCTCGTTCTTCTCCATGGACGGACGCGCGATCGTTTATAAGAAGCTTGGCTACCTTGACCAAAACAATCAGCCGCAAACGGTTGACCTGAAGCTCAGCGAGCATACCGATTACTACAAACTCGGTAAAGATGGTGCGTATTTTGATTACTACATCGACTCTGATCCTTCCCATAAGGGCACGGATTCTGTCAACATGGCTGTCGTGATCAAGGATTACAGCATGATTCTTGGCGGTAAGCCTTATGACGGCAATCTCATTTTGAAGGAACAGTTTGACGGAACGGTCAACCTTGCAACCCTGACCGTGGATGCAGGTGATATCACGCTTCGTGCAGGCGATACCGTGCATATCGATATGATCCTGCTGCCTTGGGGATCTCCCGAAAGCAAGGACGACTCCAACGTGCTTGGCGTCAGAGAGGATTCGGTTCTCTCTCCGATCAAGGTTGAATCCTCTGTCGGCAGTGTCATTGAGGATACTTACCTTCCCACGGTGATTGCCGATCAGAACGTTGCCGAATTCACCGTAAGTGGTGGTGGCTCTGCCGTTTATGCTGTTCGTGTTTACGGCTTTGACAGCTATACTCAGCCCACCATCCAGGTTATGGAGAACGGAGCTTGGGTAGATTACAACTATCAGCATCACAGTTACGACGGCTACATGGCCTTCCGTGAGGATGACGGTACGTATTCGTACGCGTTTTCCTTCCAAATGGACGACGGAGAAGCTCGTACGTTCCGCGTAACACAATAACCAATCATGAAAAAGGCGAGCGCCACAGCGCCCGCCTTTTATGTTATGCAAATAAGCCCAAAACCCAATTCCATGCAGCATCAATCACACCGTATTGATCCAATACGTTTTTAAGTCCAAGCAGGCATAGAATGATACCTCCTGCCAGCTGTGCTTTTTTCTCATATTTGTCGCCAAATACATTGCCTATCTTGACGCCAAGTGCGGAAAGCGCAAACGTAATTACACCGATCAAAGTCACACTGATCAATACCTCCGGAATGCCCATATCGGGCTGTAATCCGTATCCGACGCCGACTACCATCGCATCAATGCTGGTGGCAACTGCCATGGGAAACATGACGCGGGCTGTCAGTGAAGCATCCTTGTCACAGCACGCACATCCCTCTTCCTTCTTTTCAATCGCTTCCTTGATCATCCCGCCGCCAATCAATGCTAAGAGAATAAACGCGATCCAGCCGGTGAACATTTCCAAGTATTGACCAAAGAACTTATTCAGAATTCCTGCCAACAAGAATCCGAGCGCAGGCATCAATGCCTGAAAGGCACCGAACCAACCGCCAACGATTGCTGCCTTTTTCAAAGTTGCCTTTTGCATGGATAAGCCTTTGCAAATGGCTACGGCAAAGGCGTCCATGGAAAGCGCAACCGCTAAAACTATTAACTCAATAATCATTTTGTTACTCCGTTACTGATGTGCAATTTTTGTCCGTTGATCAATTCAACCGTCGTATCATAATATTTCTCTTGAAAATAGATTTCCCGGCAAATTTGTTCAGCTGTATACTGATAATCGTCCGCAGCAACCACAAGCTTGTCTTCGCTGTCATCTTTTCTGTGTACGATCGCGATCACTTTACCGGAAAATGAGGTAAGTGGTTTGTCTGTACCAAGATAATATACGTCCAGCTCCTCACCGTCACCGCCCAATACACCGGGGATAAAACCATAGTTAATGGGATACAGTAATTCCTTTTGACCCTTGCAGTGCAGATATCCGGCAGGTCTGTCTACCTGTGCGCACACATACTGTCCGAGAAACGACCAGACCATCGCTTTGCGCAACGTATAGGTAATAAATTCTGCCTTTTTCAGCGTGTACTGTTCCCTGTCATTCGGATACCTCTTTGCGAGAGTGTTTTTCAGATCTTGATATGTATGTTTGACTTGCGGAAACGCTTTTAGGTAATCTCTGAAATTCAGATAGTTCCGCCATTCCATACTCATGTGCTGAACAACGTGTATGTGCGCACGTCTGATTTCTCCGTCAGCATCTATGAAAAGCATGTGTATTTGACTGTCATGCGCAGGCCTGTACAAATACCCTGATTGCTCCAAACCTCTTATGATGGATTCATGAAAATTTCGAACGCCGACGACGATATCAATAATGGGTTTCGCACACAGTCCGGGAACAGACGTACTTCCCACGTGCGCAATATCAATTGCCATCCCGCCAAGAGCATTTTTGATTTTCATGACGTGCTCATCTGCCAGCACAAACCAACGGGGATCATGCTCCACAAGCTTTACTTTTCCACGCTCAAGCCCAATCATATTGTCCTCCTTGCAAAGATACCTGCATATTCTATCACAAAACAGGCAGAAACTGTCCTTGGTTTACAAATTGTTTACATTAATATTTAATTTTTCTTCGCACTTTACTTGACTAAAGTGCTCGCTTGTAGTATAATCATACTATCCTTTTACTATGGAGGAATCTGATGGACAAAATCTCTTATGTCATGACGCCTGCTGAGCAGACCGTCAGCAAATGCGCAGGCCTGTATACAAACTATGGATACCGTAGATTTCTGATGAATAAATTCGAGGACTATTCCCTTTATGCCGATAATAAAAGCTTTTTGGTAGATGATCGTCTCCTGACCTTTACGGACGGTGGCAAGCTTAAGGCTCTCAAGCCTGACATTACGCTTTCGATCGTCAAAAACCTTGCCAGAGATCAGCACCTGCCATTAAAGGTTTTTTACAACGAAACGGTTTACCGTGTCAAAAAGGGTGATCGCGAATTCAGTGAGCTGCATCAGATGGGGCTTGAATTGATTGGAGACGATAGCTTGTATGCCATTACCGAAGTTGTCTCATTGGCAAAGGCTACATTGGACGCTGTCAGCCCAAACAACATTCTTGATATTTCCCATATGGGAATTCTCTCTTCGTTAATTGATCATGCCTGCGAGTGCGGAGCGCAACGAGACGAGCTGACTGCAATGATCTCGCAAAAAAATGCTGACGGAATTCAATCCATGCTTTCCGCTCTTGATTGCGAGAATCCTCTGGCTATACTGGTAGACTCTTATTTACCGATCTCTCAAATGATTCCTGCACTCAAAGCTACTCTCCCGGATTCTCAAGCGGTTGAAGAGCTTGCGCAGATCGCCGAGGTATTGCAAAGCCTGGGGCTTGATCATAACGTTTACCTGGATTTTTCGCTGATGCATGATATCGGTTACTACAACGGTATCATTTTCAAGGGATATATCAAAGACGTACCTGTCGCGGTGCTTTCCGGCGGACGCTACGACCCGCTGCTTGAACGCTTTGGGCTCTCGGCTGCAGCTATCGGCTTTGCGCTTTACCTGGATTATATCAGATACAGCGACTCGGCCCCCGATTTTGACGTTCTTTTGTTATACTCAGATAAGGATTCTGCACTTTCGATCACACAGGCTATGCAAAAAATCACTGCGCAAGGAAAGCATGTAATGGCCGCTTCTCAGATACCTGCAAACCGCAAGTTTTCCAAAATACTGCATGTCACGGAGGTGCTAAAATGATAAAGATTGCACTCCCCAAAGGCCGACTTGGAGATAAGGTTTTGGCTATGTTTGAAAATGCCGGTTATCCCTGTCCCGAGATTCATACACCTTCAAGAAAACTCGTGTTTTCTACAGACAAGGTTTCTTACTTTTTTGTCAAGCCCTCTGATGTTCCCATTTACGTAGAACGCGGGGTGGCGGATATTGGTGTTGCGGGCAGCGATATTCTGGTGGAATACGAGCCTGACGTTTATTCGCTTTTGGACCTTGGAATCGGCAAATGCAGACTTTGCATGGCTGCAAAAGAAGATTTCGAGGACGACCCGGCAAATCCGCTTCGTGTAGCAACCAAATTCAAAAATACCGCTGCCAGATATTATGCATCATGCGGCAGAACCATTGATATCATCAAACTCAACGGTTCTATTGAGCTTGCTCCCATTCTCGGACTTTCCGACGTCATCGTGGATATCGTGGAAACCGGAACCACACTCAAGGAAAACGGACTGGTGGTCAAGCAAGAGATCTTGCCGATCAGCGCCAGATTGATCGCAAATAAATCCGCTTATAAATTTAACAGTACCGAAATTACTGAGCTTCAGCAAAAGCTGCAAGCTCAAAGAGAGGGATAAACCATGATTCGCATTTTTGATTTTAATTCCGTTTCTGATGAAGAGATCTTCGGACGTACGCAAAATGCATTCAACGTAGAAGACATCGTTTCTGAAATCATTTCTACAGTAAGAGCCGAAAAAGACGCTGCTCTCCTGGCATATACTGAAAAGTTTGATAAGGTCAAGCTTGCTTCCCTGCAGGTTTCCGAGCAAGAGATAGCCGACGCATTTGCAAATGCTGACCCCGAGTTCATTCGCGTTATGCGTGACGCGGCTGCCAACATTGAGGCTTATCATAAAAATCAGGTCAGACAGGGCTTTGAGATCAAAAAGGACGGTGGCATCATTCTCGGACAGAAAATCACCCCTCTTGCAAAGGTTGGTATTTACGTTCCGGGAGGTACTGCTGCATATCCTTCTACCGTGCTGATGAACAGCATTCCCGCAAAGCTTGCAGGCGTTGGTGAGATCGTTATGGTCACGCCTCCTGCAAAGGACGGCCTGGTCAATCCCGCTATCCTCTGTGCAGCAAAAATCGCAGGCGTGGACAAAATCTTCAAGATCGGCGGCGCACAAGCGGTTGCAGCACTTGCATACGGCACCGAGTCGGTTCCTTGCGTGGATAAGATCGTAGGCCCCGGCAACGCATTCGTTGCTGAAGCAAAGAGACAAGTTTACGGCAAGGTTGCCATCGATATGATCGCAGGCCCTTCCGAAATTCTTGTACTTGCAGACGGCAAATCCAACCCTGCATTTGTTGCTGCCGACCTGCTCTCGCAGGCCGAGCATGATAAAATGGCAAGTGCGGTTCTGGTCACGGACAGTGCTGAGCTTGCACAGGCTGTTCAAGCAGAAGTTGAGGCGCAACTGGCTGTTTTGCCCCGCTACGAGATCGCCCGTCCTTCCATTGACAATTTCGGGAAGATCATCGTTTGCTCTGATTTGTGGCAAGCGATCGAGGTTGCCAATCGCATTGCTCCTGAGCACCTTGAGATTTGTGTGGACGATCCTTTTACCTATCTTGAAAAGATTGAGAATGCAGGATCTGTCTTCCTCGGTCGTTATTGCCCCGAGGCGCTTGGTGACTATTATGCGGGCACTAACCACACGCTCCCCACAAGCGGTACGGCAAGATTCTCCAGCCCATTGTCGGTAGACGATTTCATCAAGAAGATCGCGTACACCTACTACGATCAGAACGCTATACAGAAAGCAGCACCCGATATTGCGCTCTTTGCCCGCAAGGAAGGCTTGGAGGCGCACGCAAGAAGTGCTGAGGTCAGGATCAAAAAATGAGCAAGTATTTTTCCCGCAAGCCGGGTGAGCTACAGGCATACGTTCCGGGTGAACAACCGAGAAATATGCAGTCACTGATTAAGCTCAACACAAATGAATCCCCTTTTCCACCTGCTGAAAACGTAACGGAAGCTGTTTTGAAAGCAACGAATAAGGCGAATCTTTATTGCGATCCTTCCATGCTGGCCGTCAGGCAGCAGCTTGCAAGCGTGTACGGGTTGACACCCGATCACTTTACTCTCGGAAACGGTTCAGATGAGCTGTTATCTTTTGCATTTCTGGCTTTTTGCAATGCACAAACGGGGGCTGCATTTGCAGATATTACTTACGGCTTTTACAGCGTGCTTTCCCGCCTTTATGCGACGGATACAAAAATAGTCCCTTTAGATGAAAAGTACTGCATCAACCCTATTGATTATGCAGGCTTAGGCAGAACTGTTTTTATCGCCAACCCCAATGCTCCCACGGGCATTGCTTTGACTCTTGATCAAATTGAACAGGTTTTGATCTCAAATCCGGATAATGTCGTGGTCATCGACCAGGCATACGTGGATTTTGGTGCAGACTGTGCGATTCCTTTGGTGGAAAGATATGAGAACCTTTTGGTTATTAACACCTTTTCCAAATCCCGCAGCTTTGCAGGTGGACGTGTCGGTTTTGCCGTTGCACAGCCTTCACTGATTGCTGATCTTGAAACAATCCGAAACTCGATCAACCCCTATAACGTTAATGCGCTTTCTCAGGTCGCTGCATGTGCGATTCTGGAAAATAATGACTATTACATGCAAAACTGCAGAATTATCGCGCAAAACCGCGAATACCTGACTGAGCAACTGTCCTTGCTCGGCTTTGAGACTCTTCCCTCCAAAACCAACTTTGTCTTTACCAAGCATCCGGCAATTTCCGGAGAACAGCTCTATCTTGGGCTTAAAGAAAAAGCAATCCTCGTCCGTTATTTCAATGCTCCGAGAATCAGCGATTTTTGCCGCATCACCATTGGCACCAAGGAGCAAATGGACGCATTACTAAGTGCTATCAAATCCTTGATCTGAAAGGAAACATAAACATGAGAACATGGGAAATCAACAGAAAAACAAATGAAACCGAAATTTCGCTGAAGTTCAACCTGGACGGTGTCGGCCAAAGTCAGATTCAAACAGATTGCGGTTTTTTGGCCCACATGCTGACATTGTTTGCCAAGCACGGCGGCTTTGATCTTGAACTCATCTGCAAAGGCGACAGCGAGGTGGATTTCCACCACACTGCCGAAGACATTGGCATTTGCCTTGGTGACGCATTTGCAAAGGCGCTGGGCGATTGCAAGGGTATTTGCAGATATGGCGATATCATTCTGCCCATGGACGAAGCACTGATGCTTTGTGCGGTGGACATTTCCGGACGTCCGTATCTCGGATACAGTGTTGATATCCCGGCAGCACGTGTCGGTGACTTTGATACCGAGCTGGCTGAGGAATTCTGGCTTGCGTTCGTTCGTCGTGCGGGCATTACCCTCCACCTGCAGATGCTTGCAGGAAAGAATTCGCATCACATTATTGAAGCCGAATTCAAGGCTGTTGCGCGTGCACTTGCAAAGGCCTGTGCAATCGACGCAGCAAAAGCTGATCAAATTCCCTCCACGAAAGGCGTATTATGACAACCATTATCGATTACGGCGTTGGAAACCTGTTTTCTCTTGCCTGCTCACTTGAAAAGATCGGTGAGCAGACAGAGGTGACATCGGATGCCGAAAAAATCATGAATGCCGAAAGAATTATACTGCCCGGCGTTGGTGCATTTGAGGATGCTGCCAAGAAACTCAAAGAAAGTGGGCTTGACAAAGTGGTACTTTCCAAAGCCGCTGCAGGCACGCCCATTCTCGGTATCTGTCTTGGCATGCAAATGCTGTTTGATAAAAGCTATGAATTCGGTGAGCATCAAGGCCTTGGGCTGATTCCGGGCAGTATCAAGCCGATTGCCCCTGTTATAGGGGGACTCAAATCTCCGCAAATGGGCTGGAACAGTCTGATCTTCCCCTCTGACAAGCCCAAGCACCCAATTTTCAAGTACGTCAATCAAGGTGATTACGTTTATTTCGTGCATTCCTATGCTGCCATGGACTGTGACGCATCCGTGACGGCATTGACCGAATACGGTGCACTTCTGACCGCAGCAGCTTGCTACGGTAACGTATGCGGCACACAATTCCATCCCGAAAAGAGCGGTAACGTAGGCCTTGCGATCCTGCGTGCATTTACCGAGATTCCTACAACACAACCTTAATTTGGAGAATATTATGATTCTTTTTCCCGCAATTGATCTCATAGACGGTAAAGCGGTGCGCCTATACAAGGGCGATTACGCACAAATGACCGTATATAGCGATGACCCCGTATCCGTCGCAAGATCGTTTGAACAAGCAGGCGCGACTCATCTGCACGTTGTGGACCTGCAAGGTGCGCGTGACGGCGGCACTCCCAATTTTATGACCGTTTCCAATATCATCGGGAACACTTCCCTTTGCGTTGAGATAGGCGGCGGCATCCGCGACATGGATACTGTTGAAAAATACTTGAATGCAGGAGCGTTTCGTGTCATTCTGGGCACGGCTGCACTAACCGACCCCGAGTTTCTTGTGCAAGCAGTTGCCAAATACGGTGACAGAATTGCCGTAGGTGCAGATCTGCGCGATGGCATGGTGGCAACAAACGGTTGGTTAGAAACCTCTCAGGTCAGCGGTTATGAGTTTATCGAAAACATGCAAAAAGTTGGCGTAAAGGTCATCATTTGCACCGATATATCCAAAGACGGTGTGCTTGGCGGCACAAACCGTGCGCTGTATCGATCTCTGCAGGATAAGTTCCCTGACATGATGTTCACCGCCTCGGGCGGCATTTCGGATCTTGAAACCGTCAAAGCGCTCAATGACATGAATATGTACGGAGCGATCCTTGGAAAAGCACTCTACACAGGTGCGCTGGATCTTGCCACGGCAGTCAGGGAGGTGACAACATGATCACCAAGCGAATTATTCCCTGTCTTGACGTCAAGGACGGACGCGTTGTCAAGGGCGTCAATTTCGCAGGCTTGCGCGACGTCAACTCACCTGTGGAGCTTGCCAAGTATTACAGTGACAACGGCGCTGACGAGCTTGTTTTTTACGATATCGCGGCATCGGCAGCAGAACGAGCCCTGTTTACCGACATTCTGACAGAAACGGCTAAAGAGGTGTTTATTCCGCTGACCGTGGGCGGTGGCATCAATTCCCTTTCGGATTTTGAGCGCGTGCTCGCTTGCGGTGCGGACAAGGTCAGCGTCAATACCGGCGCGATCAAAAACCCCGATCTGATCTACGCCGCGGCAAGAAAGTACGGCAGTCAATGCGTGGTGCTCTCGGCTGATATCAAGCGCGTGGACGGCGTTTTCCGTGTGTTTGCCAAGGGCGGACGCGAAAACACGGGCATCGAGGCCTTGGAATGGCTCAGACGTGCCGAGGAGAACGGTGCGGGCGAGATCGTGGTCAATTCGATCGACACGGACGGCGTCAAGCAAGGCTTTGACCTTGAAATGCTGGAGCAGGTCTGCAATACGGTCAACGTACCCGTGATTGCCTCGGGTGGCGCGGGCTGTGTACAGGACTTTGTGACACTGTTCAAGTCTGTGCCCGGTGTTGATGCGGGTCTTGCCGCATCGGTATTCCATTTCGGAGAAATCAAAATCCCCTCGCTCAAGCAGAGTCTGCACGAGCAAGGGATCATCGTAAGGAGATAGTTATGTTAGAAATCAAGGATTTGAAATTTGATCAGAACGGTCTGATCCCTGCCATCGTCGTGGACGCGCAGGACGGCAAGGTTCTGATGCTGGCTTATATGAACGCAGAGAGTCTGCAGATCACCATGGAAGAAGGCACGACCTGCTTCTGGTCGCGCTCCAGACAAGAGCTTTGGAGAAAAGGCGAAACGTCGGGCAACAAGCAGCACGTGCTGTGCATCAAGGCGGACTGCGACCGCGACACGCTGACCGTGCTTGTTACCAAGGATGGTCCCGCCTGCCACACGGGCGCGGAAACCTGCTTCAACGACCTGCTTTACACAAGTGGTACAGAAGCTCCCTTCTCGCTCAATACGCTTGAAGCATTGCTTGCGGACAGACGTGAAAAGATGCCCGAGGGCTCTTATACCACTTACCTGTTTGCCAAGGGTATGGATAAGATTCTCAAGAAGGTGGGCGAGGAATCCACCGAGGTCATCATCGCGGGCAAGAATCAGGATAAGGCCGAGGCCATTTACGAGATCGCAGACCTTGCCTATCACGTCATGGTCATGATGAACGAAATGGGCATTTCGGTTGACGAGGTTAAGGCAGAGCTTGCGTCCAGGCATATCATTGACCATAAGGTCAAGCAGGAAAAGATGAAATAAGGAAGCAGGCACTCGCAATAAAGCGAGTGCCTTTATCAATTCATTGCAGCATGCGCCGATCATCCGCAACTTCTATTTTCGCGACAGTAAGTGCCGTGACGAGGATTACCGCAAGGCTATGAACGAGCTAACATCCTTCTCTTTCACGGCGAAAAACCTGCATGACGACGCGGCTGATTCCCTTGCCATGATGGCGGGGTATCTGTCTGAGAGACCTAAGGTGGTCACGGTGGCAAAGAGACCGTTTTGATATAGCAAAACGCCCCCAAAATCGGGGGCGTTTGTTGTTTATAATCCTATAACAATATTTCCAAACCATAAAGTTACGGTGATTTACCGTCCTCGCCATGTGAAGGATGAACGGAAATGGTTGCTGTGACTGTCGTATAGCCATAGCCGATTAACACGAATGCTTCAAGATCAGTCACGTTGCCTTGCTTATCGATTGTATAGCTTTCCAAGGTAATGACAGGCTCTGCAAAATCACTGCTAAGATGCTGATTAACAAAAACCTCAATGGCATCAATCAATGCCTGGTCACTGTCAATCTTCTCAAAGGTATAGCTTGCACTCTCGATCGCCTCCTTGGCTTTTTTCGCAGGATCAATTTCGTAATTCTCCAGAACGGTCACTGTATACGGCGATTGCAAAGCAGCATTAACTGCTGCCTGAGCAATTTGCGTATACTCTACAGGCAATTCCCCAAACACAGGTGATTGGGGAACGTCGATGAATGTTCCTCCATCAATCCACAGTTCCTCGGGGATGAGATATTTTGCAAAGGTTTGCGCAACGATATAACCACCAAAAGTGTATGCTATATGTACGTCATCACGCTGGAGACCGATCACGGTTTCTTTATCGTCCGAATAATTCAGCAACCCCAGATACGTTGTTCGGGCATTTTGAACAGCTGTACCGACTGGAATAACGCCATCAAAGCTTCTGCGCGTTCTATTTCCTTTGTATTCCATGAGTTGCTTAGTCATGGCTACAATCTGCTCATATTCGGTAAGCCCTGCGTTCAAAGTTGTCGTATCGGTTGATTTCTGCCAAATCATATAGTAATATATTTTTGCTTCCGGAGCATTTTCCGAAACGTAATCAAGCATATACGGAACAGAATTCTCTATGGGCAGAAAAGCTGCATCTTCTCCCTCCAGTCCTGTTGCCAAGCCCGAATTCACTTCTGGGAAAAAGCCCTGTACTGTCACAGCATCCCATTGCTTGAGAGATATAATGTCGCTAAGCTTATGAAGCGGTTCATCGTCATAGACCCATATGCCTGTCTCGGCCTCGTAATATCGATGCTTATATGAGGGTTCATCGGAAGACACCTGTGTTGCATGCCACGCAAGTGTTTTGGCTGCATTAATTGCCAAATGTACATCCACCTTTGTATTTTCGCCCAGCAGGGACTTAATCTGCTCGCAAAGTTGTCTAGCTGCATCATGTGAAAAACTATTACCGATCAGCAATATGCGGTAAGGTCTTGCATCGGTAAAATCCTCCACATAACTTGCACCACAACCACAGCTATACGTAGTAAATCCTCCCTCTGTATACGTCGGTTCAGTCACATTCTCATCAAAATCATGCATATGCCCATCTGTAAATTCAATTATGATCTGTTCATTATCATAATCGTCAAGCGTAATCGTCCCCCAAGTATCTCCCGATTTCTTGCCAATAGAAATAGCCAACAAGCCATCAGTATGAATAACGTATTCTCCTGTTCCTGTCACCCACGGTCCAAGGCTCAGCCACTCGTTTGATTGACTGCTTGACACGATGTTGAAAATCATTTGCAGACCGTCAAGATCATAGTGAATTACAGTTCCTGCGCTAACGTAGATCAATTCACCAACGCGAAGTCGTGTCGTTGAGTTATGTTCCTGACCGTAATAGTACGAGCCTTGCTCTATGTCAAATTTTGAGATCTCCAAATAATTGCCATCGGGATCAATCTGATAACAATTCGTGCATTTACCATGAACATAGATATGCCCCATTGCGTCCACATAGTCCGTTACATATGAATCACCGCAAATGCAGCTATGGTTGGTATAGCCCTGCTCGGTGCAGGATGCAGGAGTAATAACAATATCATAATCGTGCGCGATCTTATCGATTAATCCTGTTTCGGAGTGATTGCAGATTACGCAAAAACGTATTTTCATGCCGGTTTGCGTGCACGTGGGAGCAATAACAACGAACCAATCACTATACATGTGCGTACATTCAGGTTTTTCTGGAATATATACGGGATCAAGAACTGTACCATCAGTCAGCGTAATGATCAAACGACCTTGCTCATCAACTTCAATCTTTTCAATGGTAGCACCCGTTTCACCCTGCTCGCCTTGCTCGCCCTTTTCACCTTGGATGCCCTGCTCGCCTTGCTCGCCCTTTTCACCTTGGATGCCCTGCTCGCCCTGCGGGCCTTGTTCGCCTTGGATGCCTTGCTCGCCCTGCGGGCCTTGCGCTTCCTGTGTGTCACAAGCTGTCAAAAGCACCGAAAGCATCAGCAGACAAGCCAAAACCATAAAAGCCAATTTCTTCATTTCTTCCTCCAAAATCAAAAAACCATTTATAACAAAAATGATAATTTAATATTATTTTATCACTTTTCCCATAATATGTAAATGCAACTATCATACAAATATAATGATAAATAATTGTGTAAATCCGCCATTGGCATTTCGTGCTTTTACTAAAATGCTACATCTAGTATTGGTAGGGTTTACTACATCAACATTTGGTGTTATAGTACAGATAGAATGCTGACGCCAAGGTGGGTAACAGTGAGCTACGGCCGAAGCAAAATCTACTCCGATACTAGAGAAATAACGGTAGCCAATGTCAAGGACGAGGTCAATAAGGCGGGCGCGGTACACTGTCAAAACCAGTCCGAAACCCCGACGCTGTGGAAAGAATTTCGGGGTCAGACCAAGATATTACAGAAAACAAAAGAGATCCACGAGGAAATCAATCACAAAATCAACGAAAACCGCGCGTACGAGATTTCTTTATTCACATATAAAAAACCGCGATGCATTATACATCGCGGTTATCTGTATTAAATCTTATGCTTTATTCCCTCTCGCAAAATGCGCCGTTTGTGAAATCCGGGAAGTCTACGGGGGCTCCGCCCTTGGCGATCGACATTTCGGACAGAGGTGTCACAGCCATCCAGGCAGCTGCGTCGTAGACGTCGATGGGGCAAGGCGTGCCGTTTCTGACAGCCTCGATGAACGCATCGTAAACAAGACCGTCCATGCCGCCGTGGCCGCCGCGAATGCCTTCCTTGAGATACTTCTCCCAAACGGGATGCTCGTACTTTTCAAGATACTTTTCCGCGTTGTTCCACTGCACAGACCAATTCCAATGGTCTGCGGGCGTGAAATCGGAATCTAAGTAAACCGAGTTGTTGTCTTCCATGTACATGCCCAGCGTGCCGCGCACGGTAAATCTTCTGCTGTATGCTCTGGGCAGCGTTGTATCAAGGCTGAGCGTAATGGTTTCGCCGTTGGCGCACTTGATGATGGTGGTTACCACGTCGCCCTGTGCGAAATTCGCAGTCTGCAGAGCGGGATTGACGTTTTCGTGCTGTCTTGCATACTCGTTCATGCCGCGTGACTTGCTTGCAACCGAAACAAGATTCAAGAATCTGTTTCCTCTGTTGATACCCAAAATCTGCGCGATCGGGCCAAGCTCGTGCGTGGGGTAGTTCTCGCAGTTTCTGTGCAGATAATTGCGCAGTCTGTAGTGTCTGTTTTCTTTGCCATAAGCGACCTCATCGCGCAAATCGTGGCAATAGCCGCCCTCGCAATGCACGATCTCGCCAAACAGCCCCTGTTTGATCATATTCATGACCATCATCTCAATTCTGCCGTAGCAGCAATTTTCAAGGAACATAAAGGGCGTTTTGGTGCGCTCGTAAGCGCGGACCATATCCCAGCATTGGTCGATCGAATAAGCACCGCCGACTTCCATACCTACGGCAATTCCCTTTTCCATGGCTTCAATGGCGATCGGCACGTGGGATTCCCACGAAGAAAGGATCAGTACAGCATCCGCAAGTGCGGGATCAAGCACCTCATGCCAGTCAGTACTTGCGAAAGGCTTTACAAATCCACGTCCTACAATGGTATTCACAGCCCAATCAACTCTGTCCTGATAAGTGTCGCACACAGCAGTCACAACCATATTGTCCATATCCAAAAGGCAATTCTGGAGCATATATCCGCCTCTGCAGCCAAGACCTATGATCGCTACTCTGACTTTTTCCATATTGAAGTCCTCCATAATAGATATCTCCTATATCATACCACTTATTGCTTTGACTGTCAATAATTTTGCAAAAGTCTTGCATTATACATTTGATTGTGCTATAATTAGGTCAATGTCATTTCATAAATGGAGTAATATATGAACATCATTGTTGTTGGTGCCGGTGCTGTCGGCACAGTGATTTGTACACAACTCGCCAAGGAAGGTCACGATATTACTATTGTTGACCAGAACATGTCTGTTTTGGCCGAGCTCTCCAACAAGCTGGATATTATCGGTGTTCAAGGAAACGGTGCTTCCGTATCTGCGTTACGCAAAGCAGGTGCTGACAAAGCTGAACTTTTAATTGCGGTCACCAATGAGGATGAGCTGAATATTCTTTGCTGTGCGTCTGCAAAAAAGCTAGGCACAAAAAACACAGTTGCCAGAGTCCGCAATCCCGAGTATACAGAATTGATGCAAATGCTCAGCAAGGACCTGAACCTATCGCTGACCATCAATCCCGAGTACTCTGTTGCAAAGGAGATCTCGCGCATGCTCAGATTCCCTTTCGCATCCAAGATCGATACCTGTTATCGCGGCCGAGTCGAGCTTGCAGAATTTACAGTAGAGCCGGGCTCAGTTCTGTGCGGACTGACTCCTGCACAGATCCACACCAAAGTAGGACTTCACTTTTTGATCTGTTGTGTTCTTCGAAAGAATGAAGCATATATCCCCAAGGGTGATTTCGTTTTGCAAGCAGGAGATAAGGTTTGTCTGACTGCACACAACGATGAAATCGCTCAGTTCTTCAAGGCGATCGGCGCGTACAAGCATCCTGTTCGTGACGTGTTGATCGTTGGTGGCAGCAGAATGACCTATTATTTGCTGACCTTCTTGCAAAAAAACAAGATCCGTGCAACTGTAATCGAGCCGGATAAGCAGCGTTGCCGCTTGTTGGCTGAGCAATTTGACTGTAACGTAATCCATGATGACGGTACCAAGCAGTCGGTTCTTCAAGAAGAGGGCGTTACAAACGCAGACGCCTTCATTGCACTTTCGGATGAGGACGAGGAAAATGCAATCGTTTCTCTCTATGCTAAATCCCAGAACAATAATAAGATCATTACGTTGATCAGAAATATGCAGTATGTAGAGCTGTTCAAGGGCGTAGGCCTTGATAGCATTGTCTCCCCGAAGTACTCGACCTCCAATGAGATCGTAAGATATGTACGCTCTCTTGCTGTAACAAAGGAAATTGAAATTGAATCCTTGCATACCCTCATGGATAACCGATTCGAGGCCTTGGAAATTGTCATCAAGGACCATGCCGAGGGAGTTACCGGTGTCCCCCTGAAGCAACTCAAGATCAGAAATGATATACTGATTGCCACAATTGTTCATAAGGATAAGATCGTTATTCCCTCCGGTAATGACAAGATTGAAAAAGACGATACTGTCATTCTGATCACAAAGGGTGAACACATTGAGAACATAAAGGATATTTTGAAATAATTATGAATTATCGCATGCTTCGCTATTTACTTGGCTGCATTTTGCTCATAGAAGCCATCCTTTTGCTTCTTCCGTTAGCAACAGCCATGATATACAAAGAGGACATTCTCCCCTTTGTATATCCGATATGTATGTTGCTCGTCATATCGGTCCCTTGTGTCATTCTCAAACCGAAGAATACCAATATTTACGCAAGAGAAGGTTTTATCTGCGTTTCATCCGCCTGGATTCTGCTTTCTGTATTCGGAGCGCTGCCTTTTGTGTTCAGTGGCACGATTCCGAACTTTATAGACGCACTATTTGAGACTGTTTCCGGTTTTACGACGACAGGTGCCACTATCCTGACCGCTGTGGAAGGCCTTCCGCGCAGTATTCTCTTTTGGAGAAGCTTTACACACTGGATTGGCGGCATGGGAGTTCTTGTGTTTATGCTGGCAATTCTGCCTTCTGCAGGCGGTGAAGCCATTCACCTGATGCGCGCAGAGGTTCCCGGACCCACAAAGGGTAAGCTTGTTCCCAAGATGCGTCAGACAGCTCTGATCCTGTACGGCATCTATATCGTATTGACGTGTATCCAGATCGTTGCTCTTTTGATTTGCGGACTTCCGTTGTACGATTCAATCGTTACCTCTTTCGCGACAGCGGGCACAGGCGGCTTCTCGGTACTCAACAGCTCGATAGCCGGTTATGCCAATCCCGCTGCGGAATGGGTAATCGCCATTTTCATGATACTGTTCGGTATTAATTTCAACCTGTTCTTCTTTATTCTGATAGGTAAGATCAAGGATGTACTCAAGAGCGAGGAACTCAGAGTATATCTTGGCGTCATTGCTGTTTCTGTTGTTGCTGTATCGGTGAATATTTTCCATTTGATCGGAAATGTGGGTGACTCTGTCCGAACAGCATTTTTCCAAGTAGCCTCTATTATGACGACAACCGGCTTTGTTACGGTGGAATTCAACGATTGGCCGGTGCTGTCCAAAACAATACTGACACTTTTGATGATCATTGGCGCTTGTGCGGGCTCTACTGCGGGGGGCTTGAAGATTTCAAGAATCCTGATACTTTTCAAGAATATTTTCCGCGAGATCAAGCACATGATCCGTCCAAAGTCAGTCAATGTTGTTCGTGTGGATGGAGAGGTAATTCCGGACGAAACCATTCGCTCTGCGACAGGTTATCTGAGCGTATATATGTTAGCCATTGTCATTTGTGTTGTTTTGATCGCTTTTGACGGATATAGCATGGAAACCAATATTACCGCTACTCTTTCCTGCATCAATAACATTGGGCCTGCACTTGGCGACATTGGTGCAATGGGGAATTTTTCCCTATTCAGGCCTTTTTCAAAACTCGTTTTAACGTTTGCTATGCTCTTGGGCAGATTGGAATTCGTTCCCATGATCGTATTCTTCTCCCCTTACGCATGGAAAAAGAGATAAATTTCATAGAAAAAGCAGACGGCTATACCGTCTGCTTTTTCTATTTGGTAATGACTTCGGGCTTTCCTTGGCTTCGATAGGTCGCCAGCACCAGTCTTACTGCCTTTGCGGCTTCCCTTGCGTCGATCTCGAAGTGTCTGCCGGTTTCTACGCAATCATAGAAATCAGCGATCAAGGCACCGTGGCCGCTGCCGTAGCACGCTTTTCCAAGCGCATGGGCAACGTCGTCATAATGCACGTGCCGCGTGCCGTAGATCACATCCTTGGGCATCAGCTTGATCCATTCACCATCAGCCTTGACAGTTATCTCAACCGGACAATCTGTCGGACCACCGTTGGTCGCATAAAAGGTAAAGCCGTTGTTTTTCTCACCGGCAAGAATGACTGCAGTGTCCTCTACCTCGATCTCGTCAGAAAGCGTCATACAACTGATCTGTCCTTGCAGAGTCTCGGGCATGCCTACCAGCCATTGCACAAGATCAAGCGTATGCAGCGCCTGATTGATCAGCACACCGCCACCCTCAGTCGCCCATTTTCCTCTCCAGTCACCCGAACGGTAATAATTGGCATCTCTGTACCACGTGACACTCGCAACGGCAGAGCGCGAATTTTTGCCCTGCAGATAAGCCTTGACAGCTTGATTTGCGGTGTTGTATCTGTTTTGAAAGCAAACACCGATTTGTGCCTTACTTCTCTCTGCAGCCTCGATCACTCTGACGATGTCCTTCTCCGAAATGCAAAGAGGCTTTTCACAAAGAACATTAATCCCTCTTTCAAGTGCTTCGATGATCATATCCGCGTGCAGATAGTGCGGGGTGCAGATATGCAGCACGTCGATCTCCTCATGATCAAGCATGACTGCAAGATCGGTATAATGACGCTCGCCCGGAGCATTTTTCAGTTTGTTCGGATCAATATCACATACTGCTGCAATGGTATGTCCCTGTTGGGTCAACACTTGCTCGTGCAGTCTTGCAATATTGCCGTAGCCGACAAGTGCGGATCTCATAATGTCCTCCTTACTTGCTGCCGAAAGTTCCTGTCGTATCTGCTACAGCGCCGTCCTCACAATCCTTTTTAACAGAATTCGCAACGTGCTCCTGCAGTTCCTTATAATAACGCTCTTGGTCAACGGGCAGCGAAATGGTCTCACCGTTGTTCCAGCCGGAAAGCTCCATGGCATTCATCATTTCCACGCCGTTGATGCCCTCGGTACCGTCAACGAACAAAGGCTCTTCACCTCTGATGGCAGCAATGAAGTTATTGATAATACCCATGTGCTGCGGATTCTCGCCATCAGTCTCAACCTCGGTCATGGTGCACTTGGGAGGGATAAATCCGGTATCTGCGTTTCTTGCCCATTCCTGAGAGTCGTTTTCATTCTGCCAGTAGAACAGCTTGTTGTTTTCAACCAGCAGCTTGCCCTTGGTACCGGAAATCTCAAAGCGGTTTGTACCGGGAGCCTCGCCCGTAGTCGTTATAAACATACCGGTCGCACCGTTCTTGTACTTAAAGAACGCAGTGACCTCATCTTCAACTTCAATATTGTGCCACTTGCCGTACTGGCAGAAGCCATTGATCTCTACAGGCATTTCTCCAACTACCCACTGTACAAGGTCGATCTGGTGCGGACACTGGTTGATCAATACGCCACCGCCTTCCCCTGACCAGGTTGCACGCCAGCTGCCACTATCATAATACTGCTGGGTACGGTACCAGTCGGTAATGATCCAGGTCACGCGCTGCAGCTCGCCAATCCCGCCGTCACGTACGATCTCACGCATTTTGCGGTATACGCAGTTGGTACGCTGATTGAACATCATAGCGAACAGCGCGTTGCTGTTCTTTGCGCACTCGTTCATTTCCTTGACCTGCTTGGTATATACGCCCGCGGGCTTATCGCAGATGACATGGATATCGCGCTTCAGGCACTCCATAACCATTTCGGGGTGGAAATAATGAGGTACGACAACCATAACCATGTCGCAAAGACCGCTGTCCAGCATATCAATGTAATTATCAAAATATGCAATGTCCATGCCCTGCGTTCTGCCCTTCATCGCCTCAATCTTTGCAGGATTGTTATCGCAAAGTGCGGTAATCACACCATTCGGAATTTTTCCGGGAAGAAACAGTCCTGCCATATAATGTGTACCCTGATTACCAAGACCGATAATACCAACTCTTACCTTTTCCATTTTTATCCTCCTTGCCGTCAATAGCGGCCCAAATAATTTCAAAATTCTTACAAATTGTTCTGAATATATTGAATGCTGCGCTGTACCTGCGCCATAGGATCGGGCATGGTTGCCGCGTTATCCTGCTCAACCAGGAAATACTGCGCCCCCGCCGCCTTCATGCGCGGAATCAGGGCTGCAAAATCAATATTACCATCTCCAACGGGGGCAAATGCAGGACTAAAGCCACCGATTGCATCCGAGGAATTCGTGATCATGTAATCCTTGAGATGTACGCAGCCGATCCTTCCCTTCAAGCGGTCGATCGTAGCACCAATATCCACTCCACCGTACTGTAGCCAATAGGTGTCCAGTGTGAAATTGATGTTGGGTGCATTTTTTATGATGTAGTCAAATACTGTCATACCGTTGTGCTTGAAAAACTCAAAGTGATGGTGATGATAGAAGAACGAAAAGCCGTTTGCTTTCATGATCTCGCCTGCACGGTCCAGCTGCTCGATCATGGCCTTGCAGTGACCCTCGTCTGCAATCTCGGCCGGCGGCATTGCTCCAAGGCCGATGTTTTTGCAGCCGAATTTATCGTGCTCCTCCATCAGTGCCTGGGTATCCTCCACAATTCGATTCATGGGAACGTGAGTCAGTACTACGGGCAGTCCTGTCTGATTGCTGACACGTGCGATCCTGTCAGGATCAAACGCGCCACCCGAATATTGGATATAGGAGTAACCCATTTCCCTCAGCATTTGCCCAGCCTCAAGAAAATGCTCTTCGGTGTCAAGGTAATTTCGAATCGAATACAGATTAAGTCCGGCTTGCATATTTTTCAAAACCTCCTTCTGTCTGAACGTATCCGTTCTTTTCCAAAAGTGCCTTAAGCGCATTGACCGCTGCGTCAAAAGCTACTTCGTTGTTTTCAAAGGTATACTTGTTTTTCATTTCCTGACTGTCGATCTGAGCATATCCCGCAAACACTCTCAAATGCGGCTCGAGCGTCAAAACTATATCCTGACGGGGATCTATCATGCTGATCAGCGTGTCAATCATACCGTCGCCGTATCCTGCGGGAACGATCTCGCCCGTAGATGCGATCACGTCCTTGATATGGAAGTACTCGGTTTTGCTGTGCAAGGCCTTGAGCGTTTCTACAGCGGGCTGCTCAACCTGCAAGAAATTCGCGGGATCGTAAACGTAATACAAGCCTTGTACGTTATGCATGATCAGCAAGACACGCTCCAGCGTATCGCCGTAAATGTCTTTCTCATTTTCGTGACAAAGCTTGACACCGTAACGGTCCGCGACCTCAATCATGCGACGCAGATACTCGTAAACCTTCTCGGGCTGATCGTAAGCTCCGAAAAAGCTGAACATACGAATGCGCTCTGCACCAAACACATTCGCAAGCTTGCAAACGTGCTCAACGATCTTCAAGTATTCGTCAATGTCTGCGGTAATATCCACCTTTCCCAATGGTGAACCAATCGACCATACGGCGATCCCTGCAGCGTCCAACACCTCCTTGATCTGTGCAGCCTCTTCAAGCGTAAGATCCTTGACGTTTTTGCCTGCAATCGAGCGCAATTCGGTAAGTCCAATACCGTTGCGTTTCATTGCTTTGATCTGACCTTCCAACGTCGGGTTCGCCTCATCAGAAAAAGCACATAGTCTTATCATGACAACCTCCCCAAGACATATATGTCATAAACACAAATTTTTAATAAAAGCGCATTGCATAATTCGCAAATCCCATTGCTTTTTTTGCAATTATATTGTACAATACATATAACACTATGTCAAGTGAATTACAACTACTTTTCACAAAACAACATTAAAAAACCAATGAGGTATCAAATGAAGCAGTTTATGGATCAAGATTTCCTACTCTCGACCCCGACAGCTGTCGCGCTTTATCATGATTATGCGGCTGCTATGCCCTTGGTTGACTACCATTGCCACATTGATCCCAAGGAAATCTGGGAAAACCGTCAGTTCGAAAACCTGACACAGATCTGGCTTGGCGGTGACCATTACAAATGGCGCATTATGCGCTCCAACGGTGTTGCCGAGGAATATATCACCGGAAATGCATCCGATAGAGAAAAATTTCAAAAATTCGCTGAAGCTCTGCCCCGCTGTGTGGGAAATCCCATGTATCACTGGTGCCATCTTGAGCTGAAAACATATTTTGGTTATGAAGGCGTACTCAACGGAAACACTGCCGAAGAGGTCTGGAATCTTTGCAACCAAAAGCTCAAAACCATGCGGGCAAGAGATTTCATCAAGGTAAGCAACGTTGCGATGATCGGCACAACCGATGACCCTTGCAGCGACCTTGCATACCACGCCTTGTTGGCTGATGAGGGACTTGAAACGAAGGTATGTCCCAGCTTCCGCCCCGACCCGGCACTCAATATGCATAAAAAAGGCTTTGCTGAATATATCGCGAAGCTCTCCGCTACGACGGGTATTGAAATCAAAACCGTCGCAGATGTCAAAGCAACACTCAGCGCACGCATGGATCATTTTGCCGCACACGGTTGCCGCGCAAGTGACCACGGTCTTGATTACATCATGTACCGTACTGCAAGCGAAAACGATATCAATGCTGCGCTTGCTGCCGCGATTGCGGGAGAGACCGTTTCCATGGATCTCGTGGAGGCTTATCAGACAGAGCTGCTCTTGTTCTGCGGACGCGAGTACGCTAAGCGCGGATGGGTCATGCAGCTGCACTTCAGCTGTATGAGAAACCCCAACAGTCGCCGTTTTGCCGAACTTGGTCCCGATACCGGCTTTGATTGCATTGCCGTCACCGACAGCTGTGCTGCACTTTATAAGCTGATGGACGCATGGGACAAGGATCAATCCCTGCCCCGCACCATTCTCTATAGCCTCAATCCCGCCGATAATCAGTGGATCGATACGCTGCTGGGTGCATTCCAGGACAGTTCAATCCCCGGCAAGATCCAACATGGCAGTGCATGGTGGTTCAATGACAATAAGGTAGGTATGCAGGAACAGTTGACCAGCCTTGCCAATCTTGGCATTCTTGGCAATTTTATCGGCATGCTGACCGACTCCCGAAGCTTCCTCAGCTATACAAGACACGAATACTTCCGCAGAATTCTCTGCAATCTGATCGGTACCTGGATAGAAAACGGCGAGTATCCCTGCGACATTGAAACCGCAGGCGCACTCGTTCAGGATATTTGTTACAACAATGCAGCCCGCTATTTTGGACTGTAAAAGGAGACTATCACTATGCAAATGACATTTCGCTGGTATGGCGAGGGCAACGATAAGATCACCCTTACCGATATCAAACAAATTCCCGGTGTGACCGGGATCGTCTGGGCCCTGCACGACAAAATGCCCGGAGAGATCTGGCAGCCCGATGAAATTGCAAAGGTTAAAGCACAGCTTGATGAATACGGCTTTCACATGGACGTTGTCGAATCGGTCAACGTCCACGACGACATCAAGATCGGTCTTTCTACAAGAGACGGCTATATTGAAAACTACAAGCAAACCATCCGCAACCTTGCACCCTTTGGAGTCAAGGTGATCTGCTACAACTTCATGCCGATCTTCGACTGGACCAGATCCAATCTGTTCCACCCCGTAGGTGACGGCTCGACTGCGCTGTTCTATGAAAAGAACATGATTCAGGACGACTACAACGCCATGGCCAAGTACATTCTGGATTTCACCGAAAAGTACAATATGTCCTTCCCCGGCTGGGAGCCTGAGCGTATGGCAAAGCTGGATCAGCTGTTCAAGGCTTACGCCGACGTTGACCATGAAAAGCTTTGGGCAAATCTCAAGTACTTCCTTGAAGCACTCATGCCCGTTTGCGAAGAGACCGGTATCAAGATGGCCATCCACATGGACGACCCGCCGTGGGATATCTTCGGTCTGCCCAGACTTTTGGTGGACGAGCCCTCGATTGACCGATTCCTTTCCATGGTCGATCACCCCTGCAACTGTCTGACGCTTTGCTCCGGCAGCCTCAACGCCAATCCCGATACCAACGTAGCAGACATCGTTCGCAAGCACTGCGACAGGATCGCGTTTGCGCACATTCGCAACGTCAAGCACTTTGAGAACGGAGATTTCTCCGAGGCCTGCCACCGCGATTGTGACGGAGACACCGGCATCCTTGACATTCTCAAGGCATACCATGACTGCGGTTACAAGGGCTACATCAGACCCGACCACGGCAGACACCTGTGGGGCGAGGGCCCCGGCACCGTCAGACCCGGTTACGGTCTTTATGATCGCGCGCTCGGCATTATGTATATGCTGGGTGTTTGGGATATGCTTGATAAATTGGAGGAAAAATAAATGATTCACTTACCTTTACACATTGATTATACCGATAAGGTTGTTGTTATAACGGGTGCGGGCGGTCTGATCTGCGGTGCTATGGCTCGTGCTTTTGCACAGTGCGGCGCAAAGGTTGCAGCACTTGATCTCAACGAGGAAGCTGTTTTGAAGCTGGCTGACGAGCTTTGCGCAGAAGGCTTTATCTGCAAGGGGTACAAGGCAAACGTACTTGACCCCGAGGTACTGGAAGCAGTTCATGCACAGGTGCTGGCTGATCTTGGCAAGTGCAACATTCTTGTCAACGGTGCTGGTGGAAACAACCCCCGAGCAACCACCGCCAACGAGTATCATCACGAAGCTACTCCCGACGGTAAGTCCTTCTTCGATCTGGACGCCGACGGCGTGGATTTCGTGTTCAAGCTCAATTTCCAAGGCACGCTGCTCCCTACTCAGACATTTGCAAAGGACATGCTTGATAACGGTGGCTGCATTCTTAACATTTCTTCCATGAATGCATATACCCCTCTGACCAAGATCCCTGCATACTCTGCTGCTAAAGCCGGTGTCTCCAACTTTACGCAGTGGTTGGCAACTCACTTTGCGGGCACGGGCATCCGCTGCAACGCCATTGCTCCCGGCTTCTTGGTTTCCGCGCAGAACTATTCTCTGCTCTTCAATGAGGACGGCACACCCACCGCAAGAAGCGCAAAGATCCTTGGCGGCACTCCCTGCCACAGATACGTCAACGCAGAGGAGCTGCTTGGTGCTACCCTGTTCCTTTGTGACGACAGAAGCGCATCCGCCATCACCGGTGTTGTGCTTCCCATCGACTGCGGATTTGCAGCATACTCGGGCGTGTAAGGAGGAAATGACATGACCGTGCTTGAAAGATTTTCCCGCGTTGGCATCGTTCCGGTAGTCGTCATTGACAAGGCAGAGGATGCAGTTCCTTGCGCCAAGGCTCTGCTTGCGGGCGGTGTGGACGTGATGGAGATCACCTTCCGTACCGCTGCTGCTCCCGAGGCAATCAAGGCTGTTTCCGAGTCTTGCCCCGATATGCTGGTAGGCGCAGGTACCGTGCTCAATCTTGAGCAGTGCAAGTTGGCTTGCGAGATGGGTGCGAAGTTCATCGTTTCTCCCGGCTTTGACCGTGACGTGGTTGCTTACTGTATCGAAAACGATATCACAACCACCCCCGGCTGTGTCACGCCCACCGAGATCACGGCTGCGGTTAACATGGGTCTGAAGGTCATCAAGTTCTTCCCCGCTAACATTTACGGCGGCCTGAACGCCATGAAGAACCTCTCTGCTCCTTTTGTGGGCATCAAGTTCTTGCCCACGGGAGGCATCAACACCGCAAATGTGCGTGAGTACATTTACGCTCCCTTTATCCAGGCCGTAGGAGGATCCTGGATCTGCCCTCGCGCTGATATTGCTGCGGGCAATTGGGATAAGATCACTGCGCTGTGCCTTGAAGCCCGCGCAGCAGCGTTTAACTAAGCAGGAGGATAGCGTGAAAGTTCAGCTCTTCAGGACCGGAAGATCACTGTTTCACGCACAAATCAACCCTAAAAATGGGGCCCAACCCATTTTTGTTGCAGAGCAACCCGGGTTGATTTCAAAATATATTTGTGCCACCGCAGGGCGGTGGAATGGAGATTGATATGGCAAAAATTATTACGTTTGGCGAGCTGATGCTCAGACTTCAGCCCAACAATTATGAAAGATTTGTACAGGCAAGCCAGGTGGAATTTTCCTTTGGCGGCGGTGAGGCAAACGTCGCGGTTTCTCTTGCGAATTACGGCATGGATACAGCGTTCGTGACCAAGCTGCCCGCGCATGCCATTGGTCAGGCCGCAGTCAATTCCCTGCGCAGATACGGCGTTGACACCTCGATGATCGTGCGTGGTGGCGACCGCATCGGCATTTACTTCAACGAAAAGGGTGCTTCTCAGCGCGGCTCTGTTTGCATCTACGACCGCGCAAACTCCGCAATTGCCAAAGCAGATGCCACAGATTTTGACTGGGATAAGATCTTTGACGGCGCAGAATGGTTTCACTTCACAGGTATTACTCCTGCGTTGGGTCAGAACGTAGCAGATATTTGTCTGGAGGCCTGTAGGGCAGCAAAGTCCAAGGGCATTAAGATCTCCTGCGACCTGAACTATCGCGGCAAACTGTGGACTCGTGCACAGGCGCGCGAGACCATGACCAATCTTTGTAAGTACGTGGACGTTTGCATTTCCAACGAGGAGGATGCAAAGGACGTGTTCGGCATTGAGGCCGAGGCGACCGACATTTACGGTGGCGAGATCAACCACGAGGGCTACAAGTCTGTTGCAAAGCAGCTGGCTGACAAGTTTGGCTTTGAAATGGTTGCGATCACGCTTCGGGAAAGCCACAGCGCATCCTGTAACGGTTGGAGCGCAATGCTCTACAACGTTGCCGAAGATCAGTACTGCTTCTCCAAGAAGTACGAGCTGACCATCATCGACCGCGTTGGCGGCGGTGACTCGTTCGGCGGCGGTCTGATCTATTCGGTCCTCGCCGGCAAGGACACCCAGGATGCTGTGGAATTCGCAGTTGCTGCATCCGCACTCAAGCACACCATTGGCGGTGACTACAACATGGTCACGGTTGCCGAGGTAGAAAAGCTGGCAGGCGGCGACGGCTCGGGCAGAATTCAGAGATAATTTTAGCTTACACACAAAACGGCTGAGTCTTGTGACTCAGCCGTTCCTTTTTATTTGTATTTTTTTAACACAGCGGCGTATTCGGGATTATGCAAAAGCTCTGCATGTCTTCCGTCACGTGCATTCACAAGACTTTCAACCAACCATTCAAGGAAGTTATCTGCACTGACAGAAATGCGTTTTGGGAAATATGCTTGACGGACAGCATCGTCTTTTTTAATCGCTTCAGAAATGCGTTGAGCCGCATATAAATTCAAGTCTAACAGGACAACGATATCCTCTTCAGATCCATCTCTGAAGGTCATGTCATTTCTGATTCGATTCAAGAATGCCTCTGCAAGCCCCGCAAAGAACACATCCTCTGTTTCATCCAATGCATTCAGCATCAGTTCACCATACTTCTTTGCTTTTACAGCCTTTTCTTTCACTGTAAGCGAATTGTCAAAGTAAATAGCACGCGCCAATTTATCACCTGCAAAGGCAACAAGCTCATACATATTCTTTTGCAAATAATAGTTATATTCGTTGGTGTCTTTGGCAAACAGCTGCTCGGTCTTTTGCGCTCCGGTTGTGTACCAATCGGCAAAATTGTTTTGGTAGATCGCAAGTGCTTCTTCCGTTTTCCCTTCCGCATGAAGAATTTTAGCACGCATATTCCACGCACTCAGACGAAGCTGTTCCTCCGTACAGCCTTCTAAAATTCTCTCGCAGATAGCAAGAAACTCTTCCTTATGAGCAATCAGAATGTCAGGATCATTGTCAGCCAAGTCCCCTGCCATATTCCACATATAGTTGCTCATAATCCAATAATCATTGGGATAATCCTTACGTGCCTTTATAATGATCTCACGCGCTTTGACGGGATCACTTCTCCAAAGCTTTTTGTAAAGCAAAAGCACTTCATCTTTATGTGCTTGAATTTTTTCTTGATCATACCCCATAAGCTCGTCAAGAGTTACACCGAAAAAGTATGCTAACGGTTGCAGGTTGGTAATATCCGGATATGATTCGCCTCGTTCCCATTTACTGACGGCAGCACAAGTGACGTTCATCGCAACTGAGAGCTGCTCCTGTGTGATATTTTTTGCTGTACGCAAACGCTTGATGTTTGCACCAATGGTCATTTCCATATGATACCTCCATAATGAATAGTAAGCCGACGTCTGCTTCTGCTTCTATTATAACATAATAATTTGCGCTGTAAAGGCATTGTTGGGAAACCGCTTGTTAACCGTAAGTATAATTTTTATACTTTCTCTACTTATTGGCATATTCTGAATAATAAAACCGCCATGATCGATTCATAGCGGTTTTATTTTTTGAAATCATAAAAATTATACGTTTTCGGGATGTGTATTTTTGTCCTTGATGCGCGCGATCAGCTTTCCGGGAAGATCAGCCAAGAATTCAATTCCCCGATCGATCCTGAGCAGCTTAAATAAGTAAATCTTTCCAAGCGTAAAGAGCGAGGTGACCCAAAAGATGGCAAGCGCTGCGCCGAGTGACCAAACCACCATTTTCCAGGTGGGATAATCGGCATATTCGCGGAAGGAATGCCAGATCTTATCCCATTCCCAGCCCGCTGAGCAAACGTGAAGCACAAACACACCCCAGGTGGTTTTGGCAACGTTGGCTATGATCACTCTGAGCGGTTTATCTTTGATCTTGATCTGCATAAAGAACAACAGCAGCATCACAGCCATGATCACCATAAAGGGAGAGACGTAGCTGACCAGGTCGTCACGAAAATCATACTGCACAGAGTCCTTATCGATCAGTCCCAGATCCGCCTGCTTTTCTATGTATATCATTTTATACCATGCAATAAACGCGGACAGGAAGAACGCAGGCAGCGTGACAAACCATTTTGCCCACTTGGGAGCGCCGTAAATGCGGAAATACGCACCGATCACGTACAAACAGATCAGCCAGATGGTCGAATAGCCTCCGCCAAGGCCGTAACTGTCCTTATGCGCGATCAGCTTGAAGATGGTTGGTACCTGCAGCCAAAGAATCGTTACAATATGCTGCCAACGGTTCATGGAAAGCAATCCCTTGTTGATCAAGGGGATGAGCGGATACATGAAGAAATAGGCGCAGAGATACCAAAGCTCGCGCTTGGTCAGCGGAAAGAGTGCGCCAAGCCACCATTCCTTTTGCACCTCGATGAATGGAATAAAAAAGTGGGCGATCGCAGTGATGGCAAGGATGAGCACGACAGTTTCTACCCAAAGATGAACGAATCTTCGATACTTGAACTTGGTTTTGACATTGGCAAAGCCCGAAATAATCGCATAGCAGTTCACTGCGCAATAGCCGATGGTCTCAATAAACCATGCGACCTGATAGTTTGTGGACAGATGCTCCGAATAGCCGCGCACTCCACCGTGCCCCATAACGTGTAGCAGGATCACCAGCATCATAGACACGATACGGAACAACTCCACGCCCATATTTCTCTCACTTTTTTGCTGTAAAGGCGGCAACGTGGGAGCTTCGGACATCTGATTTGGTTTCTTTATTGATAAATCCGTCATTTTTCTCCCCTCTTCCCTACTTCTCGCAATATCTCAAGCGCAGGCGCGGGAATGCGACCAAGGTGGTCGGGGCCTACGTTGAGCAGATAATTCACGCCGCGTGCATTGAGATGCTCCTTGATGCGAATGACCTCGTCTGCATTCTTCCAGTTGTCATCGTAATACTTAAAGCCCCAGGTATCGTTGAGCGTGGTGGGAGACTCTACCAGCACGCCGTCCATATATTCGTCGGGTATCTCGTTATCCCCCATGGATACGTAATCACCAAGATCATTGCCGATGCGGCTGTTGAGCAAGCAGTCCGGTTGGATCGACTTAACAAGGTCACGCAGCTGGCGCGATTGCGCGGGCGTGATCTGATGGGGGGTATCGCACCAAAGCAGGCACAAGTCACCGTATTTGGTCAGGATCTCGCGGATCTGCGGCAAAATCTTTGCGCGGAAGCATTGCTCGTAGTCCTTTGCATCGTCATCCGGATAGTCCCAGTTGTTTGTCCAATGCGTGTCACATACGTTGAGGTGCGTGGGGTGATAGCCGCCACCGTTGGGCTCGTGCCAATCCAGCTCCTGCGAATAATACAGTCCGAATTTCAGACCGTGCTTTTTGCAGGCTGCCGAAAGCTCCGCGATCACGTCACGTCCAAAGGGTGTGGCATCCACCACGTTGTAGTCATCGTATTCGGATTTGAACATGCAAAAGCCATCGTGGTGCTTGCTTGTCACCACCATATAATTCATGCCCGCATCCTTGGCAAGCTTGACCCATTCCTCCGCGTCAAAATACACGGGGTTAAAGGCCTTTGCCAGCTGTGCATACTCCTCGTTCGGGATGCGGAAATAGGACTGCGCCCACTCAGCGATCATATCCATGCGCTGACCCTTATATTCACCGGCCAGCAAGGAGTAAAGACCCCAGTGGATCATAAGACCGAATTTTGCCTCATTTTTGAACCATTCACGATTGTTCATACTGTCTTCTCCTTTATGAAACAGTGTGATTTCCTTTATATTCAAAGAATTTTCTGTTGTAGGCGTATGCCACCTCTGCCTCGCCCTTACGAGATACCAGGTAGAATTCGTCACCGCGCAGCGAGGTATTGTCCAGCCCCTCGGGGGAGATATACATCTCCTTACTCCATGCATAAAGCTTCTCGGTCTCAGGCACGCGCCACTTCGCATTGTCAAAATAAAATACCGTTATGCACTTTGTGTAATGCGTGTGAGTACTCATTCCCGGCCTGTAGTGGGTGTGAGGCTCATATACCTGCTCTTTGTCTATATGAGACAATTTATCCGTGGAGATAACAAATTCGCCATCGTACTCTACTGATTCGACGATCTCGCGATCCTTCTTGTTCTGCTTGAAATACAGGACAATGGGCACGATTACCAGAAGGCCGATCGGTATGGCAAGCACCCACGATACGGCATAGCCTGCAAGGATAGCAAGAGCCGCTATGGGCATGACCCAAATCAGCGTTTTGTTGTCGTTATTTTGGGCCTTTTTTTCCTCATTCTTGAGAATATCCTGCAGGATAACTTCATCTGTTAATATCTCTTTTTTCATTCAACTGTCTCCTCATATCTGAATACACGTTCATTATAGAGCAATATTGGCGCTGTTGGGCGATCATGATATACGACAATGATAAATGGGATCGGATCATCCGCATATTGCATGATTCCGCGCAAGCCAAACGCATCAGGCTCATTCGCATTTCTGACGTAACGCATGCCACTCTCAAAAATATACTCGTCTTTTCTCGGTTGCGTTCCCTTGTTTCTGTGTCTGATGTCCATTTTGATCTCGTTATCTATGGGCCGCATGTTCTCATTTGCGCATACCAAGGTGTCGCGAATGATGCTGAACTTTCTTGCACGGATTCGCTTTTTCATGCGACCGAGCGTGATAAGCTCGACAATGCCCCAGACAAGATCGTATATAAGCAATACTCCAAGCACGCACATCAGAATCATTGCGGCAGGAGCTTGCTTGGCATGCAAAGCATACAAGATGATCGCACCCAAAATCAGGGAAAAGATCATAAACGCTCCAACGATCAGATCTCCTTTGATTCTGCGCTTGACCTCTTGACCAAGGTCTTGCATGATCCTGTTTTTTGTCAGCAATACTGTTTTCTCCACATGCATCCCCCGATTCCTAATGTATCTTTATTATAGCAGAGTTCGTCTTCCCTGTCAATCGAGGAGCGAAGAAAAAGCAAGGCTTAAGCCTTGCTTTTCTTGTAAGTAATCCCAAAATAGGCCATATAGAATGCAACAATATATACAAGGAACAATGCAACCACACCAAGCGGATACAGCACGGGGTTTCCGCCCATAAGATTATACAGAATATCATAAGGCGTACCGTCACCCTGCATCAGGAACATGTAGTTGTAGTCGGTGAGAACGTTGACCACGTATGCGAGCACGCAGCACACGCTAAGTATGGCGAACGTGATACCAATGTTCTTCTTTTTCATGCTGGTCATGCCCGAAATGGAAATGTAAAGAGAGCCAAAACCCGAAATGCAATGTGTGATACCTGAGCAGACGTTAACATAGTAGAAGATCGGATATGCATTATAGTTCTGCGCTGCACCGTAAGTACCTGCGAGTGCACCTAACAAGCCAAAGATCAACACAAAATCCAGCGCGGCTTCCTTAAGCCTTCCCTTGGAAAATGCAGCAAGCGGCAGTGTGATCAACTGAATACTGCACAAAAACAGAGGCAGGTTACGCAAAAGCGATTGCACAGGCTCGTCCGATTGCACGCAGCTGAGCACGATCTTAATAATCTCTACACCGTCGATCAGGATCGCTGCCCAGATCAGCGGTACGTTTTTATTCTTTTCGGGATGCTTACGGTAATAAAGGCCGATCATAATGGCCAGAGCCGTCATGACTAGAACCAAAGAAGTTACAAAGGTCAGATGCTGCCAGGAATATGCGCCTGCGGGCTCAGTGGTCATCTCACCAAAGCCAAAAAATTCCCCCATGTCCTTGCTCCTTTTCTCAATTCATACTATAGACAAATTATAGCATATTTCGACAGGAATACGAATATCATGGGGAAATCTTAATAATTCTTAATATTCTGTTTGATACGCAGAAAAACCGCTTGAATAATACTGCTCACCTTCCACGGTCAGCCACATAGCCTCCACACCGTCAAGCGACTCGATCAAGGCCAGCCCCTGCTCGTACGTCATACAAAAAAGCGCAGTCGAGAGTGCGTCACCGTCCGCTGAGCTATCACATACGATAGAAACCGACGTGAAATACTCGGCAGGCATCAGCGTTGCAGGATCGATAATGTGATGATATCTCTTTCCGTCCACAATAAAATAGCGCTGATAAGAGCCACTGGTGATCAGGGATTTCCCGTTAAGCTGCAGATATGCAAGATAATCGTCAGCATCCTCGTCGGGGTTCTCCACTCCTACGGTCCAACCGCTTCCGTCCGGCTTTGCGCCAAGCGTGCGAACGTTACCGCCTACGTTGATCACGTAACCAGTTATGCCCTTTTGCTCCATTTGCCGGGCTACCATTTCCACGGCATAACCCTTCGCAATTGCTCCTACATCCAATCTCATTTGCGGATCGGCAAGTGTGACTGTACAGGCCTGCTCGTCAATCAAAATCTTTTGGATATCCGTATGCTCTGCTGCTTCTTGCAGCTGCTCCACAGGCGGAAGCTGAGCGTTCCATGGTTCATCCATACCATCCTCGCGGTACTCATGCCAGATAGACAGCACGCTGCCCATGGCAACGTTGACTTTCCCATCCGTCAACTCGTAAGCTTGCTTGGCGTAAAGCAGCATATCGATGATGCGTCGGTCAACCGTTACGGTACGGTGCTCGCCATCAACCAATTCGTTTATGGTACACAGATTCTCCATGCCGTCATAGCGATGATAGATGGTAAAGAGCTTGTGGTATTCACCGAGCAATGCAAGCATCTCTGCACATACCTTGTCAAACTCCTCCTGATTCTTTGTATATCCCGTTATCGTGGTAACGGTGTCAAAGTAATCAAAAGAGTATTCTGTAAACTTCTGTTTGCTCTGCTCGCACGCGCTCATACCCAGGCATGAAGTCAGCATTACAGCAGACAAAATCAACAATACAACTCGTTTCATGTTTTTTAAGTGTAAAACGGGAGGCGAGCCTCCCGTTTTATCCTTTTCTCGAATTAGCCGATCTTGGAAGCAGCCTTTACAAAGCCGTTTACAAGAATGGTGCAGCCTGCAGCCTTGAGGTCTGCATTGCCGTAGTTGTCAGAGCCCATCAGGCCTGCGATCTCGGAAGCGGTCTTGCCAACGCATGCAGCATCAAATGCAGCAGCCTGTGCGTACCATTCCTTAGCGGCACCTGCGTAAGCGACCATGCCGTAGTTGTCGCCCTGCTCCTTCTTGGTCTGTGCAGCCTTGGTCAGATCATAGGTGGAAGCACCTGCGGCATCAAAGCCAAACACGATCTGTGCGCAGTCGCTGCTTGCAACAACAACCTTGCCCTCAGAGTCAACAGCTGCTGCGAACATGGTGGTCTCAACCTTGTTCTGGCCTGCTGCATCCTCAGATGCGTCCTTGCAAGTCTGCTCGGTGAACATGCCCAGCTTGAGCGTATGCTCAGCGGTTGCAGCGGAATCAACTGCGTTGCCTACAGCCTTTTCGATGGCCAGAACAAACTCGTTGATCATGATGGTGCAGCCGGCGTTCATAACCTCGTCATTGCCCTTGTTGCCCTCAGCAACCAGTGCCTTGACCTCAGCTAAGGTCTTGCCCTTAACCAGCGCCATGAAAGCGTCAGCCTGCTCAAACCATTCCTTGGCAGCGCCGCCGTAAGTGACCATGTTGTAGTCCTTACCCAGCTCATACTTTGTCTTGAAAGAGTCGTTTGCAACTGCCTTACCGTCAGCAGTATACTTAACAGTGATGTCTGCAGTGTCGAGAACGCAAGATACGATCTTGCCATCTGCGTCAACCGTAACAGCTGCTGCGGTAATGGCTACCTTGCCCTGGCCGTCAGCATCCTCGGTTGCGCTGTCAGCCTTGGAAACGTTGGTGTAAACGCCAAGACCGAACTTAAGGGTTTCAGGCTCCTTGTCGCAGCTGACCAGCGTCATAGCGGACAGCAGCAGAAGAGCTGTGAGGAGTGCGCAAAGAATTTTTCTCATAAATTCTCTCCTTATATTTTTTATGATATTCATCATATCCTTCGCATTATAACATACAAATATTGGCTTGTCAATACTATTTCCTCTCGGGAATACGTTTTATTAGCAAAGCTCCGCAAATTCCTATCAACACACCGGAAACCGTACCCGTAACAGCCAATACGACGAGATAATAACCGAGCTCGGCAGTGCCTAAAAGCACCATAGCCATCAGAATTTGTCCTACGTTATGAAGTACACCGCCCGCAACACTGACACCCACGACCGACAAAACATCCAACTTTTTGAGCAGCAGCATGCCAAGCAAGCTCAGCACCGCTCCCGCAATGCTGTATGCAAATCCCATCATGTTGCCAAACAGCAACGCGACAGCCACCACACGCACAACGGATACGAGCGCAGCCTCCTTAAAGCCATAGCGGTAAAGCAAAAAAATGATCACGATATTGGGCAATCCCACCTTAATTCCGGGAATCACTGTAATGATAGGCGGAATCAAAATCTCAACGTAAGCAAGTACCAGCGCAAGCGCGGTGCAAAGGCCGAGAAATGCTGTTTTTTGTGCGGCATTCTTCATCTCTGTTCTCCTTTATGCAACCACGTCGGGACCGCTCGCAAAATCCTTGGTTTGCACCGTAACGACAACCTTGTTCGGCAGACACACAATGCTCTCCCCCTTTCTGGAGATCGGCTTGTGTGCTGCACAAATGCCGTCCGGGCAAGTGGCCTTTTCGACATAAGCCTTTCCGTCCTTGATCACCAAGAGATTGAGTTGCTCTTTGCTTTCACCTGTGCGGATCTCCACAATGGTATCCGTATCAAGCGGATACGTACCAAAGATCTCTCCGTTTACCTTGACTACTACCTCATCACCGCCCGGGCGCAGAAAATAAAAGCCCAGCCCCAGACAGATGACAACAGCCAGCAGCGCGGCTATAAAAATAATATCGTTTCTCAGTTTACTTCCACCGCCTTTGACGGCGGTGGAAGTTGTTTTCTCTGTATTCATATTATTGCGGTTCAAAGGGTTTCTCCAGATCCGGAAAGTTTGTATGCTTCAGGCATCCGGTCGGGCAACTTGCAACGCACGTACCGCAGCCGGTACACTTATCATAATCAATTTTCGCCAGATTATCCTTCACCGTGATGGCATTTTCGGGACAATTCTTTTCGCACTTTTTGCAACCGATGCAAGCATTGGAACAAGCCTTGCGCGCGTCAGCACCCTTATCCTTATTGTTACACATAACAGTGACCTTTGTTTCCTGAGGCACCAGCGAGATGATACGCTTGGGACATACGTCTACGCAAAGTCCGCACCCAAGACAGCGTCTGGTATCCACACGTGCCACACCGTCCTGCGTGCAGATCGCATTTGCCGGGCAAGCATTTGCGCAGTCACCCAGACCCAGGCACCCGAAATTACAAGCCTCCGGACCGCCGTAAATGGCAGAAGCAGCCTTGCACGATGCAATGCCAACGTATTCTGCCTTCATATTGACCGCAGCGCACGTACCGTTACAATGCACGTAAGCAACAACGTCCTTAGGTGCTTCAACCTCGACCCCCAGGATCTCGCCGATCTCGCATGCTACGGTTTCAGCACCGGGCACGCAAAGGTTGGGCTCTGTCTTCCCTTCCGCCAGTGCGGCTGCGTAGTCGTCGCATCCCTTGAATCCGCAAGCGCCACAGTTGATGCCGGGCAGACATGCGCGGATCTTTTTCGCAGTTTCGTCTTCCTTGACGGCAAAAAACTTAGAGACAAGTGCAAGCAGAATTGCCAAAAACAAGGATACGGCAGCAGCAACCGCCAAAGCGATTAAAATATCAATCCACATTCTCGTGTATCCTCCTTTACGCAAACAGATTGTCCACAATGCCGCTAAAGCCCATGAACGCAAGGGAGATAAACGATGCTGCGATCAGCGTGATGGCAATGCCCTTGAAGGGAGCGGGCACTTTGCTTTCATCAATCCTGGAGCGCATACCCGAGAACAGCACCATTGCCAACAGAAAACCGAGTCCGCAGCCCAGCGAGCTGACCATGGATTCGATAAAATTGAAGCCATCGGTGATATTGTTGATTGCCACGCCAAGCACCGCACAGTTGGTGGTAATCAGCGGCAGATACACGCCGAGCCCTTTATGGAGTGAAGGCGATACCTTCTTCAAGAAGATCTCAAGCATCTGTACAAGGGCAGCGATTACAAGAATAAAGATAATGGTCTGCAGATAGCCCAGGCCAAGCTTATCCAGTACGAAATACTGAATCGGCCAGGTTACAGCCGTTGCAAGCAGCATGACCGCAGTAACCGACACACCCATACCGGTTGCCTGGTCCAGCTTTTTGGAAACGCCGAGGAACGGGCAGATGCCAAGGAAGCGGCTGAGCACGTAGTTATTGACCAAGACGGAGGACATCAGGATGATAATTAACGTTTTCATTGTGCCTGCTCCTCCTTTGCATCAGAGTTACAAGAACCGCTCGCCGTACAATGTCCAGCAGAGGGGCATCCTGCGCAAGAGAAGCTCTTTTTCAAGGGAGCTTTGCCGCGCGTGATGATAAACACAAGCGCGATCAAGAGACCGTAAACCAGCATACCGCCGGGAGCTTTTGTCATGATCTCGATCTTGAAGGGCTCAAGGAACGGAATCGAAATACCTGCAAAGCTTGCATTGCCAAGTACCTCGCGTACAGTCGCCATCGCTACAAGGGCAATCGTAAAGCCGATACCCATGCCAAGTCCGTCCAACGCAGACTTCCCTACGGAATTTTTACCTGCGAACATTTCGGCTCTGCCGAGAATGATGCAGTTTACGGTAATGAGTGCAAGGTAAACACCTAACATATCGTAAAGCCCCGGGAAATATGCATGCACGATCATTTCCACGATGGTAACAAAGCCTGCAATGATCACGATATAGCAAGGAATACGAACGGATTCGGGAATGATCTTACGCAAAAGCGAGATCAGCATATTGGAGCATACAAGTACTGCAAGTGCTGCAATCCCCATACCGAATGCACCCACGACGTTAGTGGTAGTGGCAAGCGTCGGACACGTGCCGAGAATCAATACCAGCACGGGGTTTTCTTTGATAATACCCTTGAGCAGAATGCCAAGATTGCTGTTATTCTTCATTTGCCACACCCCCTTCCAGAATTCTCACGGCTTCAAAGGCGCGTTCAATTGCCTTCATATATCCGTTGGTCGTAATGGTCGCACCGCTGATTCCGTCCACCTCTTTGTAGGATTCAGACGTTTTGCCGTCAAACTGACTGTAGTAGGATTCCTCACCGCAGACAGCACCGTAGCCACCGCTTTCCTCATGTGCAACCGTCAAGCACTTTTGAATCGTTCCCTCGGGAGTGATCACAACACAGATCTCAATGGGAATATTTCTTCCGGGCTGATATGCATGGTCGTCACCAAGATAAGCAAATCCGATGCCGTTGATATTGATGATATAGTTGCCTTGTGCGATCTTTTGGACCATGGTGATATTCTTGTTGATTCCGCTGTCTGCGGTATCAACCGTCGTTTGCGTCTTTGCAAGCTCTGCCTTAGCCTTGGCAAGCGTTGCATTATCCGCGCTTACACCCTCGGTGATAACTTCCCCGTTGGCATCAACACCGATAAAGGTCTTATCAGACACGTAAACGAATCCGCTGTCATTCTTTGCTGCATAGACAAAGTCAATGACGTCGTCACCAAATACGGGCATCTTGATAAACTCACCGTTTGCTGCAGGCAAGGCTGCTGCAAGGTTATCGGCAAAGATCTCTTCTTCTGTGCGAAGATCGGCAGAGCCACCGGACAGGATAATCGCGGCATTGATGGCATCCTTGATCGCATCCTTATAAGCCTGCGTTGTCTTGGTAGCACCCGAAATGGTCTCAACTGCAGCTACCTGCTCGGCATTCTTGTCGGTGAAGCTTTCGCCGTAAGTCTTTTCCTTACCCAAGGTTTCGGTCGAGGAAAGACACTTTGCACCGCTGACGGTGCCGTCTGCTCTGACACCGCAGATAATCACAAAGTTATTACCGTAACCGGTGGTGGTCAGTTGAATGACAAATCCGCCGCCTTCTTCCTTATGGGCCTGTGTAACTGTTGCGGGCAATTCATATGCCGAGAGATCAACAGCTTCGAAATTCTTCCCTTCGGGCATGACCTCAAGCAATGCAGCGTTTGCTGCAGCGTTCTGATTTTCTTGAATGATGGGAGCGGTAATGCTGTTCACAAGAGCTAACAGGACCGTCATGACCGTACAAATTCCTACGAGAACGATAATAGACTTGATTGATTTTTTCATGCCTTCTTACCTCCCGCTACCAGAATCTTGTGCCTTGTCCAGGAGTCGATATAAGGATTGAGGATATTCATCAGCAGGATCGCAAAGGAGACACCCTCGGGATACGTGCCGAAATATCTGATCAAGAACGTGATCATACCCGCTCCAAACGCAAAGATGATCTTTCCCCAAGCTGTCGAGGGAGAGGTCACGTAATCGGTTGCCATAAAGATCGCACCCAGGAACAAGCCTCCCGAAAGCGTCATGGTCAATGCCATATTCAAGTCAAAGCCTTCCATAAACAGGCTTGCAACAAATACGGTACCGATAAATACAACGGGAATATGCCATGTAATGACCTTGCGCACCAACAAGTACACAAAGCCGATCAGCAGTGCCAGTACGCAGACCTCGCCAATCGCGCCGCCGCGCAGACCCAAGAACAAATCAAGTATGGAAGGCAGTTGGTCAACAGTCTCTGCGCTCAGAGGTGTTGCCGAGGAAACGGTATCTACGATCACGGGCAGACCGGCCTTAGCCATAGAGCCGAACGCGATCAGCATAAATACGCGCGCAGCGATCGCGGGGTTGACTACATTGCAACCAATACCGCCAAACAAACACTTGACTACGATGATGGCAAACAAAGAGCCGATGACACACTGGAAAATTGTGATACCGAGATTCTGCTCTACGACCGACAGGTTGAGTGCCAGCAAAAGGCCTGTCACGGCAGCACTGAGATCTCCGATCGTCTGCTTTCTCTTGGTGATCAGGTTGAACAGTGCTTCAAATCCGATACAGCTGATCACACACGCTGCAATGATAACCAGTGATTTCCAACCGAAAATGATCGCGCCTGCGATTGTGGTGGGTAGCAATGCGATCAGCACGTCGAGCATGATGCGTCTGGTGGAATTGCCACTGTGAATATGAGGAGAAACGGCAAGCTTTACCTGATTGCTCATGACTTATTCTCCTCCTTTGCTTTTTCTTCTCTTAAGAATATCTTAGCCAGCTTATTGGTCTGTACCAAGGGACGGTTGGCGGGACATACGAAGCTGCAGCAGCCGCATTCCATACAGCCGTTGACAAGCAGCTTGTCCAGTGCTTCAGCATCCTTTTTATCGTAAGCTCTCAGAATTTCGGCGGGAGCCAGACCAAACGGACAGGTGTTGGTGCACTTACCGCAGCGAATGCAGGCCGTAGTCTCGGGAAGCTTAGCTTCCTTTTCACTCAATGCAAGAATTGCGTTGGTGTTCTTCATGATCGGCGCTTCTGCATTTGGAACGGTAATTCCCATCATAGGTCCGCCATAGATCAGCTTTGCGGGCTGTGCGGTCAAACCTCCGCAATAGTCAAATACATCCTGCATGGAAGTACCAATGGGTACGATCACAAGGCCCGGCTTTTTTACAGTGGCACCGTCCACGGTCACACACTTTTTGACAAGCGGCATTCCTGTCTGCAGATAACCGCCGATCGCAGCAAGCGTCGTACAGTTGATCACGATACAACCCATATCAATGGGCAGCTTGCCCACGGGGATCATACGCCCGATCGCCTTATACACAAGTACCTTTTCACCACCCTGAGGATACAGGTTCGGCATCACCATCACATTGAAATTGCAAAAGCCCTTGACCTGCTCGCCAAGCTTTTTCATGGCAGCAATCGCCTTCTTCTTATCGGCTTCAATACCAATGATAACGTTTTTGATACCATAATACCCGCAGATCTGCTCAAGCGCGTACGCCATATCGTCGCCTCTGTTCTCCATGGTATAGGAGTCGCTGGTCACGTAGGGCTCGCATTCCGCGCCGTTGATGATCAGGTATTCAACCCGAGCAGGATCAACGTTGAATTTCACGTGTGTCGGGAATCCGGCACCGCCCAGACCGACCACGCCGCTCTCGCGGATCGCATCAAGTAGCTGCTCGCGGTTGCTTACAACGGGTGCGGCAAGCGCAGGATCGGACGTCATCTCGCCGTCGGACTCTATGACTACAGCATCACAAACAGAACCGTTAGATAATAAAAAGTCCTTAATTTTTGTCACCTTACCCGATACCGAGGAGTAAACGGGAGAACTGACAACGCCGTCGGCTTCGCCGATTTTTGTTCCGACGCAAACCTGATCTCCCACCTTAACGCAAGTACGAGCCGGCTTTCCTATGTGCATGGACATAGGAATGGTGACACTCTTCACCTCTGTCATACGTTCGACAGGGGCATCCTTGGTGTGCTTTCTATGGGGGACGTGTACCCCACGCAAAGAAATCGCCATGATTATAACCGCCTTTCTTGTTTTTAAGAAAAAGCAAAGACTTGTTGTAATATGCAGCAAGTCTTCCCTAAATCAAAATGTTTACACTTAACGTATATTATATAATATATTCTCGCGTTTGTCAAGCCAAAGCATACCTTATTTTATGCATTTTTCAAGGAATGGCGACATTGTTTTTGACAATTTTGGTTATTTTGCCGCAATTTCAAACGAATTTTTTTCATCCGCCAACTGACATATATCAAAAGCAGAAAAAGGATGACCTGCAGGCCATCCTTTTATAATACTTGTTATTTTTTAAACACCAGACTTCCCTCTATGCTCTCAATCTTGACGTCGGGATAATCTGCACGATCAAACAGCGAAAACTGCCAATCCACGGGATAACAGTCCAGATATCGGAAGATCTTATGCATAATCTGCCCCTGTTCCTCCTGTGTTCCTCCGTCAAAACGGATCACAAAAACACTGGCAAAAAAGGTATCGCTGACGGTTTTTCTCACCAGATAAATTTCTTTCATGATCTGATGTTCATCAATGGATCTCATAAAGCTGAGGATATCCTCCAGCATTCCATCCGGCAAATTCTCCTTGGACAGCTTATCGCTCTTGGACAAAAACGAGATCTGCTCATCCTCATCCACGTGCTTCTGTGCCAGCAGATTTGCTTTTTTTCTGTATTCCTGCAGATCCTCTTCTCTGCCTGTCAGACAGCAGAAGTTTCCGATGGTATCAAGCCCTTCCTCAATATAATTTCCGTTACGCTCCATGGCTTGATAGATCAGATCCATCCCCTTTTCGTCATATCGATACAGCATCATCGCGCCCTTGATAAAGGTTGCGTGCGTTGCAGAATCGGGCAACTCTTCTCTGACGCGGTCGCAAAGCATCTCAGCCTCCCTGTGCCGTCCAAGTGTCTTGAGATCGGCAATCAGATCAGCATACGTTTCCGGAAGGATTTTCTCACCCGATTGCTTCCATGCATTGATGCGCTCCAGCGGATCCAGGTAATACTCCTTGCGTTCTTTTTCGTAATTCTGCTTGCGGTCCTCGTAGATAAACCCTTCGGAATATTCCAGTATTTTCTGAATTTCGTCAAGATACGCTTGACTGCTTTGCGTTTCTGTTAAAGTCAGCTCGTCGATCCCCAAGGCATCCATGCGCATTTTCAAGGTCGGATGCGAGGCATTATTGGCAAGGATCTCCTTTTGGACAAGTGCATTCCATTCGCCGTTGCGTTTCTCTATTGCGTCTTTGAAAAGCTCGATTCTGCCTGTCAGATAATCCGCCTTCAGTTCTTCGCTCTCATAAATGTTCGGCTCTTCATTCACGCAGCTCTCCCAATAGAACAGAGTGTCGTAATGTGTTTTGAGCAACGCAGACACAGCAATTTTCGCGTCACCATGCTCAGCCATGGCGCTGTCAGCCTCCAGTTCGTATACGACCGAGCAGGCATAGCGGTATATCATGTAATTGAAAAGATATTTTGCACCAAAATGCAGATAGAAATTGGCAAGAAACGCACTCAGACGATCTACACCGCCACCCTCGGAACTGAGCCATTCCTGGTATTGCTCTTCACGAAAATGCTTGTTTTTATCTTCCCTGACGTGCGCAAATTCGTGCAGCATGATACTGTACAGTTCCTCCTCTGACAAGACGTGAAGCAGAACCACGCCGACACGCAGCAGATATCTGCCTTTGTCGCGGATAATGCTCGCGGAAAAATCCCAGTTCGGCAGGATGATGATCTCTTCCTTACTTCCGACAGCGTCCGCGGCTTTACGAGCCATTGCATAAATCAAAGGATATTCCTCAGGTGAAAGCACTGCAATATCTTTTGTCAGATCGATCTTTTTTCTGATATGAATGCGCTGGGCGGCAGATGCCATAACCAACCAAGCATATACGGTACAGATGACGATTGCAGGCGGGAATTCCAATCCCATCACACCGCCAAGCAGCGCAATTGCGGCTGCTGCGACAAACAAAAATGCCGTGTAGGCGTTTGTTGCATGTCGTATTCTTCTGAGCTGCTTTAGCTTTTCTGCAGCTGTCTTTTCAGCGTCGTCGCGATGACTGAGCAAAAAGGCATTCCCTTCCGCTATTTTCATGCTCTTGAGCTTTTTCATAAAACGCATGGACAAGAAAAAATTCAAAGCCAACGCAATCAGCGGCAGGACAGAGATCACGGTAAGCGAGATGAGAAGTGCCGGTGAATTGGGCATATTGATCCCCGCCAACATGACAAAAAATGAGATGAGCAAGGTCAACAGATATGAGAACAGTAATTTTGTGTTGTTGGGTTTCATAGGTGCCTCCCGATATGATTCGTAAAGAAATTATATCATGAACATTGGTGAATGTCAAGAACGTGCATTGATATCACGATATGCAAAAGCCCTCGCTCCATTTTGGAACGAGGGTTGTTATTATGCTTTTTTATAATTTTTGTGGGCTTTAATCGTATAAACCATCGCCGAAATAACAAAATCAATCACAATAAATATGCCTTACGCAATACCGATATGAATTTACCTATCGTTTTCTTTTCCATGGTATATCTCCTCGCATTTCGGGTTTTGTTGCTGTTATTCTATCATTCCGTCAGAAGGAATACAACCCCGAAGCCAAGGAATTACTCCCGAAATGCGAGAATATGACTGTGTCTATACCCTTACTTTCCGTTTATGTAATACGGAGCAATAATTTCTCCCGTGTATTTATGTACCCATCTTGTTGTATAGGCAGAATAGTGATCGACATAGTATTTTTGAATGACGATCACATAAAAATGATCGGGGGCCGCAGCGTCTGCGTCATGTTCAACAAGATATGCGTTTCCTTCGTTCTCAAAATCGATATAATCACAGTCATTTTTGGCAATCTCTATTGCTTGCTCGACAGAAATACACTCGCCGTCCGGATCATAGGAGGACGCGACGATTTCGCCCGTCGATGCATTCACCAGGATCTGATCGTGTTCGCGGACCGTATGCGGAGGCATACATTCATATCCTTCCAAGCCTCCGCCCGAGTTACATTCTACCAGAAAAGCAAAGCGGTAAGAATTCGTTTCGGAGTTTGGCGTGTCGATCATCGCTATTCTTACAGTCCAGGCCGTTCCCGCTGAACATTCTGCGCAACCGTCCTGATCATCCCAATACGCATTTGCCAGATCCCATGCCTGCTGAGCGGAGATGGGATAGGAACATGCAAGCTCAAATTGAGAAAACTTCACGCTTTGTCTGTGTACTTTCTGATCGTGTTGATAATCGTAGTATTCGTTTCCCGTAACGGCCTGCCCCTCTACGAAATATTCGTATTTTGTGGGATTTGCGGACACTTCAAGGCTGTAGATGGGTTTTACGTTCAGCGTTTGTGCGACAAAGACGATCAGGCTCAGTCCGCACGCACGCCCCGACGATTCAAACGAATCATACCAATAAAAAGTTCCGTCGGTATTAAACCTGTAATAATCATGGGCGTCCAAGCGGTAGCTGTACACCCGACCGTTATCGTATCGCAAAATGATATGCTCTTGATCGGGCGATTGAATCACGAATTCGTTGATGCCGTCCCGATCGATATCCAGTACCGCTTTTTTGAGTAATTTGCACGAGCCTAACTCCGTGTCCATATTTGTAAAACGCAAGCCTTTCAAATTTATCTCACCCAAGCGCTCGTCAAAAACGCTGATCTCCTCTTTGATCGCTGCCTCGTACATCTGCATAGCGGCATTGTTTGCGGAGGAGTCAGTTTCGGTTGTCGCAGTGGTTTCTTGCGCGTTCTGACTGTTGGTATGACAGGAAATCAGCGACAGCATCATGATCAGACAAAGTAAAAAGGCAAAATGTTTTTTCATCAAAGGTCTCCTCTTATTATTTCACAATGCTACTATATCACATCGAAAATCCGATGTCAATAAGGTGGGGAAAAGATTTGAAAAAAGGTGTTTTTTATGTTCAAAGTAGCGTGTGGGTGGGATTGGAATGATATGGGTGGGTAAGAGGACTTGATTCTCGGCGCGACGACGCAAAAGCCGCTAATTTGACGCGGTCTTTTGCTACGCGCTTCGGTCAGGCGCGGTTTCGCTAATCTGAAGTAAAGAGGACTTGAACCGTAAAAGCCAAGCATCTTTTGATGCATGGCTTTTGTCGAGCGCGGAGTTTGCTTTATTTTAACTGTTCGATATGCAACGAGCTCGAAGGAGTTCCTTCATAACCTCTTACCCGCGGGTAAGAGGACTTGATTCTCGGCGGGACGACGCAAAAGCCCCTAATTTGATGCGGTCTTTTGCTACGCGCCTCGGTCAGGCGGCGTTCTGGCAGCCATTTAGGCTGTCATTCATTGCGCCGCCCCTTCAAGTCCTCTTGTTCAAAACCCGTACCAAAACAAAAGGGATGATCTATCGATCATCCCTTTTGTTTTGGTGCGGGTAAGAGGACTTGAACCTCCACGAAGTTGCCCCCACTAGAACCTGAATCTAGCGCGTCTGCCAATTCCGCCATACCCGCATATTACGGTACTCGGCTCACACCTCGTACCGTTTTTGGTGCGAGAAACGGGACTTGAACCCGTACGGTGTGAACCACACGCCCCTCAAACGTGCGCGTCTGCCAGTTCCGCCACTCTCGCATTCGCTGCCTTGGCTTGTTGACCGGCAACGAATAATATTATACACCTTTTTCGAAATTTGTCAATACCTTTTTGCAAAGTTTTTTGAAAAATTTTTCAGTGCGATTTTGCCCTCTGTTTTCCCCTTTTACTGCAAGGGATTTTGCTCTTCGGGCTCCTGTTCCGGGTCCGTATTTGCATACTCCTCGCAGGGTTGCACGTAGGTGGTTTTCTGCTGTCTTTCCTCGATCAGTGCTTCCCTGTCCGCAAATCTTTTGAGCATTCCGTAATACTGCGGGAAACTCATGCAGAAAGTGTAAATTGCAGCAAAGATCAGGAAAGCCGCGATAAACAAAAGTACGCTGACGTCCTTGGTTGCCATAGAGCATTCCGAGGTATACCCCGCTCCGTATTTCATCCAGCCTGCCAGGTACATGACTCCGCCCGTGACCCACGGCGAAAAGCCGAACAAGAAACCGAGCAGGAAATGCACACCCAACGACATACCGATCGCAGGAAATATCACGCCCTTATCAAAGCTCGCAAAATGATACCCTTCCCAGAATGAAACGGCTGACAGAATGCCCGCGCTGATGATCACAGTCAAAAACAGCCTGATCACACTTGCTGCATGCGTCTCTTCCAGCACGGCGATGGTATTCAGACCGCGCATCAGGAAATCCGCAATCAGATACGAGCCCATACCTGCGATCGCAAGTAACACCAGATAAACCACGGCCAGAACCAGCCGCTCCGTCATTCTCTTACTCACGGTTGCCCACCAGCGCATTGACCAGCTCGTCCGAGTGGTGCTTGATCAGTGTTGCGTAATACGCTACGACAATAGCCTCCAGCGCGTCGGTCAGGCGTTCTCTTGCGCCCTCCATGACCTCGGTATAACCGGCGGTCTGCTGCTCGATGACCTTGCGGATCGAGGAGAACGAGCACTGATTCTGCTCGACAAGCGCGTCGAGAATGCGGCAGATATAATCATACAGGACACTTGCTCGGATGATGTCGTCACTTGCGTCATCCAGGTCACCGTTGATATACTCCAGCATAAATGCAATCTTATCCAGCTGCATGCAAGGGCGCAGCATATTGATGATCAGAATGTAAGCAACCTGATCGATATTGTATTTCTTGGACTTGGAAAGCGGCACCCAACCTCTCTTGGTCCAGTTCTGCAAGGTGGAGCCGTCGATGCCCGAAATATCTCTGATCTGAGTCAGCATCACACCGTCACTGATAAAGAAAATCTTGGAAAGAAACTCCAGACCCGTCAGGCCATCCATATCTGCTCTGCGCAACTTGGTACCCGGGATCAGCGAGTCATGTATGTGTAAATTCATATGTGCCCTCTCTTTCATGTGATAATTCAATTATATATGACAATCACTTGATTGTCAATCCGTTTTTGATAATTTTCAGATAAAATTCATACAATGTTTTCAAGTCAGATCAGTAAGGAGTAACATCATGAAGCTCAACCTATCCATCTCCCCCGCCACGTTTATTTTGTTGTTTTGCATGATTGCCACGACACCGCTTGAGCGTCTGAGTGCAAGCTTATTGGCAGCTCTTTTACATGAGCTTGGTCACATCGTGGCAGCTAAAGTCTTATCGATCAATCTTTCTTGCATCAAGCTTGACGTGCTGGGCGCGCGACTGAGCACAACGGGAAAGCTTTATTCCTATCCGTCCATGATCGCGCTGTGCGCAGCAGGACCCTTTGTAAATTTGTTATGCTTTGCGCTGACCTATCCGCTTGTCGATGCTTTTATTTGGTTTGAGGAATTTTCATACGCAAGTATTTCTCTGTGCTTGCTCAATCTCATCCCCGTAGATGGCTTTGACGGCGGCAGGATTCTGAACGGTATTTTATCCCTTGTGCTGCGCCCGAAGCACGTCGATCTCATTTGCACCACGCTGAGCTTTTTGAGCATTCTGGGGCTTTGGCTGATCTCGGTATGGCTGCTTTTGCGTGCTTCGACCTCTCTTTCCCTATTTATTTTCTCCTGCTGCCTTTTCGGGATGCTGTTCGTCTCCTTGAAAAAGTGAGAAAAAGCGAGGATTTGGGAGGATTTAAGAGAAAACAAAAGAAAATCGCCACTTTTGCAGACCTTTGACAGAAATTTCGTGATTTTTCAAAGATTTTTGCGAAATCTATTGCATTTTGCATATGAATCTGTTACAATAGTAATATTCTCTATATTTCTGTTCAAAAGGAGTATTGATGCAAAGTGAACGATAATGTTTTGGTTCGACTCAAAGGGGTTTCCAAGGCGTTCGACGGCGAGCCGGTTTTGCGTGCCATCGACCTGGAAATTCATGATAAAGAGTTTGTCACTCTGCTTGGCCCCTCGGGCTGCGGTAAGACTACAACGCTGCGTATCATCGGCGGCTTTGTGTCTCCCGATGACGGAGACGTGGAATTTTCGGGACAGCGTATCAACGACGTTCCCGCTTACAAGCGCCACGTAAACACCGTGTTCCAGCGTTATGCCCTGTTCCCTCATTTGAATGTTTATGAGAACATCGCATTTGGACTCAAAGTACAAAAAGTAAAAAAGGATGAAATCGAGCATCGCGTCAAGGAAATGCTTGAGCTTGTCAATCTCAAGGGCTTTGAAAAGCGTCACGTCGGAAATCTCTCGGGCGGCCAGCAGCAGCGCGTTGCAATCGCACGAGCACTGATCAACCGTCCTAAGCTTCTGCTTCTGGACGAGCCCTTGGGCGCACTTGACCTCAAGCTGCGTAAGGACATGCAGAAGGAGCTTAAGAGAATTCAGCGCGAGACCGGTATCACCTTTATATATGTGACGCACGACCAGGAAGAGGCTCTCTCCATGTCCGACACCGTGGTGGTCATGGCAGACGGCGCGATCCAGCAGATCGGCACTCCTACCGATATTTATAACGAGCCTGTCAACGCATTTGTTGCTGACTTTATCGGTGAATCCAACATTCTGGACGGCATCATGCCCTGCGATTACAAGGCAAAGGTTGCCGGCCACGTATTTGACTGTCTGGACTGCGGCTTTGCTCCCGGAGAAAAGGTTGACGTGGTCATCCGTCCCGAGGACGTTGACGTGGTGGACGTCAAGAACGGTATGCTGATCGGTACTGTTTCCGGCGTTACCTTCAAGGGCGACTACTACGAGATTATCGTGGATGTTCAGGGCTTCAAATGGATGCTTGAGACCTCGGACTTCGTTGCCGAGGGTCAGACCATCGGTCTGCACATTCAGCCCGATGCGATCCACGTCATGAAAAAGTCCGAATACTCGGGCAAGTTCGGCGACTATTCCACCTTCTCCGATGAAATGGACCACCTCTCCGACGTGGTGGACGAGGAGGAATAAGCATGAACAAAACCGCTAAAGGACCGCTGTCGCGCTTGCTTGCGGCACCGCACATTCTCTGGAGTGTGCTGTTTATTCTCATTCCCTTGGCGTTTGTTGCATTCTATGCTTTCACTGATAACGATCTGCACTTCACCCTGACGCACATCTCCGAGTTCTTTACCCCGAAATACTTGGGTGTATTTCTCCGCTCGGTAAAGCTTGCCGCGATCGCAACCGTGATCTGCCTTTTGATCGGTTATCCCGCCGCATATTTCATCTCCCGTACCTCGCCCAGCGCACAAAAGGTGCTCGTGGTGCTGATCATGCTCCCCATGTGGACAAACTTTATCATTCGTACGTATGCCTTGTCCGAGGTGCTGGAGGTTATCAACAACGCCATCGTTTACCTGCTTTCCCTTTTGCCGGAGGCTATGGTTCCCATTGCCCTTGACCCCAAGCCCGATATTGTGATCTACAATGAAACGGCTGTTGTGGTGGGTATGGTTTACGACTTCTTACCTTATATGATTCTTCCCATTTATTCCGTGATGTCCAAGCTTGACTACCGCCTTGTCGAGGCTGCGCAGGATCTTGGCTGCAACGGCTTCGGCGTATTGCGCAAGGTTGTGCTGCCGCTCTCTATCCCCGGTGTACTTTCCGGCATCACCATGGTATTCGTTCCCTCAATCTCTACCTTCTACATCTCCAATCAGTTGGGCGGTATCTTCCTGATCGGTGATATCATTGATTACTATTACTACAACAACAATCACCACTTTGCTGCCGCGCTCTCGTTTGTGCTGATGCTGATCCTGCTTGCAGGACTGATTCTGATGAATCGCTTTGGCGACGATGAAAAGGAGGCAAAACGATGAAAAAGAACAAGTTCCTTGCGAATTTCTACATGTTTATGGTGTTCTTCTTTTTGTTTGCACCCATCGTGGTCATGATCCTGTTCTCGTTTAATGCAGGAAAGAGCACCTCCGTATTTGAAGGATTTTCGCTTTCCTGGTATGCCGAGATGATATCTAACGAAGCCATCCTGGAAGCGGTACGCAACACGCTTTTGCTGGCTGTGACCTCCTCGGTCATTTCCACCGTGCTCGGCACCGTGGCTGCATACGGCATTAACAAGATGCGTTCACCCGGCGTGCGCGCAACACTGATGACCGTCACGCAGATCCCCATGATCAACCCCGAGATCATTACCGGCTTCTCGTTCACGCTTCTGTTCGTTTTCACCGGGACGATCCTTCACTTCTCCGAGACCTTTAGCTTCTGGACCATGCTGATCGCGCACGTGACCTTCTCGCTCCCCTACGTCATGCTGCAGATCATGCCCAAGCTCAAGCAAATGGACAAGTCCTTACCCGAGGCTGCTATGGATCTTGGCTGTAATCCCGTGCAATCGTTTTTCAAGGTTGAGCTGCCCGAGATCATGCCCGGTATTGTAACAGGTCTGATTATGGCGTTCACGCTCTCGCTGGACGACTTTGTCATCAGTTATTTTACTAAGGGCTCGGGATTTACCACGTTGCCCATCTTGATCTACGGTGAGGTCAGAAAGTCGGTCAAGCCCGACATCTACGCACTTGCTACCGTGATCTTTGTCACCGTGCTTGTTTTCCTTGTTTTGTTCAACATGCTCAGCACCGACGAGGATGCAAAAGCCAAGCGTCAGCAGCAGCTTGAAAAAGCTCGCGCACGCAGAAGACATGCAAAGGAGGCGCGCAAATGAAACGTATCAAGCTTCTCTCTTTGATCTTCGCGCTTATTTTGATGCTGCCTTGCTTTGCTTCACTTTCCGCATGCGACAGCAATTACGACGTAGTGCTCAACGTTTACAACTGGGGTGAATACATTTCAGACGGCTCTTACGACTCGCTTAACGTCAACGAGGCCTTTGAAAAATGGTACTACCAGGAATACGGTATCCGCGTCAAGGTCAACTATGACACCTATGACTCCAACGAAAGCCTTCGCGCAAAGCTGGAATCGGATGCGGTCAGCTACGACGTCATCATCCCCTCGGACTACATGATCGATTATTTTATTGAGCATGACATGCTGCAGGAATTGGATTTTGACAACATTCCCAACTTTGAAAAGAATATTCCCGAGCAGTTCCGCAATCTGTTCTACGATCCCGAGAACAAATACACCGTTCCCTACACCTACGGCATGGTCGGTATCGTATACGACACAAACATCGTCACCGACGTAACGCCCAAGGACGTGACGTGGGATCTGATGTGGAGCGACGATTACGCCAAGCAGATCCTGCAGTTTGATAACTCCAGAGACGCCTTCGGTACTGCGATGTACAAGCTGGGTATCAGCGTCAACTCCGAAAGTCGTGATGATTGGACAAGAGCTTACGAGGAGCTGGCTGCGCAAAAGCCACTGCTCAAGAGATACGTCATGGACCAGGTGTTCAACATGATGGAATCGGGAGATGCCGCCATTGCCGCTTACTATGCGGGTGACTGCATTACCATGATGGAAAACTCTTCCGAGAATGTAAATCTGCAGTTTGGCTACCCCAGAGATAAGGACGGCAATATCTGCACCAACCTGTTTATGGACGCGATGTGCATCCCCACATGCGCCAGAAACAAGGAGGTTGCTGAAGCATATATCAACTTTATGCTTGCAACAGACGTTGTCATCGACGGTGAGCTCTGCGACATAGCAAGAGCAAATGCGGAATACATTTACTATGCAACTCCCAATAGCGCGGTTTATGACAATCCCGAGTATCAGGAGGCTCTTGGCAAGGGAGACGAGGAATGCGACTATTATGAGATGCTTTATCCCGAGGGCTTTGATTTTGCCGCTTCGTACAATGAGTTTGCATACGCAAATCTGAATCCGGAGCTGCTGTCATTTATCTCCGACCTTTGGTTGGATCTGAAATTATTGGATTAAGAAACAAGAGCCGCTCACGCGGCTCTTTGTTTGTGAGGTTATGATGCAAAAAACAGTTCGTTTATTTGACAAGGACAGCTATATGCAGGCATTTGACGCTACGGTACTTTCCTGCGAGCAAGAGAAAACAGGATATGCCGTGGTGCTTGATCGGACCGCTTTCTTCCCCGAGGAGGGTGGGCAGAGTGCCGACGGCGGCTTTCTTGACGTTGCGCAGGTGCTGGACGTACAGGAAAAGGACGGAGTAATTATTCACTTTACCGATGCTCCTTTGCAAATCGGTGCGACTGTACACGGCCGGTTGGACTTTGAAGCACGGTATCAGAAGATGCAAATTCACTCCGGAGAGCACATTGTCTCGGGATTGATGCATCGCAAATACGGCTTTAGCAACGTGGGATTTCACTTAGGCGGTGAGATCACCATGGACTTTGACGGTGAGCTGACACGTGAGCAACTGAATGAAATTGAGGACGAGGCCAACCGCATCATCTATGAAAACGTGGCCATTACGACAGAATACCCTTCTGCTGAGGTGCTGGCGGCAACCATGTACCGCTCCAAGCTGGAGCTTACCGAAAACGTGCGCCTTGTCACCATCGGGGAGTACGACGTGTGCGCCTGCTGTGCACCGCACGTGGCAAGGACGGGCGAGATCGGTCTGATCAAGCTGCTGGACGCCATTCGATACAAGGGCGGCATGCGCATTCACTTTCTTGCGGGCAGTGCGGCTTTGGCGCATTATCGCAAGACCTGGCAGGATGTGGCCTCTATTTCGGCAATGCTGTCGGTAAAGCAGAGCGAAGTGGTTGAAGGAGTCAGGAAAAAGGATGCTGAGATCGAAAAGCGTTCTGCGCTGATCTCTTCCCTGCGCCGTCAGCTGCTGGACTACAAAATTGCTGCATTGGAAGAAACCGAGGGAAATCTCTGTATCTTCACTGATGATCCCGACATGCTCTCTCTGCGCCTGTTGGTCAATGCGGGCGTGCCCAAGTGCACAGGTATCTGTGCGGCTTTCTTTGGCAACGACACGGACGGCTATCGCTATATCATGGGATCTGCATCACGCGATCTCAAATCCCTTTCCAAACAAATCAACGCCGCCCTTGGCGGCAAGGGCGGCGGTAGTGCGCAAATGATCCAGGGCAGCTGCACGGCAGCCGAGCATGTCATTCGCGAATATTTCAACAGCTTATAACGTGACGTCACACACAAGCATATTGTGATCGGTCACGCGACTTGTCGTGGTATCGACGGTGTGCACGTTTTGCACATGGTATCCGAGATACAGCACGTTGTCAATCGAGCGATCGGCATAAGTGTAAAGCCCGTAATTTGCATACTTGAACATTGGCAGATGCTTTGCTATCTTGTCGGGATTGGTATTAAAATCCCCGCAGCAAAGGATTCTGCCATTGTTTTTTTGCACGTAATCGGACAGAATATCGCCAAGGCACAGCATAGTGTCGGTGTTGGCCTCATCGCTCTCGACTGAGAGATGCGTGTTGAACACGGTCACGCGCTCCCCGTCCACGTCAAGCACAACGTAACCGCAGGAGGTGCCCTGCGTTGCGATCCTGACCGCGAAATTTCGCGTCTCAGCCTTGACAATCGGGTAACGCGAAAGAATGGCTGTGCCGTATTCTCCGCCCTGGAAATCGCGGATTTTGATGAAATGCGTGTACGGATACCCCGCCATGCGCGCAAGCTCGGCCGTCATGTCCACGCCCTCGGAGCGTGCGCAGACCTTGTCCACCTCCTGCAGGCAGACCACGCCAAAGCTCTCGTCCGCAATGCTCCGGGCCAAAAGTTTCAGATTTTCTTCTGTATAGTACCCGTGCAGAAAATGCGATGAGCAGATGTTAAAGCTGACTAAACGAAACGAATTCATATCCATCACCTCTTTTCTGTATTATAGCATATTTCATGAATTCGGTAAAGAGGTTTGACAATTTTTCCTTTCTGTGATATACTGAAGAAAATGATACGCGGAGGTGCACTATGAAGCAATATTTACTTGCAATGGACCAAGGCACGACCAGCTGCCGCGCCATTATTTTCTCTTCAGACGGACAAATGGTCGGCACGGCACAAAAGGAATTTTCGCAGATCTTCCCGCACGACGGTTGGGTGGAGCACGATCCCACCGAGATCTGGGCAACGCAGATCGGCGTGGCGCACGAGGCATTGGCAAAAACCGGCCTCGACGGTGCGGATATTGCTGCCATTGGTATTACCAACCAGCGCGAGACCACCGTGGTGTGGGATAAGCATACCGGAAAGCCGGTCTACAACGCTATCGTATGGCAGTGCCGTCGCACGGCAGATTACTGCGACGCACTCAAGGAGCAAGGCTATGGTGACGTGGTCAGAGCCAAGACAGGTCTTCTGATCGACTCTTACTTCTCTGCGACCAAGATTCGCTGGATCCTGCAAAACATTCCTGGTGCTATGGAAAAAGCCCAAAACGGAGAGCTCTTGTTCGGCACGGTAGACACCTGGCTGATCTGGATGCTGACCGGCGGCAAGGTACACGCAACTGACCCCAGTAACGCTGCACGCACGATGCTTTACAACATCCACGAGCTTTGCTGGGACGCAGAGCTTTTGGAGCTTTTCGGAATTCCCGCATGCATGCTCCCCCGGGTACTGCCCTCCTCCGGCGTATTCGGTTACACCAAGCATTCTCTGTTTGGCACGGAGATCCCAATTGCGGGAGTGGCAGGCGACCAGCAGGCGGCACTGTTTGGGCAATGCTGCTTTGACAAGGGCGACGTCAAAAATACTTATGGTACAGGCGGCTTTATGCTGATGAATACCGGCGAAACTGCCGTGACCTCGCAAAACGGCCTTGTGACCTCGATCGCATGGCGAATCGGAGACAAAACACAATATGTGCTCGAGGGCTCGGTATTCGTATGCGGTGCTGCCGTGCAATGGCTGCGCGACGGACTTGGCATCATTCGCTCCTCTGCAGATACCGAAAAGCTTGCACGCAGCGTGCCTGACAATGGCGGGGTTTACTTTGTGCCCGCATTTGTTGGCTTGGGTGCGCCCTATTGGGATCCGTACGCACGCGGCAGCATCGTGGGCTTGACGCGAGCGGCAACCAAGGCGCATATCGTTCGTGCAACGCTGGAGGCCATGGCTTACCAGACGGCCGACGTGCTTGCCGTGATGGAGCAAGAGGCTGGCACACCCGTTGGCTCGTTGAAGGTGGACGGCGGTGCAAGTGCGAATAAGTTCCTGCTGCAATTCCAAGCCGACGTAACCGGAAAGCAGATCGTACGCCCCTGTTGCATTGAAACCACTGCGCTGGGTGCTGCGTGTCTTGCAGGTCTTGCCGTAGGCGTTTACGACTCTCTTGACGCCATTCGCAAGATCTATCGACCTGACGTGCAATTCGATGCGCAGATGTCGCATGAGCAAAGAAATGCGCTTTATACCGGATGGAAAAAAGCCGTGGAACGCACGCTGAGTGAATAATCATACAAAAAACCTCCATACTATGGTAGATATTACCGTGGTGTGGAGGTTTTTATGTCATTTTTCTCGTTTGACTTGATGCAGAGCAAAAGAAAATGTGCGGTGATCGGTTGTCTTGGCACGGGCGGTACCATCGCCTGGTCCCTTGCACAAAGCGGGCTTTTCGATGAGCTCGTGCTGATCGACGATGACAAACGCATGGCAGACGGTCAGGTGGCAGATATTCTCGGCGCGCTTCCCTACGGTGCAAGCCCTGATGTATGGGTTGGTGATTATGCAGATCTTGAGGGATGTAAACTGATTATTTTGGCTACGGGAATTCCCGCTCTGTATGAAACCGCGCAAGCAGATCAAATCGAGCTTAATCTCCCCTTGGTGCGTGCTGCTGCAGCAGGGATCGCCGCAAACAACACCGATGCCGTGGTTTTGGTTGCAAGCGAGCCCGTGGATATCATGACTCATATTGTTTTGCATGCTCTTGGGGTTCCGTCTACGCGCGTAATTGGCCTGGGCACGCTCCCTCTTTCCCTGCGCACAAGCAGATTGATTGCTCAATATCTGGGCACCGACAGCCGCAACGTGCAAGCCTTGGTGCTTGGAACAGATGATGACAACGCCTTTTTGTGTAAAACTTATCTGCGAGTTTGCGGCATGTCCGTTCCAAGCTATCTTAAATCAATGGGGCGCAATGACGATATCGCTCTGCTGCAATCTCTTCTGGACGATGCAAGATACTCGCAAAGACGTGCTTTTGACGCAAAGGGCCGCTCTGATTTTTCTATCGCACACGCTTGTGTGCTTGCAGCGGATGCGGTTATGAACGACCGCAGCGTGCTGCTGCCGCTGAGTGTATGTGCGAATGGATACTGTGAGCTTTCACAGATCTGTTTGAGCCTTCCCTGCGTGCTTGGCAAATACGGTGCTCGCGTGGTCTATGATATGATGCCGGATTTCTCGGAAACTGATCAGCTTCGTCGGTCAGCAGCTCGCTTGCGGGCAGTGTTGCTTGATTGCGAGCAGCTGTTCAGTGCAAAATAAAAACGTAAAAAGGGTGCTGTTACAGCACCCTTTTTACGTTTGACCCGACAGAAATCAGTCTGCGTAAACGCTGACCTGCTTCTTGTCCTTAGTCTTGTGTTCAAATTTTACCTTGCCGTCAATCAGCGCGTACAGAGTGTGGTCGGTACCCATACCAACGTTGTTACCAGCGTGGATAGCGGTTCCTCTCTGTCTTACGATGATGTTGCCGGCGATAACTGCCTGACCGTCAGCCTTCTTAACGCCAAGGCGCTTAGACTCACTGTCACGACCGTTCTTAGTAGAGCCGACACCCTTTTTATGAGCAAAGAACTGTAAACTAAGTCTCAACATGATCTTACCTCCATCTTTTTGTGCGATCCCAATCCAAGGGATTCTGAATTTGAAAAATTACGCGGTTTGCGACTCGTACGGTCTGTCTTCGACAGCTACATCCAGGTAATCGTAATACTCCTCGATCATATCCTCAATCTGCTTGTAATAAGCCATGAAGATGCCCGAAACAGCATAACGCTTGTAATCGTCCTCCTCGTATTCGGGGAGAGCCGACTTGGACTTGACCGTGATCTTGGTTGTGGTCTCATCGATGGTATAATCGATGTGCGACGCATAAGCCACCTCAACGGTATTGATGATCAGCATAGTCATTGCAGACAGCGCTGCGCAGATGATGTCGTCACCCTCTTGTCCGTACCCTGTGTGTCCCTGTTCCTCGAAGCCGTAGAAAATTCCGTCGCTTCTGAAAAATACCAGCTTGGTCATAAAAAACCGAAAAATTAAGCCTCGATCTTAGTGATCTGAACCTTGGTGTAAGGCTGTCTGTGACCGATCTTCTTCTTTTCGTTCTTCTTGGGCTTGTACTTCATAACGTAAATCTTCTTGTTCTTACCGTTCTTGAGTACCTTGGCGGTAACCTTAGCGCCTTCAACGGTGGGAACGCCTGCCTTAAAGCCTGCGTCGGTAGAAACTGCAACAACCTTATCGAAAACGATATCGCTGCCTTCCTCAACATTGAGCTTCTCGACAAAGATGATGTCCTGCTCGAGTACCTTGTACTGCTTTCCGCCGGTTTCAATTACTGCAAACACGAAAAGCACCTCTCTTTCATATAGTCTCGCTAAAGTTCGGCGATGCATCCATCTGCAAGCAAATTTTTGCATACTTAAAAAGCCTATTTTATGCGGCAATATATTTTATCATGCCCTAAGGGTTTTGTCAAGGGGTTTCTTTCATATTTTTCACAAATTTTTGATATTTTTTTCGTGCAAAATGCTTTATTTGATTTTTTCTCGAAAAATCAGAAATATTTTCTTACGTTCGACTTTTTTCTCTTGACGAAAGCTGCAAATACGGGTATAATGATATCAAGATTTCCAGTATTTCCCAGTTTGGAGTGTGAGCATGTCAAATAAACCAAGTCAATCTCCCGAACAAATTCATCCTTTATTTGCGGGTTTTCGCCGAGAAAATCTCTTGTCCTGCTTTTGTGCCCTTTGCGAAAGCGGTACCGTGACGCGTGCTGAGCTTGCCGCGGCCACAGAGCTTTCTATCATGACTACAGGAAAAATTGCCGACGCCATGATAGAGCGAGGGATATGGATCGAGGAAAAGCTTCCCTGCGCCGGTGCCGGGCGTCGACCCGGCACGTTGCAGTTTTCTCAGCGTCCTCTTTTTTTGGTGCTTGATCTTTCATGCCGCCGCTTTCGGGCGCATATTCTCTCGCCCGACAGTCGGACCAAAGAAATTTGTGTACATGACTATAATGATATTTTCCCTTTTGATGACAATCTTTTGATCTTTCTCAATTCGGTACGCAGAGCCTGCAACACGGACAAAAGTATGCTGCCCTATCTTGCCGTGATCACAGCCCCCGAAGACGACAAGCGGCAATGCATTACCAACTCGCTTGCCGTCTCTCCCAGATCGCGCGAGCATATGTTGCGCAAGATCGAGCAGATCTTGCGGCGTGAATGCGATTTGGTCACAGACGAAATCAGTGCAGCGCAGTCCTACTTTCATTCGCTTTCCGAATATCAGAATCCCGACTGCGGTGTGTTTATCAGCTTGTCCGACATGATGTACGCATCGGTTTGGATGCGCGGAAACGTAACAAAGCCGCGAATCTGCCGCATTGGTGACCTGCTGATCCCGGAGCACAAGAAGGTTGCTGACGCTCTTGCGGATGCGCTTTGCACAGAGGAGGCAGCTTTGCCGACCGCTTGCGCGATCAGTACGCTGGAATCCTTCTTTACACCCGATCTGATCGTGCTGGAATCCAATCGCTTTGACCTAAGCGAAGCATTTCTTGAGAGCGTGTACGAGCAATTAAAGCCAATATTGCCTGCAAACAACCGTATTATCCCCTTGCGTATTTGCCCTGCCAAGCCGAATGCCGCCGTTTGCGGCTGTGCTTCGGAATTGCGAAAGAAGTGGTTTTATGATCTGACGGGGGTCAGATAAATCGAACAGCTCGAAATGGGTTTGATTTGACCCGTTTTGGATGCCATAAGGGAATCGAACCCGTATTTCGCCGTTGGCGAAATGTCGAGCAGCCGTTATAGTTCATGAAATCTCACAGTATGCCGGGCAGCTCGAAATGGGTTAGATTTGACCCGTTGAAAGTGCAAAAAAGGTCAATCGCTTGTGCGGTTGACCTTTTTTGGCACCCCCAACGGGAATCGAACCCATAACTAACCCTTAGGAGGGGTTTATTATAT
>JAZNZB010000091.1:0-28339 GCA_045594705.1 Eubacteriales bacterium
GACCCGCACCCGGTCAGGACCGCGGCTTTGGCGGACAGGGCAGAGACAACGGCCGTCCCAATAACAATCAAAGACCCAATAATAACTATAACCAGCGCGGCGGCGTAGATAAGGACGATTACGTTCCCTCCGCACCCAGAGAGAAGTTCCAGGTGCAGGCCATCGTGCGCGGCCAGACCCCCAAGGGCGGTGACGGCCAGCACAAGAAGGGTGCTGTGCGCGTCGTAGATACAAGAACCACCGAGGTCGATCTTTCCAAGTACGATGAAAAGCTGGACACCTTTGTCACTGAGAGTGACAGAGACCTGCGTTCGGGCAACCAGCGCGGTGGCAAGAAGCAGATGCCCGGCAAGCCCATGGGCAAGAACCAGAAGGGCGGCAAGAAGCAGATGCCCGTTGTCAAGCAGATCGTGCGCGTGGAGATCCCCGAGGAGATTTCGGTGGGCGAGCTTGCAAGTCGACTCAAGGCAACTGCGGGCGAGGTTATCAAGAAGCTGGTGGGTCTGGGCGTTATGGCAACCGTCAACCAGCTGATCGACTATGATACCGCAGCAATGGTCTGCGAGGAGCTGGGCGCAGAGTACACCCGCGAGGTGGTTGTTACCATTGAAGAAAAGCTGTTTGACCAGACCGAGGACACCGATGAGATGCTGCAGAGCAGAGCACCTGTCGTATGCGTTATGGGTCACGTTGACCACGGTAAAACCTCTATTCTGGATGCTATCCGCCATGCAAACGTCACCGCAGGCGAGGCGGGCGGTATTACCCAGCACATCGGTGCTTACAGAGTCAAGATCAACGATCAGGATATTACCTTCCTGGACACCCCCGGTCACGAGGCGTTTACCGCCATGAGAGCGCGCGGTGCACAGGCAACCGATATTGCCATCCTGGTAGTCGCAGCGGACGACGGCATTATGCCTCAGACCATTGAAGCGATCAACCATGCAAAGGCTGCAGGCATTGACATCGTGGTTGCGATCAATAAGATGGATAAGCCCACGGCTAACCCCGATGCGGTCAAGCAGGAGCTGACCAAGTACGATCTCGTTCCCGAGGAATGGGGCGGCGACGTGATTTGTGTGCCCGTATCCGCGCTGACCAAGCAGGGCATTGACGATCTGCTTGAAAGCGTGCTGCTGGTTGCAGAGGTCAAGGAGCTCAAGGCAAATCCCGACCGCCGAGCAAAGGGTATTATCATCGAGTCCAGACTGGATAAGGGTCGCGGACCTGTGGCAACTGTGCTGGTACAGAACGGCACGCTGCACGCAGGCGACGTCGTCATCGCGGGCACAGCCGTTGGCCGTGTCAGAGCCATGACCGACCATACCGGCAGATCTGTCAAGGTGGCAGGTCCTTCGGTTCCTGTTGAGATCACGGGCCTTGCAGAGGTTCCTCAGGCAGGCGACCAGTTTGCTGCAGTTGAGGACGAAAAGATGGCAAGAGAGCTGGCAGAGCAGAGAAAGGCAGAGGCAAAGGAAGAGGTCTTCAAGGCCAACTCCAGAGCAAACCTCAACGACCTTTTCGCACAGATCTCCGAGGGCGTCAAGGATCTGAACGTCATCATCAAGGCAGACGTGGATGGCTCGGCAGAGGCAGTCAAGCAGTCGCTGCAAAAGCTTTCCAACGAGGAAGTCAAGGTCAATATCATTCATGCCGCAGTCGGCGGTATTACAGAGGGCGACGTCATGTTTGCAGCAGCGTCCAACGCTATCATCGTTGGCTTTAACGTGCGTCCCGATAAGTCCGCACTGGACAGCGCAGAGCGTCAGGGCGTCGATATCCGCACCTACCGCATTATTTACGATTGCATCGAGGAGATCTCGGCAGCAATGAAGGGCATGCTGGCACCTCAGTTTGTTGAGGTACTGCTGGGCCACGCACAGGTCAGACAGACCATTCACGTACCCAACGTCGGCTTTATCGCAGGCTCTTACGTGCAGGACGGCAAGATCACCCGCCAGTCGCAGATCCGCGTGGTTCGTGACGGCATCGTGATCTTCGAGGACGAGATCGCGTCGCTGCGCCGCTTCAAGGACGACGTCCGCGAGGTTGCCGCAGGATACGAGTGCGGTATCGGCCTGAAGAAGTTCAACGATATCAGAACCGACGATATTCTCGAAGCGTTCATTATGCAGGAAGTTGAGAGATAAGGTATTTGCAATTCTTGCAAATTAATGCAATTCTTGCAAATCAGTGCAAATCTTGAAAATGAAAAGAGCAACGGATTTTCCGTTGCTCTTTTTTGTGATTCGGATGCAGAATCGGACGGTGAAATGCCGCCTTTTTGCATTTACTCCATATTTTTCAGATATAATTCCGCTTCCATGCAGGTTTTGCCATCCTGGTTGACTAAGCGGAAGTAATAACCGTTCTCACTCTCTGCGCGGAAAACGGTCAGCACGTCGCCATAGGCAGCCTCGTGCAGGTAGGAGAGCGAAAAGCCGCTGACAAACTTGCCAAGCATATCCGGCACGTAATCGCACAGCATGTCGGGGTACTTGGTGTTGTTCATGTGCATATTGTAGTCCAGATCCGAGTAGCGGATCTCGCGCTTGCCCACCTCGGTCATGGTCGTTGAGGAGGTGATGCGTACGCGGCGGGGCAGCTCACCTTTGTCAATCATCTCATCCTCGGGAAACAGCGCGGCTGCGGGAAACTCCTCGGATTTGATAAAGGAGCGGTCCTTGAGATTGACCAGTGCCCATTCGGACGATGCGCGGACGTACACCTTGCCGTCGTATTCGATCTCAAAGCAACGGTTATAGGCGTAGCCTCTCGAGGGAGGACACCAGGTATTGACCCAGATGCGGACGTAGGGGGGAAGAGGTGCGTCGATGCTGACCTGAATGCGGCTCATGATAAAGCCGATGCCGTCGCGCTGATGGATCTCGTCCAGATCCAGGTCGATCGCGCGGCACTGCCTGTTGGCGCACTCCTGCATGTACATCAGCACCTGCGAGGGGCGGATGATCAGGTCGGGGTCGCAATCGTGCCATTTGGTTAAAAACTGTTCGGTATGTTTCATGGATACCTCCAAAAAGGAGCTGCCTTATAGAGAAAGACAGCTCCGGGGATGTGATGACAGGTTGTTTCTTTATTCGTAGGGGGGACCTGTGGTCGCCCGCCAAGGACGTATAGAAGCAGCCTCTCGCGGGCGACCGCAGGTCGCCCCTACGGGCCATTTTTACAGAGTGCCCGAAGAGCCCAGCACGTTCTTGATCTTGTGCTGAACCATCTTCTTGACCTCGCTGCGTGCGACGGTCAGGTAGCTGCGGGGGTCAAAGACGTCGGGCTGCTCTACGAGCACGCGACGAACACCTGCGGTCATGGCAAGACGGATATCCGAGTCGATATTGATCTTGCAAACTGCCATGGAAGCAGCCTGACGCAGCATTTCCTCGGGGATGCCGATCGCGTCGGGCATCTGGCCGCCAAGAGCGTTGATCTCACGCACGTATTCCTGGGGAACGGAGGATGCGCCGTGCAGAACGATGGGGAACTCGGGCAGTCTCTTGGAGATCTCCTCCAGCACGTCAAAGCGGAGCTGAGGCTTGGTGCCGGGCTTGAACTTATATGCGCCGTGGCTGGTGCCGATGGCGATTGCCAGGGAGTCAACGCCGGTGCGGGTGACGAATTCCTCTACCTCGTCGGGGTTGGTGAACATCGCGTCCTCGGCCTTGACCTTGACGTCGTCCTCAATGCCTGCCAGCTTGCCAAGCTCACCCTCTACCACAACGCCGTGTGCGTGAGCGTATTCCACGACCTTGCGGGTCAGTGCGATGTTGTCCTCGAAGGAATGGTGAGAGCCGTCGATCATGACCGAAGTAAAGCCGCCGTCGATGCAAGCCTTGCAGATCTCGAAATCTGCGCCGTGGTCAAGGTGCAGCGCAAGGTCGATATCGGTATCGCGGATCGCTGCCTGAGCCAGAGCCATGAGATATTCGTGCTTTGCGTACTTACGTGCGCCTGCGGATACCTGCAGGATGACGGGGGACTGCTCTTCCTTGGCAGCCTCGGTGATCGCCTGGATAATTTCCATGTTGTTGATGTTGAAAGCGCCGATCGCGTAGCCGCCGCGATAAGCCTTCTTAAACATTTCTGTAGTTGTTACAAGTGCCATTTTGGATTCCTCCGGTAAAAATTCTACCGCTATTTTACCATAAAGTATGCATAAAATCAATAGTAAATCTGTATTTTCACAAATTTTTAACCGATCGGCTGCCCCTCGGACGGATCTTTGGAGGCGACCGCGCCGCTTTGCGTGCCCGTTCCAAGCCCAAAGCTGACTGCAATGGCGTTATCCACGCGCAGCATGGCGTCCTCGTCCAGATGCCCCATTTTTTCCTTTAGGCGTCGTTTATCAAGCGTGCGGATCTGTTCAAGCAGAATCACCGAATCCTTGGCAAGTCCTGCCTTGTCCGCGTATATGTCAATATGCGTGGGCAGCTTTGTCTTGCCCATGCGCGAGGTGATCGCCGCGGCGATGACGGTGGGGCTGTATTTGTTGCCCACATCGTTTTGTATGATCAGCACGGGGCGAAGCCCCCCTTGCTCCGAGCCCACCACGGGCGAGAGATCTGCGTAATAAATATCACCGCGTTTTACGGTCATCATGGTCATGCCTCCTGTATATATGTGAATGTGATGTACTTTCATTGTTGCCGTGCACGCGCTCGTTTAGTCGCCCGTGCTTTATATTGCAGTATATACGGAAATTCGACAAATTGCCCCATACAAGGAGGTATTAAAATTCGGTAAAAAGATATGATTTTCGCTTGCAAACGCGTATAGGGTGTGTTATAATAAAATCAGAAATATCACGTGGAGGCACAATATGCGCAAAACGAAAATTATTTGCACCATCGGACCTGCAACGCAAAACGAGGATACCTTAAAGGGGCTTTGCAAGGCGGGTATGAACGTGGCACGTCTCAACTTTTCTCATAATACGCACGAGGATCATCAGCAAAGAATTGACAGCATCAAAAAGGTCAGGGCCGAGCTGGACATGCCCATTGCCATTATGCTGGACACCAAGGGTCCCGAGTACCGTATCAAGACCTTTGAGGGCGGCAGCGTGACCTTGGAGGAGGGTCAGAAATTCACCTTTACCACCGAGGAGGTAGAGGGGAACGACAGTATCGTGTCTGTCAGCTATACGGAGCTTGTGCACGAGCTGGTACCCGGTGATACCATTCTGCTTAACAACGGCCTGCTCATCTTCCATGTCGAAGAAATCGAGGGCAAGAATATCCATTGTCGCGTGGTCTGCGGCGGCGAGCTTTCCAACCGCAAGAGCATGAGCTTCCCCGGTAAGGTCATGAAGCAGAAGTACCTGTCGGATCAGGATAAGGCGGATATCGCGTTCGGCATCAAGAACGGCGTGGATTTCATTGCCTGCTCCTTCGTTTCCTGCAAGCAGGATTTGATCGACGTGCACAATTTTCTTGCAGAGATCGGCGGCGAGGGCAAGGTGGACCTGATCGCAAAGATCGAGAATCAGTCGGGATACGACCACATTGAGGAGATTTGCGAGGTTTGCGACGGCATTATGGTCGCGCGCGGCGATATGGGCGTGGAAGTACCCTTTGAGCAGCTGCCCGCCATGCAGAAAACCTTGATCACCAAGTGCAGAATGCTTGGCAAGCGAGTCATTACCGCAACCGAGATGCTTGAGAGCATGATTTATAATCCCAGACCCACCAGAGCCGAGATCTCGGACGTTGCGAATGCGGTTTACGACGGCACAAGTGCCATTATGCTTTCGGGCGAGACCGCTATGGGCAAGTACCCCGTGCAGACGGTACAGGTCATGTCCAAGATCGCGGAGACCACCGAGAATAACATTGATTATACCGATATTTTTTACGGCACCGAGTTCAAAATCAAGAACACGGTGGACGCGATTTCGCACGCAACTTGCGCGGTGGCGATCGACATCGGCGCAAAGGCCATCGTGGCCTGCTCGCTGTCGGGCATGACCGCGCGCATGGTCTCGCGCTTCCGTTGCCCTGTGGATATCATCGGTCTGACCACGGATGAGAGCACCTACCGCAAGCTGGCGCTTTCCTGGGGCGTGACTCCCGCGCTGTGTGAGAAGTATCCCTCGACTGACGTTCTGTTCTATACCGCGACCAAGATGGCACCCAAGCTGCTGCCCATGGAAAAGGGCGACAGCATTGTCATCACGGGCGGTGATACCACGGGCGTGTCGGGCAAGACCAGTCTGATCAAGGTGGAGCAGATCTGATGAAAGGTATGAGAAAGCGTTTATATGCTCTGGTAGATCCGGTGGAGAAGTGGGACAAGATCGATACGATCTACGATCTTGTCATGATGCTTGCCATCATAGTCAGCATCGTTCCGCTTGCATTCAAGGAGAATTATCCGATCTTCAATTGGTTTGAGCACGTTACGGTGAGCCTGTTTATCCTGGACTATTTGTTGCGTTGGATGACGGCTGATTATAAGCTTGGGAAGGGTGTTTGGTCCTTCTTGCTTTATCCGATCACGCCGTTTGCGCTGATTGACCTGCTCTCGATTCTGCCGTCCCTGACTATGCTCAGCAACGGCTTCAGATTGCTCAGACTGTTCCGATTGCTCAAAACCCTGAAGGTATTGCGCACCTTCAAGTTTTTGCGCTATACAAAGAGCTTTGAGGTGATCGTTAACGTATTCAAAAAGCAAAGAAAGATCCTGCTTGCAGTGGCTACCACGGCTGTGGCATACATTCTGATCTCTGCCCTGGCGGTCTATACCGTAGAGCCCGACACCTTCAACTCCTTTCTGGATGCGATCTATTGGGCAACCATCTCGCTGACAACGGTTGGATACGGAGATATTTATCCCGTTACGATGATCGGAAAGATCGTGACCATGATCTCGTCGGTGCTGGGTATTGCCGTTATCGCACTGCCCTCGGGCGTGATTACCGCGGGGTATATGGAGGAGATGAACAAAAAGGACGAGGATAAAAAGAGCGAGGGCCAAGAAGAGAAGGAAAGGACCTCCTCGCAGAATGACGAATAAGTTCCCCGATAAAACACATAAGGAGCTGAGTTTGACAACTCAGCTCCTTTGCTTTTTATCTGGCAACGGTAAAGAAGATCCAGGTGATCAGAAAGGCGACGAAAATGATGCCCAGCGTGACCATCATGGGGAGAAACATGAGCTTGACTGCCGCAAAATAAGTGCGCAGCTGCTCACGAATTGTGCCTTTGGCACCTTTCTCTCGCGGCTTCTGACCGGGGCGGCGACGGCTGTCCTCCAGCGGCTGCATATCAACCACTGTTGAGCCGTCGTCCACGTAGCGGATCTTTTCTTTTTTTTGTTTTTTTTCTTTGTTTGCCATGCGTCAGTCCTCAGCGTACATGTGGCAGGCGGTAAAGTGACCGCTCTCCACCTCGCGGTATTCGGGCGTGACGTGCTTACAGATCTCCTTGGCGTAGGGACAGCGTGTGTGGAAGCGGCAGCCCTTGGGGGGATTGGCAGGGGAAGGAATGTCACCGTTCAGCACCATGCGCTGCATTTTTGCATCGGGGTCGGGATTGGGAATAGCCGAGAACAGTGCCTGTGTATAGGGGTGCAGGGGATTGTCGAAAATGTCCTTTTTTGCACCGAATTCCACCATCGAGCCAAGGTACATAACGCCGATCTTGTCCGAGATGAACTTGACCACCGAAAGGTCGTGCGAGATGAACAGATAGGTCAGGTTCATAGATCGCTGCAGCTCTTTTAAGAGGTTGATGATCTGCGCCTGGATCGAAACGTCCAGAGCAGAGACGGGCTCGTCGCAAATGACCAGCTTGGGCTTGACCGACAAAGCGCGTGCAATACAGATACGTTGACGCTGACCGCCCGAGAATTCATGCGGATAGCGTTCGTAATAATAGTCGCGCAGGCCGCACTTTTCCATCAGATCCAGCACGTATGCCTTGACCTCCTTATCGGGCACGATCTTGTGCACACGCACGGGCTCGGAAAGAATATCTCCGACCGTGCTTCTGGGGGGCAGGGAGGAGTAAGGGTCTTGGAAAATGATCTGCATCTCGGTGCGAAGCCGTCTCATTTGCGCGGAGGAATATTTGGTAATGTCCTTGCCGTCAAACAAGATCTGTCCGCCGCTGGAGGGGTGCAGCTTGAGAATGGTTCTGCCCATCGTGGTTTTGCCGCAGCCCGATTCACCAACGATACCAAGCGTCTCGCCGGGGTGAAGCACAAAGGAAACGTCGTCTACTGCGATCAGCTCCTTTTGTACCTTGCCGGTCAGCGATTTCTGGATCGGGAAGGCCTTGCGTAAATGGCGGATCTCAAGAAGGGCATCGGGATCGGGGGCTTTTTGCGCGTCCGCGGCTATCGCCTCTGCCTTTTGCTCGGCTCTTTTGGCGGCCTCGGCGACATCGTCGTAGGAGATTTCGGCCTCGGGCGTTTCCAGCCAGCGCGCAAGCGCGCCAAGGTAAGTGATATCAGCCATTGACCATTTCCTCCTTATCGTAAAGATGGCAAGAGACAAAGTGCGTGGGGCTGACCTGAATCATTTCGGGGTAGTCACCGCTGCATTTGTCGCAGCACCTGTCGCATCTTTCCTTAAAGAAGCAATGCGAAGGCATGTTAACGGGGTTGGGCACGTTGCCCGGAATATTGAACAGCACGTCGCTGTCGCTTTGCATGGTGGGCTTGGATTTTTGCAGACCGACGGTGTAGGGGTGCAGGGGATTTTTGAAGATCTCCTGTACAGTACCCTTTTCGATGACCTTGCCTGCGTACATGACCACTACGTAGTCAGCCATTTCGGCAATGACCCCAAGGTCGTGTGTGATCAGCATGATCGAGCCGTTGATCTTGTCCTTCAGATCACGCAAAAGGTCCAGAATCTGCGCCTGAATGGTCACGTCCAGTGCAGTAGTGGGCTCGTCTGCGATGATCAGGCGGGGATTGCATACCAGTGCCATGGAGATCATGACGCGCTGGCGCATACCGCCCGAAAGCTCGTGGGGGTAGGAGTTATATACGCGCTCCGGCGCGGCAATGCCCACAAGCTTGAGCATTTCGATTGAGCGCGCCTGCGCTTCCTCAGCCGTTGCCTCGGGTCTGTGAATGTAGGTCACCTCGTCGAGCTGGTCTCCGATGGTGAAGATGGGGTTGAGCGAGGTCATGGGCTCCTGGAAGATCATGGCGATCTCCTTACCGCGGATACGGTAGATCTCGCTGATGGGCATTTCTGCAATATCGTAGGTCTTGTCCTCGGCTGCAAAGCGGATTGAGCCGGAGTAGATCTGACCGGTCGGGCCTTGCAAAAGGCGCATAACAGACATGGAGGTCACGCTCTTTCCGCAGCCGGATTCTCCCACGATGCCCACGGTCTTATTCCGGGGGATATCGAAGGAGACACCGTTGACCGCCTTGACCACGCCCTGATCGGTAAAGAAATAGGTGTGCAGATCGTCGATCTCAAGGATATTATTCTCGTCCTTCATCTCGCAAAGGAATTCCTCTTCCTTTGCTCTGCGGTGCTTTTTTGCCTCCAGGCGCATCATGACCTTTTTGTTCTGCTTGGCGATCTCGCGAATCTCGCGCCCCGACAGGTAGGAGGTTTTTTTCTTTTCTTTCATTGCATATCCCTCCCTTTATCTCTTCATCTTGGGGTCAAGCGCATCGCGCAGACCGTCGCCCACAAAGTTGAATCCCAGCACTGCCATGATGATGCAAAGGCCGGGAGGGCCCCAGATGTTGAAGTAATCCTGCAGAATGGTGGTGTCGTTTGCCGCGTTGATCATGGTGCCCCATGCGGCAAACTGCTCGGGCGCACCCAGACCAAGGTAGGTCAGAGAGGCCTCGTAAAGGATCATAGAGCCAAGGCTGAGCGTCATGGAAACGATCAGCTGGGGCATGACGTTGGGAACTAAGTGCTTGAAGATCTTGCGTACTGTGCTGTATCCCATGGCTTCTGCGGCCACCATGTATTCCTGCTCACGCAAGGAAAGGATCTGACCGCGTACCAGGCGGGCAGTGCCCGGCCACGAGATCAGTGCTAAGAAGGCCATTAGATAATAGATGCGGTGCTGCGGCTCGATGGGTAAGGGAAAATCGGGAGTTTTGCTCCATGCGTCCAACACCGTACCCACGACCAGCATGATCGGAATACCCGGCAGACACATCAGAATATCGCACACACGCATGATGATGTTGTCCACAAAGCCGCCGAAGTAACCGGCAATACCGCCGAATACCACGCCGATGGCGGCAATGACAAATACGGTCAAAAAGCTGATGGTCAGTGAAATTCTGCCGCCGTACATCAGTCTTGCCAGCACGTCCTTGCCGGTCTTGTCGGTGCCCAGAGGGTGCTCCCATGAGGGCTTGGCAAGCGAGTTGGTGGTTTCGTGCGTTTCTTCAAGCTGGTAGTAGGAGTGCTCCACGCCGTTTTCATCCACGTAGGTGATCAGGGTCTGTACGTATTCGGTCTTGCCCGAATAGTCTACCTCGGTCTGACCCCACTGTGTATAGAACACAGGGCCAAGCCAGCAGAAGGCAAACAGGAACACGATCAGAACAAGACCCAGCACGCTGAGCTTGGAGCGGAAGAAGCGGCGCACGACCATACGGCCGGGCGACATGAGTCGCACGTTTTTATCCAGCGGCTCGTCCTTTTCGGGGGCGTTTTGTACTTTGATTTTTTCGTCCATACTCTGCCTCCTTAACCCAATTTGACTCTGGGGTCAACCACGGCCTACATGATATCGGCAAGCAGCACGCCCACGATACTCAGCACGGCCAAAAACAGGTTATAGCCCATGATAAAGGGGATGTCGGCCACCTGCGTTGCCTGAAACGCCATGTTGCCGATGCCGGGCAGACCAAACACCTGCTCGGTGATGATCGCACCCGAGAACAGCGAGGGCAAAAGCCCCGCTAAAGAGGTGACCAGGGGGATGAGCGTATTGCGGAACGCGTGCTTGTAGATGACCTTGGTTTCGCTCAGGCCCTTGGCGCGCGCGGTACGGATGTAATCCGAGCTCAGCACCTCCAGCATATTGGTTCTGGTCATTCTCATGCGTCCGCCGATGCTCAGCACCACCACGGTCAGCACCGGAATGACGAGATAGGATATGTAGTCCATGATCAGGGCAAGACCGGTGTAGTCCATGGAGGCCGAGCCAAGACCCGAGGACGGGAACCATCCAAGCTGCATGGCCAGCATATTTTTGAGGATCTGCCCGAAGAAGAAGGAGGGCAGGGAAATACCGATCATGACAAGGACGGTGACAAAATAGTCGCGGAAGGAATACTGGTGTGTGGCGGCTGTGATGCCGAGCGGAATGGCGATCATGAACTCAAATACGGTTGCAATGGCAGCTACCGCGAACGAGACCCACATGTTCTTGGCAATGACGTCTGCCACGGGCTGCTGGAACTTGAAGCTTGTGCCAAAGTCAAGGCGCAGCGTAGCCTTAAGCCAGGTGAAATATCCGCGAATGATGCCGCCGAGCGTACCGTCTGTGCCGTAGCCGTATTCGCTCATCAGAGCCTGAACCGTCTCCTCACTGACCGCCTCGCCCTTGGTCTCAATGGCAGCGATCTGCTGTGTGACATAGTCCATGGGCATGAGCTGGATCAGTGTGAAGATGATCAGCGAGACGAAGAACAGGATCAGAACCGACAGCGAAAGCCGTTTGATAATATATTTTAACATATTGCTTGGTTCCTCCTCTGTTACTGTGCGAATTCGATCTCCCAGATATGCTCTAAGGGAGAGGTGTAGGGGTTGATTTCTTCGGGAAGAGTGCTTGAGTCAATCACTCTTGCGTTATAAGCGTACAGGGTCTTTCTCTGGTAAACGGGCAGCTCCACTGCCAGATCCAGCACGTAGCCCATTGCTTCCTTATAAAGTGCAGCACGCTCCTCCTGGTCTGTGATCTCGCGCGCCATGTCGATCACCTCGCTGAGCATGTCCAGAATGGCATTTTCCTCGGGGTAAGCGGCGGGAGAGCCCAGAATTTCGCGGTAGCCCCATGCAAGGGTACTGGTTGCGGTGGAATTTTTGTGGTAGACCTGATACATATCGGGGTCGACCGTAGTGCCCCAAGCGGCAGCCCAGACCGAAAGCGAACCGGTGGAAAGCTTGGTCAGAGCCTGCGTGTCTGGCACGATCTCAATATCCCAGCCGCATTCGTTGAGCAGTGCCTGAGCACTCTCAAAGACCTTATATGCGGGGTGGTCGGTCAGGTCTGCACCTGCGATGGTAAAGGTGATCGAGAGCTGACTGTCGCCCTCGGAAACACCGGCGGCGGCCATGTAGTCCATAATGGTCTGCTTGGCCATCTCGCGGTCAAAGTTGATGGCGGGGTATTCGTGGCCGTTGTCCACACTGGGTAAGCCGTTTTCGGTGGGATATGCCCAGCTGACCGTAGACATGGGCCAGTAGATGGTGCTTGCCGTACCCGTGCTGTAGTATTCCAACGCAAGGTCAATGTCCATGGCACACATGATAGCCTTACGCAGATTGATATCGGTCACCTTGCCTGCGTTGATGCCAATGTAGCCGTATCCGAGCTGGTCGGTATAGGTGCTCTCAATGCCCTTGGCGGCAAGATTGTTGATGCGCTCGATGTTTTCCTGCGTGTACTGGGGGGTGACAAAGTGTACCTCGCCCTTTTCCAGTGCGTCAAGTGCATTGGCAGCACTGACCACCTGGTAGCGCAGCTTTTCGATCTTGGGTGCGCCCATCATAAAGTGCTCGTTTGCCTTGAAGTAAACGATGTTGTTGAGGTAGAAGTCCGCGCCCTGCGGGTTATCCTCGTTGTTTCTGTTGGTTGCCTTGTAAGGACCTGCGCCAACGGGAACCTTTGTGACCTCGCTTGCACGGATGGTGTTGGCCATAAAGTCGAATGAGCCGTAGTCCACGCCAAACATGTTGTTGGGAATATCCACGGTATAGCCCTTTGCGTAGTAGTGCTGGGGCGCGACAGAGAAGGCAAAGTTCCAGATCGCTTTGGGGTCAACGCCGTTGATGGTGATCTGCAGCACGTCGTATTCGTCACGGTTGACGGGTGTTCCGTCGGGGTTGTGCTCGTGCGCTACCGTGTAGGTGCCGTTGTTTGCTTCGATTTCATAGATGTCCGTGGTGTGACCCAGAGAGACGATGCCCGAGATGTTGGGAACAAGCAGCGTGCCGTCGTCCGACATGTTCTCACGCAGAATGACTGTGGTTGCCTGTGCACTGTACTCAGTCAGCAGCGTGTTGGCGGTTGCCCAGTATTGCAGAATGATGTGCAGCTCCTGGTCGATCTTCTGGTTGTAAACGTACTCAATAGCCGCTTCCTTGGAATTCACGACGTCGGAGGAGTAGTTGCGGGTCACCTTCTTGATCTTGGTCTTGATATCCTTGTTTGTCACGGGGTCTTTTTCAAATTCGATGGTCACAAAGCCCTCTGCAAACATAAAGGAGGTGATCTCGTCAAATTCGCCCGTTTCCTTGTAAGGCGTCTCGGTGTATGCGGCGGAGGCGGAGGTGTAGTCGGTCTCCAGCTCCTTGCGGAATTCTGCCAGCGTCTTTTCGTAGTCGGCAAGCAGATGATCTGTGGTGACCGATGCGTGATCGTTGGAGATAGCCTCCTTGTAGCCTCTGGAAAGGCCTGCAGCCTTGATGGCGGCCACCATGGTGTCGTAATCGGCACTGTAAGAGCCTGCCGTGTCGGTTCTGCCCACCTGCTTGTAGAGGTTGATCAGCTCGTTGATGCGGTTCTTGGCGCGGGTATTTGCAAGCTCTGCAATGATCTCGCTTGTGTCGTCCGAGCCAGAGCCTCTGGTCTGCGTTCTGTAGTCCTGCAGACCCACGATATCGGTGGAGTACATGGTCGAGGAGCCTGTGTAGACGGGATCGAGATATACGTACATGTTAAAGAGCACGTCCTCAATGGTCAGGGGCTCTCCGTCCGAATAGAGAATGTCGTTTTTGATGACAAAGGTGTAGGTCGTGGTATCCGAAAAATCGTCATATTCCACGGCGTAGTCCAGCGCAGCAACCGCCTCGTCGGGACCGCAGGCAACCGTGACCTGGCCGTTTTCATAGCCGGTGGTCAGCATGGCGATCTGAGTCATGGAGACGATGGTGGCGTCGGGTGCTGTGGTGGAATAGAAGGGATTGAAAACGCCGTCCAGCGCATCGGTCATGACGACCAATGCGTTGGGCTTTGCGTTTTGCTGCCCGCATGCGCTGAGCATGCAAAGAGAGCCAAGCAGCATGGAAAAGCAAAGAAGTAAGGAAAGGATTTTTTGTTTCATTTTCATATCCTCCTTCAATTAGTTCTGATCGCGAGCGGTGACTGTGACCTCACCTGTTTGCTCGTTGAAGCTCAGAATGACGCGGTTCTTGTTGTCACCCGTTGCCTCAACGCTGATCTTTTCGAGGCTGATGCCGGCCGTGTTACCCGAACCGGCGATCAGACCGTAGGCTGCACAGTCAACCTGCTCTAAATACAGGGAAGGATCAATGAGAAGTCTGCCGCTGATGGTCACGTTTTCGATCACAGCCTGATCGGACAGCGTGCCGCAAAGCAAGCCGAAGGTCGAGCCCTGAATTCTTGAGCCGACTGCAGTGTAGGTCACGTTCTCAAAGTGCAGGTCGGTAATGCTTGCGCCCGCACCGATAAAGCCGAACAGGCCTCCCTGCTGGGCGTTGGCGGGCTGAACCACAGTGATATTGGACATGGTGTGTCCGTTACCGATGATCTGTCCTGTAAACTGTCCCTGACCCTTATAGAAGTTGGTGGGCCAGAGCGCACCCTTGACCGAGAAGTCAAGGTCTGCCTCGATGATGTAATTGCCATCGGGTCTTGCGTTCTTATAGAACTCCTTGACCGAGCTGATCTTGAACCAGCTGCCCTGCCAGAGGTCTACGTAAACGTTGACGGAGGGCGTCTGAATCGTACCGTTTTCGTAATTGATGCCGATCTTGATGGGCTCGGTGATGGGCTGCGTCATTGCCGCATCCGCGTAGATGGCGTTGGGCGTGCCCTCCAGCTTGGGGAAGCTGCCGCCCAGCGAGACCGCACCGTTCTTCCAGGTGGGAACAGAGAGCTTGGAGCCCTCGTAGGTCTGGATGAGCGTGGGATTCTGATCGGCATCGAGCGTGTTGAGGTCGTAAAGGTTGAATTGTACGTAAGGAACCCATGCAGCGTACAGCGTCAACACAGCGTCAGAGCCGGACTTAACGCGCTCGGGGTCGATCTCTACAAGGTTGGAATCGAAATCCCAAAGCCCGGAGTAGATGTAGCCCTGCTCTCTGCCCGAGATCTCGGTCAGCTGGCCGTAAGCGTCCAGCGGTCTGCCTTGCTCATCGGTACGAGGCTGACGGTCGGTGTACCAGCCTGCCAGCACGTGTCCGCTGCGGTTGACGGCATATGCCTGTGCACCGCGCTGCTTATCCTGCGGATCGAGCAGAGGGATGCGGACCTTGCCGTCCTCGTCCACCTCGTAATCCTTCAGGGAGAAGATGTCAATGACGGTAATGTCTCGGTTGGCAAATTCGCCCTCGCCTGCGTCAAAGCGGATGCTGACCGAATAATCCTCCTTGTCCAGCTGCTTGTAGGGATCCTTCCACTGCGAGCCGGTAGAGGAGAAGAGTGTGATGATCATGAGCACCACGGCAGCGCCGATGGCGATCACGGCAATGCCGGTAAAGACCTTGTCAAGCGGTACTCTTGCAAGCAGCTTGGCTACCTTGCCGTCTTTGTTGCGTCTGTGCATGCCTCTGGGCTTGTGAGGCTTGTTGAGCTTGACCGGCTTTTCGGCCTCCGCCGCTTTGGCCGCAGCCTTGGCTGCCTTGGCCGTCTTGGCGGCTGCCATATTTTCGGGGGAGTAAACGCGAGGCACCATGAGTGCACAGGTAATGGCAAGTGCCAGCGCGATTGCACCAACGATTGCCAGCGCGATCGAGAGCACCAGCGTTACGGGAACGCCCTTGGGTGCTTCGGGCTGTACCTCGCCCGAGCCCTGCTCGCCTGCCATAGCCTGCAGGTCGGCAATTCTGCGCTCGGCCTGTGTCAGCTTTTCGAGATTGTGCACCAGAGCCTGCTGCTCCTTGGTGGAGATCTTGTCGTAAGCAGCTCTTGCAGCCTCCACCAGAGCCTTGTCCTCAAGGGTTACCTTTTCGGGAATGGCGTCGATGGCGGCAATGGCTGCCAAAGTGATCTCGTCGGCGGCTGCGCTGCCATCGATAAAGGTGTCAAAGTATTGGGCAAAGATAAAGGAATCGTAGTGGTGGCCGTTGACCGGCTTGACCATGGTTATGGGCGACTCTACGTGACCTATGTAATCGATAAAGCTTGCGCCGTAGTAGGTGGAGTAGTAGTTTTCAGCAGCGTTCCACATGTAGTAGGGAACGATGCCGATGCCGTTCTTGATCAGCTCCGAGCCATCCACGTCGATGAAGGAATATTCACCGGTTGCGGGAATGCTGTCGTAGCTTTCGTGATAAGCGGCGTCGAACTCCTCTTCCAGAATGGGCGCGTTGTAAGAGGTAAAGGTGACAAGACGCAGATCGTCACAGCCATAGAAGGCCTTGTGGCCGATGGCACGCAGCGTATAGGGCAGGAAGACCTGCTTGATGGGCGTACCCGCAAAGGCCATGGCAGAGATGCGCACGGTGTTGTCCGCCACGGTGACTGAGGTTTCATCGCCGGTGTAGGTGATCAGCTCCAGGCCCTTGGGCACGGTGCGGTACAGGTGTCCGTCAATAACGTGCACGGTGGCCGAGATATCGTAGGTGTAGATAACGGTGTCGTAATCCTTGTCGTTGAAGGTCGTGGTCTTGATCGAGGAGAATTTGTCCAGACGACACATGGCAAACGGGTTGTCTCCAAGCTCTGTAAGGGCGGAGCCCAGCTTGACTGTGAAGTCGGTTACGCTTTCCTTATAGAAGGCGTGCGTGCCAATGTAGGTCGCGCCTCTGAGGTCTGCGCCCGGCAAAGCCGAGTAAGCAAATGCGTAATCACCCACATAGGCAACGTGATCCATGCCGTTGACCGTGGTAAGTGCGGTATCGTAGGCGAATGCGCCCTCGGATACGATCACGTCATCTTGCGCAAAGGTGACGTCGACAAGCTGATCGCAGTATGCAAAGGCATACGTGCCAAGCTTGGTTGCACTGCCAAGATCCACGCTTTTCAGCGCAGTCGTGTAGAAGGTGTTGCTGCCGATCTCGGTCACATTGCCCAAGTTGACGGTCGAGAGCTTGCGGCAGTACATGAAGGTCATGTCGGGAATGACAGTCAGATTCTCGCCCAGCGCGACGTTTTCCAGCAGCTGGCAGTAAGCGAACGCCTGCTGACCGATCTCGGTCAGGCTGTCCAGGCTGACCGAGGTCAGCGCGGGAGCAAAGTATCTGTAAACGTATTCGCCGTTGACGTCCACCACGGGAGTGGTGAAGGTGTCGTCATAGTAGTCGTTGTAAACCTCGCCCGAGAATGCGTGTGCACCGATTGAGGTCACACCCGAGAGGTCAATGTCCGAAAGGGATGCGGCGTTGTAGAATGCGTAGTCGCCGATGGTGACGTTGTCTCCGAGCGATACGCTCTTCAGCTTGACTGCGCCAAGGAATGCGCGCTCGCCGATATGCACGCCGTTACCGATGGTCAGAGAGGTCAGGGGAGACTCAAATGCCACGTGATAGATGGTGGTAAAGACGTCCTCGGGCAGCGTCTCTGCTTCAATTTTCATGTTGCTGTAGGTGTTGAGCGAGAATGCGCCGTTGCCGATGGTCACGTTGTTACCAACTGTGACGCTTGCAAGCTTTTTGCACTCGGCAAACGCACTCTGGCCTACCTTGATGCCGTCGGGCAGCGTTACGCTCTCCAGAGAAGATCCTCTGAATGCGCGTGCACCGATTTCGGAAAGATGCGCAAACGAGGGGGCTTGCTTGAGCGCGGTGTTTGCAAAGGCGGAGTCGCCGATCTGCGTAAGATCGCCCAAGGTCACGCTTCTGAGTGCGGTACAATCTGCAAAAGCATAGGGGGAGAGCTTGGTCACGCTCGGCAGCACGACCGAGGTGATGTTGGCGTTTCCGGAGAACGCGCCCGTGCCTACGGTGGTCACGTTCAGATCGGGAGCAAATTCACCCTTGGTCGCGGGTGCTACCAGGATCAGCGTGCTCTCGGTCTTATCCACGATATAGGAAAGGTTTTCACCCGTGACAAAGCGGGCGTTGTCCTTGTCGATGGTAATGGATGCGAGCTTGGTGCCGCCAAAGGCGTTTTCGTTGATGACGGCTACGTCACGGCCGAGCGTTACCTTTTCCAGCTTCTTTGCACCCTGGAAAGCGCCCGTAGGAATGACGGCTGCATTGATCGAGACCTGCGTCAGCGATTCGCAGCCTGCAAAGGCATATTGGCCAAGCTTGTAGATGGGTGCTTTGATGGTCAGCGAGCGCAGAGAGGAGTTGTTTGCAAAGGCGTGCTTACCGATCGACTGAATGCTTTCGGAAAGCGTTACGCTGCCAAGCGAGCGGTTGCCCGCAAAGGCGTAGTCGGCAATCGCCACTGCGCTGTCCAGCTTGAGGGAGCCGCTCAGAGCACAGCCCTCAAAGGCACTTTCGTTGATGAACTTGACGTTTTCAAGTCCGGTGACTGTTTTGAGTGCGGTACAGCCGTAGAATGCGCCCCAGTCGATACGGGTCAGCGTGGAGGGGAGCACGACGCGTTCAAGTGCGGTCAGATTTGCAAAGGCGTAGGCCGAAATGGTCTCCACGCCCTCGGGAATGACCACCTCCTTGATGGTATCGTCACCGATGTACCATATCTTGGTGCTCTCGGGGTCCTCCTCGGTGATCTCCTCGGGGAGCTTGTCGATATAATCGTAGTTGGAGAATGCGAACTGGCCGATCTCGGTCAGCGACAGGCTTTCGGGAATGACGACCGTGCCGCCAAGACCGAAGTAATTTTGCAGCACGGGGCCGGAGGTCACGTAAGGATCCTTGACCTCAATGCTGATCGACTTGGAGTAGTAGGTGGACTTGCCGTCCATTTCCACCATAGCCGAGATCGAGGCAAAGCCCTCCTTTTGTGCTATGATATTACCGGTAGCGGGATCAACCGTGACGATATCGGGGTTGGAGGATTCAAACACGACCTTGGTGTCTGCGGGGAAGTATGCGTTGAGCTTATAGCGTACGGTGACCGATTCGGAGGGGTACATTTCAAGTGCGTATCCCATAGATCCGAACTTGGCCTCGTCGCCCGTAGAGCCCAGAGTGCGGTCGGAGGAGTTGACAAAGTGGAAGGCTTTGTTTACATAGTAGCCTGTCAGGTCGAAGAAATCGGTGACCGGCTTGTCGTATTGCACGTAGCCCACGTCGCCCTCGGAGAGCACTTTGACGCGGAATTCGTAGAAGTTTTTATTGTTATAGGGGTCGGTAATGCGGATACGCGTCAGCGTACCGGGTGTGATGGCCACCAGGGTGTTGCCGACGATCTGTACGTTGTCGGGGTTGAAGGTGACGTAATCAAGCAGATCGGTCCAGGAGTCGTCGGGGTAGAGCACGGGCTCAAGATCATAGGTCTGATAGGGGGAGAGATACAGCGTGGGCATATCCTGCTCGGGGGAGGGGGTAAAGCTTGCAAACTCGGGCAGGTAGAAGTCCAGGTATTCGTCGGGCAGACCGATCTCGTAGGTCGCCTCGTTCATAGCGTAGTCGTAGCAGGTCAGCGCAAAGGTGTTCTTGTGTGCCGCGCCCGCCTTGATGTCGTCAATGACGTCAGTCAGCTCAATGATGACCTCGGTAGTGGAGTTATATTCGGAGTAGATGGCGGTCACGTATTTGTCAAAGGACTTGAAGATATATCCGGATTCCTCAAGGCCGACGTAGCCCGCCTGCATAGCCATAGCGTAATGGTTATCGTAGATCTTGACCTTTGCGTACAGACGGTTGATCTTTTCGGACTTGTCGTATTCGGTGTAGAACTCGGTATCGGTTACGGCAGGTGCTTCGAAGTCGGTGTACAAGGGGAAGGTCATGGTGTTGCGCAGGTTGGTGTCTGCGCCGCCGTCGCCGTAGTCGAGCAGACCCTTGATGGTGACGGTGTACTTGGTGTTGTTTTTCAGATTCTGCTCAATGGCGGAGAATCCGACGTCTAAGTTTGCGGGGTAGATCGAAGGACCGCCGTCCGAATAGGACTTGCGGATCCACTCCTCCTTACGCTCAAAGACCACCTCTCCCGTGGAATCCTCGGTGATGGTGATGTTGATCTCCTTTGCACCGCGCAGCATGCCCAGCCACACGTATTCCAAGGAGTTGATCGCGCCCTCCTGATTGGAAAGCGAGATGTAATCGCGGTTTGCGGAGATCTTTTTGGATGCGGGATCCTGGAGGAAGTAGAAGGAGCCGAGATAGCTGATATAGTCGCCGTACAGAGAGCCGATGGGACGGGAAGCGTAGGCGTCGGGCATGGTCTTGTCCTCAAAGTCGATGGCGTCGTCCAGCTCGTCCTTGTTGGTCTCAAAGTATTCGATATCGAACATGGGAGCGCGGGTCCAGTCGCCGTAAAAGGCAAGGAAGGGGCAACCCAGATCCACGGTCTCTTCTCCCTGTGCGTCCAGCTTGACAAAGCCTTCGACGTACATGCCGTTGGCAAAGGAGTCGTCTAAGTATTTTCTGTCGGCGTCGCTCAGGGTAAGAGTCAGCTCAACGTCTGCGGTCTTGCCTGCCTCCACGGTCACGGACTGACCGTTCTGCGTGCCGCCGCTGACGCTTGTAACGCTCACGTTGACACCCTCGAGCAGATAACCCTCTTCGGTCACAACGGTCTGGCCGTCCACCGTTTTGGTCTCGCTGACGCCCTCGGTCATGACGGTTGCCGAAATATCGTAGGTCAGCGCAGTCGAGCCGAAGTTGACGATCGAGAACTTGAGCACGTAAACGCCCACCTTATCGGGGTCGTCGCCAAGCTCGATCTTGGATTTGTCCATGACCGAGCCGTCTTTTCTGCTATAGGTCTGAATATATGCGGTGGTCAGTGCGCATTCGTCCAGGTTTGCCAGGCCCGCACCCTGCTTTCTGACCGAGTAGGGCAGGCCGTTTTTACCGATGACCACGTCGGCCGTGGACATCAGCAGTCTGTTGACCAGTGCGGCAACCTCAACGTCATTGTCCGCGATCTCGGGGAAGCTTTCCTTGACGTACTGGCGCAGAAGTGCAACCACGCCGGACATGTTGGGGGTTGCCATGGAGGTACCCGAAATGCGGTCGTAGTCCTGACCGGGAACGGAAGAGAGGATCGAGCCGCCGTGTGCGGTGATCTCGGGCTTGATCTCCAGGTCGGGAGTGGGGCCCCAGGAGGAGAAGCCGGACATGAAGGGACCCGAGGTCTGTGCGCGGCTGAAGGTGATCGTGCCCTTGCCTGCGGCTTCCAGCATCTCACCGTCGTCCTGGCTGATCGAGCAGGAGGGGATGGTCGCATCTCCCACATTCATGCGGATCTCGCCCGAAACGTTATTATAGATGATCACGGCGGCAGCGCCCTTCTGCTGCGCAACGTTGACCTTTTCTTCAAATGTGGTAGAGCCTCTGGCCACCAGCGCGACCTTGCCGGTCACGTCGATGCCCGTGTAGTCTGCCGAGCGGCCCGCACCCGGAATGACGATGAATTCCAGCGTCAGCGAATCCGTGCCCTCGGGAAGGATGTCCTCAATCAGCTCCCTTGCCTCGCCCGCTCTGTCTGCGGAGTCGGTAAAGTAAATGATCTTGCCGTCGTACATCATGTAAGGAGTCTTCGCGCCCTCGATCGAGGCTACGCAAAGTGCGCCCGCATAGGTGGAGGGAGAGCCTACGGTTGCCGAGTCGGGATTGGAGGTCAAGCCCAGGTTACCGTTCTTTTCCGAGCCGTAGGTCGAGTTGTAGCTGTTGGATGCAGCCACGACCAGGCTGATGCCGGCCTCGCGGATGTGATCGTAAACGCCCGCGATCTGCTCCTTTTCGTTCTCGGTGGAGAAGCCGCAGGAGGTACCGATTGAGAGGTTGATGACGTCAACGCCCAGCACCACGCAGTCCTCCAGTGCACCTAAGATCCAGGAGGTACGCGCCTGCGTATCGGTATCCGAGAAGATCTTCATGGCCACCAGCTGGGCATTGGGGGCAACGCCGGTAATGGTGTCGTCACGGCCGGCGATGATGCCCGAGACGTGCGTACCGTGGTCGGACTGAATGGGATAGACGTCCGAGTCTCTGTCTGCGTAGTCAAAGCTGTAAGGCACCTTTTCACTGATGTAGACGTCAGAGGCGGTCAGACCGCTCTGGATGCCGGAGGCCTCGGTTTTGCCGACCAGTGCTTCCACGTCGGCAAAGGTCATGCCCAGCTTGCTTCTGTCTGCGGTAAAGTTGTCCACAGAGAAGGCGGTGTGGTAGTAGTCAAGGCCGGTGTCGAGCACTGCCACGACCATTCCCGTGCCGTCGTAAGCAAAGTCGGAGGAATCGAAGATACCCGTCTCGTAAACGTCCACCTTGTTTTCCACCAGCTGTGTCTCTGCGGGCAGGTAGACCTCACCCACGATGGGGGTCGCCTTGCCGTCAAACAGCTCGTCAACCTTGTCAAGGTCGCCTGCCTTGAGCAGGATCTCAAAGCCGGAGAGCACGGTATTGTATTCAATTCCGAGCGTATAGCCAAGGCCTGCCGCATCAAGTGTGCCGAGCAGCTCGTCCTGCTTGGCAGCAATGCGATCCTTGACCGCTTTCGCCTCATCCGAGCTTGCATACTCGGAAAGCGAGAGGTCGGAGTCGGATTCGCGGTAGGCGTCCATAACGCTTGGAAGTTCGGTCTTGATGATCAACGAGATAATGTCCGTGTCCGATACGGTGTCGGGCAGCTTGTGCACCACGTTGCTGTCAAGCAGGCTTTCGGTGTTGGTCTGGATCTCACCGTCGAAAAGACCGATGTAATCGGTTTTCTCCGTGCCTGCCACGGACAGCGAGGACATGGTCAAAAGCGTGGACAGCACCATCAGAAGGGCGATGGCGCACGTGATCACTTTTGCGAATGTTTTGCTGTTCATTTGCTGTTTCTTGCCTTTCGTTTTTTCTTTTACTCAATTTGAAAAAGGGTAAAAATGTCGATATACACTATTATTATATCATATCTCGCGCGTGCGCGCAAGGGTTATAATGTGAATAATAATTATATATATAGCATAAAATAAAAACCCTTTTGATAAAAAATACGCAAGAAACGCACAAAATTTTGACCGCGCTTTGACAATGACCGCAAAGCTCTTGATTTTTTTTGAGGATTGTGATACAATAGTACCAACAATAACTATTTTATAATCGGAGAGTCTGCGCAAGCGGTTTTTCCGGCTGACACTACTATGAAAAAAGTACGTAATCAGGAGAACGAACATGAGAAATTTCAAAAAGACAACGGCGCTTTTGCTGGCGCTGCTGATGGCGGCGTGCGTGCTGCTGACGGGTTGTCAGACGCCCGGCACGGGTGACGAGGATACCACTGCGGGCACGCAGGATACCGAGCAGACAACCGGCGGCGAGCAGACCACGCAAACGCCCGGCTCCGACACGGCGGAGAAAAAGACTTACACCGTGGACGTCAAGTCGATCGGCGGTATGGCGCTGGAGGGCATCACGGTCAAGGTGTACACCGACAGCACGATGGCTGACCTTGTTGACTTCGGCGTGACCGACGCCGAGGGTAAGGTTGCGCTTGAGCTGGCCGAAAAGGAAGGGTACGTTGCAGAGCTGACGGGTCTCCCCGCGGGCTACGAGGCAGAGCCTTATTATGAGTTTGTCGGCGGCGCGGTCAGTGCTTACGTGGTATCCCGCGTGATTTCGGATACCAATATCAGCGGTGTTTCCTATAAGGTCGGTGACGTCATTCGCGACTTCACGGTCGTGGACAGCGACGGTACGTCGCACACGCTTTCCGAGATCCTGAAGGAAAAGGAGCTGGTCGTGCTCAACTTCTGGTATACCACCTGCTCCTGGTGTGTAGAGGAATTCCCCTACATGGAGGCAGCGTACCAGAACTATGGCGACAAGGTCGAGATCCTTGCGTTTGACCCCTACGGTACCGATTCCGAGAGTGCGATCGCGGATTTCAAGGCAAGCATGGGACTTTCCTTCCCCATGATCAAGGATTATAACGCACTTTACGCCGCATTTGGCGTGGCTGCATTCCCCACCTCGGTGTTTGTTGACCGCTACGGTGTGATCTGCCTGATCGAGGAGGGTGCTCTGATCGGTGATCAGCCCTTTACGGTCGCATTCGATCACTTTACGGGCGACGATTACGTGCAGGGTCTTTACACAAGCGTGGAAAGCCTTGTTCCCGAGGTTGAGATCAACGTTTCCATGCCCGAATCCTCCGAGATCGAGGCTGCCATCAACGGCGAGGGCTTCCATGCAACCTACCGCCCCGAGGAATCCGAGGAATATAAGGATCTTACCTGGCCCTTCGTGCTGGGCGAGAAGGACGGATATGCCTGCATCCAACCTGCCAATACCGGTGTGGCAAACTCTTATTCGATCATTTATATGGACGTCGAGCTCAAGGCGGGCGAGGCAGTCTGCTTTGATTACTTTACCTCTACCGAGACATACAGTGACGTGCTGTACGTCATCGTGGAGGGTGAGGACACCTACTCTCTGTCCGGCCCCGGTACGGGCTGGGGCACGTGCTATCCGTACGTAGCCACCAAGGACGGCACGTATGAGGTTGCACTGACCTACGTGAAGGATGGCGACACAGACGTGGGCGAGGATACCGTTTACGTCAGAAATATGCGCGTGGTGGATATGGAGAACATCACATCTCCCACGTATATTCCCCGTTATGCCGCAACCGACAGAGCCGAGGATGGCTTTGGATATAACACCTACGTGGACGTTGTGTTCAACGAAGCTGACGGCTACTACCACGTTGGCACTGTTGACGGCCCCCTGCTGCTTGCAGATCTGATGGGATATACCCAGTTCAGCCAGCAGTCGGTGTTTGATATGGCATATAACGAGCTGGTTGGAGATAATTTCTACGACAGAGCCGTGGATTACTTCTCCTATGCCTCCAACTCGCAGCTGGCGGGCATCTGTACGGTCAATGCCGAGCTTGCTGAGCTGCTGCGCGAGGTAGCGGCTGCCGTGGGTGCTGAGGGTCACGATAAGGAGTGGCTGCAGATGTGCCTGTATTACGATGCATACGGTGTTGAGGGGCAGTTGATTGACCCCATTCAGGGTCTTGCACCCTTCTGCGCGTACCCCGCAGAGCTTGGTGAAAATTCCTTTACCTATAACCGTGTGATCATGCCCAGAGGCTTGCTTGCCGAGTTTATTCCCGCAACCTCGGGTGTCTATCGCATTACCTCCTTTGCGGATCAGCAGGTTGACGGCTGGCTGTTCGATCAGAACCGTAACGAGCTGCTGGTTTACGAGCATTGTGAGAGAATGTACACCGACCTTGGCAACGTTTCCATCGTCTTCTTCATGGAGGCCGGTACGCCGTACTATATCGACATTGCGTATTGGGACGTTTACGGCACGGGAACCATTCCTTATACGATTGAGTTTGTTGGAGAGAGCTACGAGTATTTCCGCTCCTGCGCGCCCGGCTACTTCACTTACTTTGAAAACGAAAATGACCAGGTGACCAATGAGATCGTGGGCCTTGGCATTGACGTGGCATTGGGCGAGGACGGCTATTATCACGAGCTGCGCGCCGACGGCAGTCTGGGCAGCATCATTTACGCTGACTTTACCAGCGTTTCTGCAATTTTCAGTCACTCTGTTCTGGAGATGATCAACATGAATGCCTTCAACTTCAAGTACAGCGAGGGCGATTTGCTGATCATGAGCTATATGGAAAGATATCCCGACAATACCAAGGAAAAGCTGCAGGAGATCTGGGGCGACGCCTTTGAGGAGTATGCCGAGGAATACAAGCTGGACGAGGTGCTGGCGGGCACGTATCACGGCACGGGTGACGATATGACCGAGCTTGCCAAGAAGTATGCGGGCATGATTCTGCCTGCAAGCGAGGAGGCTCCCGAGCTGGAGGGCTGCGTGGCGGTTGACGCCGAGCTTGCCGAGCTGCTGCAGCTGCTGATGGATAAGTACACGTTTGAGGGCGTGGACCATTCCTGGACCAAGCTGTGCTTCTACTATCAGCACCTGGGTGCATAAATGAATTGAATTGCCGAACCCCTTTTGCGAAAGGGGTTCGGCAAAGGTGTCTTTTTCGCCATTGAGCGGAAAGCGGAAAACTTAATTGCTGGTTGATAAATAAACGACGGAGATCAATTTCGAGGAATATTTGTATGATTTTTGAAAAAAACAAGGCAATATGGACACTGTCAGCGATGCTTCTGTGTCTGTCCTTGATGCTGTTCGCGTGCGGCGGTGGACAGGGGCAGGGCACAGGAAGCGCTGAGCAAACCACTGAGCCTGCCGAGGATTCTACGATCGGGGAGACTGTACCCGAGCAGACCACGAACGAGGATTCGGCTACGGAAGCAAAAACCGAAACCGAGACCGAGCCGGAGCCCCAAAAGGTGCTGTACACAGTCAGTGTCACGGGCTCGGACGGAAACGCGCGACAGGGCGCGACGGTGCAATTTCTTGTGGGGGAGGAGGCAATTGCCGCAGTGCCCACGGATGCCGACGGCATAGCGTCTGCTGAGCTGTTGCCTGACACGTACACTGTGAAAATTGCAAATCTGATGGGTGAGACGTACGACCCTGCGGGCTGCGTGCTGACCCCCGACAGTCGAGAGCTTTCGATCAGACTGTACGGTCTGCCCGGCGCGGGCGAGGAGATTTACGCTTACAGCGCAAGCGCGGACGATCATATTTCCTACATGGCGCGCAGAATTTCCGAGGGCTGCTATTGGGCAACGCTCAATTCGGGCGATATGACGTATTTTTTGTTTGTTGCACCGCGTGAAGGCAGGTTCAAGCTGTCTGTCTCCGAGGATCTGCCGATGTCGATCGGCTATTACGGCTCTACCTCGTTTGTCTTGACCGAATCGACTGTGCCGGAGGAAAACAATGCGATTTACGTGGACGTTTACGACGATATGGTCTACAATTACGCGTTTGTCATCGGTGTTATGAGCGAGGACGTAACGGTTGCGGGCTGCGCGCTGAGCGTGGAGTACGCAGGTGAGCGAGAGACTACGGTCAATGATATCCCCTGGAATGATCTGATGCCGGACCGCACGCTGCCCAAGTATACGCTGGGCGCGGGAGAGATCACGGACTTTGCCGTGGATGGCGCGGAGATCTCGTTGGTTTACAACGAGGGCGACGGATATTATCACGTGGGCAGTGAGGATGGCCCCGTAGTGCTGGTCAACTTGAACAACGATTCCAAGTATATGGACGCGCTGACCACCGTGTGCAGCAACATGCGTCTTGGCGTGTACGTATACGATGAAGAGGGCAATTTGCTTTCCAAGGATAGCTACAACGAGCTGATCTGGGCGTATAACGAGGTTGCTGACGGCGGCTATTATCCGCTGGATAACACGCTGCGCGATATGCTGGTTGCCGTAGGCGACTATATGGGTTGGTATGATCCTGCATCTCCCATGTATCTGTTTGGGGGCGTGGCGCTTGAACCGGCCAACGCATTCCTGTTTGCTTGCGTGTATTTGAAGTGATTTAATGATATTAATAAAGGAGAAAAGACATGAATTTCAAGAGAATTGCAATGCTTTTTGCAGCCTGCGCGCTGCTTTTGACGCTTGCTTTGACTGCTGTTGCTTGTGACGGCGGTGAAGGAGAAGAGACGACTGCTGCCGAGACCACCGCACCCGCAGAGCAGACCACTGCACCCGAGGTGACCACGCCTGAAGAGACCACCGCAGAGGTGACCACCGAGGATGATAAGGTCACGTACACCGTCAAGGTTGTGGATGCAAACGGCGCACCCGTTGCCGATGTTGCGGTACAGTTCTGTGATGCAAACGGCTGCCGCATGCCCGTAGGCACCAATGCCGAGGGTATTGTGACCCTGACCGAGGCTGAGAGCGACTTCCACGTTACGCTTGCAAGCGTTCCCGCAGGATATGCGGCAGATACCACCGAGTATTATTTTGACGGTGCATTTGAGCTGACCATTACCCTGCAGGCAGAGTAAGAGAACAGGGGAAAACAAAAAGAAGCCCCAAGGGGCTGATGAATTAGCGGGAAATACGCATAAAACAAGGACTGTATCACACGGATGCAGTCCTTCATTTTTTTGTGAAAGGTTTATTCAACCCCGCAGGTTTATATTTGTAGGGGACGGCGCCCTCGACGTCCCGCCCTACATGAACAAATCTTTTCGCAATGCAATAGGTTCTG
>JAZNZB010000092.1:0-7268 GCA_045594705.1 Eubacteriales bacterium
GCTAACTTTTTGCAATGCATGAGTTAGTTTGTGCCTACCCGGGGCGTCGAGGGCGCCGTCCCCTGCGGTTGTTGATTTTTCACATGAAATATACAACACGGAAACTGCTTTTGATACAGTTTCCGTGTCAATTTCTCCGCTAATTAGTCAGCCTGATTTCTCAGTCTTTTTCATATCAATCTCTGCGCTTTTTGATCATGACTGCGCTGAGCGTGACGCATGCGATCACAAACGCGCCACCCAGGGTTGCCGACTTGCAGCCGCCCTCGGCCTCGGGCTCGGTCACTTGCTCGGTGGGAGTCTGCGTCACAGGCTCAGTCACCTGCTCGGTGGTCGGCTCTTCTGTGACAGGCTCGGTGGTCTCCTCGGTGGTGGGGGCAGGCGCAGGAACGACCACGTTTTCAATGGTCAGAAAATGCAGTGCCTTATCATCCGCACCCGGAGTGACCGCAAAGGACACGGTCACGGTCTGACCCTGATATTCACTCAGATCCACGCCTACGTTCTCAAATACGGCGTTGCCTGCGGAGGCAGTCTTGATCCAACCGTTTGTCATCACCTTTTGCACAAGATCGGCAGGTGCATCCGAGAAGGTGCCGCCCTTGGCGACGTACCAGGTCTTCTGATCCAGCGAATAAATGATCTTTTTCTGTGAGCCGTTTGCAAATGCGTAGCCGCTGATGGTCAGCATGCAGTCCTCGCCCAGCGTCAGAGTTGAGCCGTCCAGCGTTGCGGGCTGACGCGCCTCGGCCAGCTTCTGATCGTTGGACCAATCCGAGCTGTAACCCGGATTTCTCATGCCCACAAGCTCGGTGTAGGGATCGTCCGTACCGTTCACACCCTTGCCGTTGACGTACGAAACGTCGCCAACGTAGTAATAAGACCAGGAAGGATCGCCCTCAATGTGCGGGCCGCTCGTATCCTCGACCTGTCCGAATGTGGACTCCAGGCCCAGGCCATCCAAGAACTTGATACCCAAAACGTCACTGTTGGTGGTGGGAACGTCCTTGCCACTGTACCAGACACCCAGGCCGCTGATGACCGCGCGGACTGCATTCTTGCCGTCCGAGGCAGCACTTCTTCTGACAAAGGTATCTCCCTCCAGCGTGACCATCTGGGTCGATCCGCCGCCGTCAAACATAATAGCGGTATAGCAGCCCAGCTCTGCGACAAGCTCCTGCATATTCTTCATCTGACATGCGGCGCGTGAGCCGTCTGCCTGTGTGGTGGTGGAGATCAGCATGATGGTGCCGTCCTGCTTGACGCCCACGATGGTGCAAGGATAATTGGTGGTCAGCTCCTGACCCTTATGTACACCCTTTTCGATCAGCGTATAAAAGCCGCCGGTTGCTTCTACAACGTCGCTCCAATCCGAAGCGTTGCTCAAGCGAATTTTATCCGAGGTGACCGAGCACTTGATACTCACAGTGTCACCCACGGCATACTTGCCCTTTTGCGCATCAATTGCCTTACCTCTTGCGGAAATAATGACTGTCCGCGCATCGGGCAGCGGACGCTCGCTTTTGTCGCCGCTCTCAAAGATGTGCGTGACCACGCCCGTCACGGTCTCGTCAATCCCAAACGCGGTCGTGCCATAGGAGGTATTGATCTCGCAGCGCAAATAAATCTCATATGCATCCTCATACGCCATGGACTCCCCTACGCGGTGATTATACAGAATGGTGGAGTTGGGCGCGGGCAGACGGTTGATACCTGCTGCCGTGGTCTTTTGCGCCTTGCTTGTGTTTTGAATCTCAATCGAAATTGCGGGGCAGCCGATGACAGCCGTGCCGTCGCTCTTGACACCAAAGATCGGCTGATTTGCCGCAGGTGTACCGCGCTCTACGTTATCCTTCTTGGCAAGATAGTTCTCGTCCGAAATCTGTGCCGTCGCCCAGATCTCGCCGTTCTTGATCATCAGACCTCTGGAAACCGACACGTGCTTGACCGAGGGGCCTGTCGGAGTCTCACCGTCACCGTCGTAGTCGGTATGGTACACGATCCAGGGATCCCCGTTCATCGCAGCGATAAACACGCCGCCCGCACTTTGCTCGTTGGCCTTGTTGGCAGCATTGCCCATGGTGTCCTTGGACCAGGTGTAATCACCGCAGTTGAGCACCTTCAAGGATACGTCCGGGTCATTGGGATCGATCTCAATGACGTTGACAAGACCCGCTGCGCTATCCGCATACACAGATCCCGCAGTCAGCGAATACTGAGTCAAAGATACGCCCGTACCCTGTCCGCCAACCAGGATCTCCTCGGTTGCACTCTTTTCCATGCCCGTGGGCGCGTTAGCGGCAATTACGGCAGTGGAGATGGCCGCGGTCACCACCATCGCACACAAACAAATTGACAAAATTTTTGCAAAGGATTTCATTGGCTTGTTTCCTTTCTGAATTGTTGATTTCATTATAGCATATCAAAAATCGAATATCAAGAATTTTCGCATCAATATACACGGGTATTTTTTGCAAATACGATCAGGGGCGCACTTGCCCAAGGGTGGAACAGGCTGGTATTCCACTTCTGCTCCTTGCCCCACGCCTCAAATGTGGTGGTCGCGCCCTGTGCAAGCATGTTCAGCCAGCACGCGGGATGGGTGGCAAGGCGCACAGCAGACTCGTATCGGTCATGCTTGACCAGAGCCGCCAGCGCAAAATACGCCATATACACACCCATGCACGCAAGCCCTCTTTGCTCCACGTAATCACAAAGGCGGTCCTTCAATGCCGCATCCTCGGTACCGATATCAAACAGCAGCGGCAACAGATTGGAATGCACGGACGCATGGCTGCTGCCGGGCGCGTCTGTGTAAAGCCCGAGTGCAGGCGAATAAAAGGCGTTGACAAATGCCTTTTTGACGCGCTCGGTCATGCCCGTAGCAGGCTTGCCGAGAATGGCATACATCTCGTCCATGGCAGACAAAAATCCGCACCAGAAGGCATTGATGACGTTATGCACACCGTTCGGCACACCGCCCGAGGGCAGCTCGAAGTCATAACCGTCGCGCAGATTGGCAGGCCAGTCCACCAAGTTCCATTTGTCGCTTACACCGTCCAGCAAGCCTTCGGCATCCGCATAGCGCAAAAAGTATTGATACACCCCTGTGGCATAAGGCTCGACCTTGCGGACAAAGTCAACGTCACCGTCCATGGCGTACACCCAGCAAACCAGCGCGGGAAACTGCAACGAATAATCCGCGATCTCCTGCATATACGAGCTTGTGGATACTGCTAAAAGTCCGGGGCAGACGCAGGACGTAGCGCAAAAATCCAAAATCGCCTTTTTGATCATGGCACTGTCCCTCGTCAGCGTTGCCTGCGCGCGGGCAGAGATGGACACGTCACCCAGATACTGTCCCTTTTCTCGTGTGGGGCAATCGGGAAAGATCTCCTGCGTGCCATACCTGACCGTGTCCGCGCAAAGGCACAGCACACGGGAAAGCGCATCATTGTCCTTTGGATACTCGGCACGCACGACGCAGGGATAATGCCGCACGGTCATAGCCGCATCCAGCAGCTCCGCCCCCTTGGGCAACAGCACCTCGGCATAGCGGAAGGCCTTGTAATCAAACTGATCCAATGTATCCCTGCCGCCCGAAAGCACCCATTCTTCCTCATAGGTGCAGTTGCAGCGCATTTTGTATCTCGCCCTGCCCTGCTCGTCAAGCTCCTCGGCACAGCGCACCGTGACGATATCGCCCGCGCAGCCCTTGACGGTCAGCGCGAGATACCCAACCGCCTCGCGGCCAAAGTCCAGCAGCACGCCGCCTTCAATCGGCATTGCGCTGACAGCCTCTGCGCGATACACGTCAAGCTGTGCGGTGGGCTGCCTTTGCATGATATAGTCGGCAGATGCAAAAACGGACGCATGCTGCCATGCAGAATCGTCAAAATCCGGCTCTGCAAAGCCGACCTCGGGCGCGCGACTGTCATACCGCTCCAAAAACGCAGTATCGTAGCCCACCTTGCCCGTAGCGGTGTAAGCCGTATGATCGGCGCACAGCCAGTCCGTGTCACTGACCAGCACCTGCACGCCGTCCAGGTACAGATCAAAATACAGCATGTGCCGCCCTTCGCCCGATACCCACACACGATTGACCAGTCCCTGATACAGCGTATGCAGTGCAAAGGTATTCTCGCCCTCGGACAGGTATTGTGTGACGTCGATCTCGTTGTAAAAATAATTCTGCGGATAAGCGGGAGCGGGCCCCATGGTCACAAAGCGGCCACCGATATAAAGCTTATAGTAATCGTCTGCAGAGACGCGCAGCACCGCCTTTTCAAACGCGGGCAGTACGGCCTTGCGGCGGTACAGAATATGTCTGTTTTGCAGCGCGGGATCCTGCACCGTGGGCACGTGCTCGCCAAACTGTTTATGAAAGGGATTTTGCGGCACGACGGCGGCAAAATCGGGATGACAGATAAACTTTGGTTGCATACTTCCCTCCGTTTGTTCCTTTGCTTTATTATAGCATACCGGAAAACGGTTTGCAAGAGAAATTAAAGGCGGCACCGCAAAATGGGTGAGGTCCTTATCGGAGAAATAAGATAGGGGTATGGGCGCAGCCCGATGCATTTGTAAAACAAATGTGAAACTTGCAATAAAAACAGAAGAGAGAGTGCTTCGGAAGCAAAATTCCGTAAGACTCTCTCTTTTTCTGCTTTTTTAGTGATATTCTTTGCTTTCGCAAAGAGTGATATTATTGCTACCGCAATAGTGATATTGAAGCCTTGCGGCTTCAGTGATATTCTATTCGCCCATAAACTCGCGAAGCGAATACCACTCGGCATAAGCCGAATATCACTGCGTAGCAATATCACTCGCCAAGGGCGAATAGAACTGGCGTGATACTCCGTTAAGAGTATCACGCCAAGCGGTGCCGCTCATTTTTTACTTGGTCGGGAAGAAGAACTTGATCGGCTCCTCTGCATCCTCGGGAAGCAGATAGACAAAGTCGATCTTTTCTGCCTTTCCAAAAACAACGTCATTCTCCCATTCTGCTAGAGTTCCCGGATAGTGATAGACCAGAATTGCGTCATACTGATCCTGCGCTTCTCTGCCAAAATAGCGCAAAGACTTGGGCAAATAGATGTTGACCTCCCAATCATATTCTGCGGCCATGCCTGCAAAGCAATCGTCTCTGATTTCCACAACACTCTCGGGCAGATGCAGGTCAATCTGATTCTGTGCACCCTCCACGTTGGGCTGCAAGTCGCACAACGCAAACGCATAGGAATCGAGAACGCGGATATCCATACCCTCGGGGAATCCCCCGTCATCTCTCAAATACAGCTTGAGCGTTCCCGTTTCGGTATCCACAAGGCAACCGTCCACCATCTTCAGCGTGGGATGATCCTTTGCCACCGTCACGTTTTCAAGCCCCGAAAGTGCAAGCCAGGTTTGGGGATCGATCGAGCGCACGGTAGCGGGAATCGAGATCTCCACAGTGCCGCGCAGATCGGCTGTACGCAAAACACTCAGGGCAAGCTCTGCCTGCTCACGGCTCGAGCTCTGCTTAGCCAACGCCATGATCCCGTCAACGCTTGCTTGATACTTCTCCTCATTCCAGCCGCCATACTCGGTCAGATATTCGTACACCTTTTCGGTCTCGGTGACTCCCGCATTCGAGTCAAACACGTAAATATCGCCAAGGGCAACAATGGGAAATGCATCGAGCATAGATGAATCGTACTTATTCCCCGGGGCGTTGATCGACAATTTCAGGTAATACGCAGTCATCTTTGCGGCATCAAAACCGCTGATATTGTTATTCTGAGCAGTCTGCAGCAGTTCATTCATGGTAGCAACCGTCATGACGTACGGGAAATCCGCATGCGGCGATTGCTTGACTCTGGTGGTCTGCGCAAGATGGATCGCCGTCACCACGTCGCCTTCGGGCGAGGTCTCGGGGATCTCTATGACAAAATCCCCTGCATATTCGGGGTCGGTGGTCACGTACTTGAGCGTACAAGTGCCGTCACCGTTGGAAAGGAAATACAAATGGTAAGGCAGTCCTTGCTCAAAGGTATCCTCCACGGTAAGATCCGGAAAACGCGGCTGCATCAGCGCATGGAAGATGGGCGTGTTCTGCAGCTGCGCGTAAAGTCCACCCGGCAATAGCTGCTCCAGCATATTTGCCGTCTGCTTTTGCCAGTGCTCATAGCCCTCAATCTGATATAGCTGCTCTGCCAGCGGTTCAAAATCCCCCTGCAGCGCGGCTCTGCCCACAGGATGCGCCAAGGCCGCCAGGGGCAGGCACAGGGCAAATACCAAAACAAGGCACGCCGCAACGCTCAAAATGCGCAGCACGTTTCTCTTTTGCGCATACCTGCGCGCAAGGCGCAGATCGATCTTGCGGTGTCGCTCCAATATCTCTTCGTCGATCTGTCCGATCGCGTCCAGTAACACTTCGGTTTTCATACGTCGATCCCCTCCTTTTCAAGCTCTGATCGCAGCTCGCTGCGTATGATAGCAAGCTCCTTTTTGACCAAGGACGCGCTGCAAGAAAGCCGCTTTGCGATCTGCGGCACACTCAGCATATAGAAATAGCGCGAGACAAATACGTACATGCGGCGGTCGGGAATGCTGCCAAGATAACGGTTGATCACGTAAGCAATGGCGGCAGACTCGATCTGCTGCGCAAACTCTGTGTCAGCGGAAACGCACTCGCCCAGCTCGTCCAGAGACAGGCTGACCTCGTATGCGTACCTTTTGTGCCGTCTTGCAGCCTTGAAGCGACTCAACGACAAATTCCGCGTGATCTTGGCCAAGAATGCGTGAAAAATCCTCGGCCGCTCGGGCGGCACGGCATTCCACACGCGCAGATACGTATCCTGCAGGCATTCCTCGGCATCCTGGTCGTTTGCCAAGATGTTGTACGCGACCGCGTGCAGGTATTGACAGTATTTTTTGTCGGTCTCGGCAATCGCGCGCTCCTCGCGGGCAAAATACAGATCAATGATCTGCTCGTCGCTCAAAAGCCCACTCGTCTCCTTACTTGCCATGCTGCACCTCCTTTGGTCATTTTCTGAAGATCTTCTACCTATATAGACGCCGAAAAAAGCCGATCGGTCACGGTTTGGGGAAAATATTTCTGTATTTTATCATATCACAAGCCAAGCACTTTGGCAAGAGGGAGAATTTGGAGTTACAGAGTAATGTCCATCCATCCTGCACCAATCACCCTCGTAGGGACCGGCGTCCCCGACGGTCCTTCATACAAAACACCCCCCCACCTCCCCCCCCCTGCTAGATTCCCCCTG